>JAHFOS010000015.1 GCA_023261545.1 bacterium
CCATTGACGACAATCACCAGGATCCCGCAAAAGTTCAGCACCATTACCTCAAAGACGCCGTCGCGGCGCTGATCGAGGGCAAAGCGCCGCCAACGAGCAAGAGCAAACCCGTGGGCTGCGGGATCAAGTTTCACAAGGAGAAGTAGAAGTGGCCATCTCCCCTACGGTCGCTAACCCAGAGGAGCGTCCCGTCCAAGAATTTCTGGCCAACCGTTCTGTGTTTTCCTGGCACTTGAACAGACCAGTCTACTAGTATAATAATGGCATGCGCAACATAGGACTGTTTGAAACCAAGACACGGCTTTCAGAGATTTGCCAAGCCGTCCATGAAAAAGGCGAAACCATCATCGTCACGCGCCGGGGCAAGCCCTATGTCAGGATTGAACCCATCGCCAAAGACAAACAGCCCCACGGTGTTTGGGAAGCCAGAGAAAAACATCTGGCTGAAACGGGGCCTCTGGATGGGGATTTCTCTCCGCCACCTCGCCATCTTGATGCGCCCCGTCTTCTGCGTCTGTGAGTCCGACCCACCTGCTGGACACTTCGGTCTACTGTCAGCCGCTGCGTCCCCGACCTCTCGAAAGTACGATCCGGCGCTGGCGCGAGATAGGAGACAGTCGTTTATGCACCTCCGTGCTCTGCGAAGCCGAAGTGCTCCAGGGGTTGGAAGCCAAAGGTTCGCCGAGGTTCTGGGATCTGTACGATAACTCACTCAAAGGTCGTTTGCCTCTGCTTGCCTTGGAGCACGACGCGGCCGTCCTTTATGGCCGGCTTTCCGGAAGACTCATGAAGCTCGGCAAGCGCAAACCCGTCATGGATTTGCTGATCGCCGTCTCGGCGCTTTCCCATGGCATGATTCTCGCCACATGCAACGTCGCTGATTTCATGGGAATCGAAGGGCTGGCCGTGGAAGATTGGTCAACATGAGCCGGCGGATTTCTCGATGAAGCGCAAAGGACCACCATGACCCCCAGCCCCGACACCTCCCCGCCAGCGAGGTTCGCCCCCGGGGTGCGCGTCAAGTTCGCCTGCCTGTGTGGCAAGCGTTTCAAGTTAATCGCCGGCTGGGACCGGTCCCTGGGGGATTGTCCTAAATGCACCCGGCCCCTCCCTTCTTTCGCGGAAGCCGCTCGCAACCTCGTCGCCATCTATTGCGGCTGCGGGAAAGAACACGCGCCTGCGGCCAGCTCCTGCTCGGATTGCGGCAAGTCCCTGCTCGCCTTCGACGCCGCGGAAACCCTGGCTACGCCGGTGCTCACCGACGAAGCGGAAGATCCGGGAGATACCAAGCAGTTGGAGGAGACTCCGGACTTCTCCTCAGAGCTGCTCCCTGATGGACCGACGGCGCCAGTTGCCGCACCCGCGAACACCGCGGCGCAAGATTTTCCGGCTGCTCCGGTTGCAGACGCAGAGCTTTTGCCCGCGTCAGATAGCGCGGCGTCGCCGGGTGCGCGCTCTGGCGTGGGAGTCGCTCCCGTGTCGGCTGTTAAGCCCCCCCCCACGGCGCCGGCGGTCTCCGCCGATTCTGAGCCCGTGGCCGAGAAGCGACCCCTCCCCCCAAAACTCAGCCTGGAGCTCAAGATCTTTTTGACCACCACGCTGGTCTTCAGCGCCTGGCTCATCCGCAGCGAATATTTCGAAAAACCCGCGCTGCGCGCGGAGATCGGTCGCCTGCAAGCAACCCTTAACGGGGCGCAGATTTGCAGAGCTCAGCTCGTGATTCGCGACTCCCAGGACCAGGTCCTTTCCACTTACGATATCCTGCCCTCCGCAAATCCGCCCCCGGGCGGTGAAAACTCCAAGCGGCCACCGATGGCGCCCCGCGATCTCCACAAGCAGGCCCTTGAAAAGGGGGAGTACCTCATCGAGTGGGCGGGTTCGGCTCCCTGGTCCTTCACCGTGCGCGCGGTGGGTTATGAGCCCACCGAAATACAACTCGGCGGCGCCCCTGGAACCACCAGCGTGCGCCTCGACGCCGCGAGATAGCGGCCGCGGGCGGGCCAACTTGACGCGAAGCACCGCACTTGCGGCCCTGGCCCTCGCCGTGGCGCTGGGCTTGGGCTGCGGCGGCAGCGGGAATTCGGCGGATCCGGCCCCTTCTTTCGGAGATTTCGAACCCGTCCCCGTTGCTCCCATGAAGTGGGTTTATCGCCTGGACCAGGATGGGGAGTCCTCCCGCCTCGCCGTCGAGGTGCTGGAGGCCAGCCCCGGCGCCTGGAAAGAGACGCAGATGCTCGAAGGCATGGAAGTCGAGCGCAACGCGCACACCCTGGAGGTCCGCGACGGCAAGGCCTACTACAAGAAAACCGTGACGTTGAGCGATGACATCGCCTACACCCCGGGCCGGCGCGCGCGCGTGAAGCTCGAAGACTTGCCTTACACCGAGGAATACGTGCAGACCATCTTCGGCGGCAGCGGCATCGGCGCTTTCAGCTTGCGCGACAGCTACAGCGACGCCCGCAGCGAGGAGGTGAGCCTTGTCGCCGGCCGCTTCACGGCGACGCGCTATGCGCTCAAACGCGAATACAAGAAGTCCGATGGCGCTTTCGCGGAATTTCAGCGCCTGACCGCGTGGCAGGACGCGCAGCGCGGCTTGCTCAGGGAAGAGGCCGTCACTCCCGACGGGCGCACTTCGGTTCAGGAGTTCGTTTCATTGAAGGCCGAAGGAGAAAGCGGCATCACCGTGGAGGGCAACGTCGTGCGCGGCGCTGAACTGCGGCTCCTCATTCCCGCCGGCCTCAAGGAGGGAACGCCTGCGGCGCTGCTCAAGGAAATCGCGCTGCTCGCCGCCGCCTATCCCGAGTGCCGCGCGGCGGGCACCCTCGACCTCGCCCTGGCGCAGGCCAGCCACCTCTATCACCGCTACTACCTCTATCCCGCCAATTTGCCCGTGAGCCTTGCCGGTATCGCCTCGCCCGCCGCCCTGGCGGCGAACCTCCAGCCGCGCGATCCCTTCACCTTCTACCTGAGCGTCGAGGCCTACACCCGCCAGCTAGAAACCGCGCGCGGGGAGCGATCCACCATCGGTATCCGGCTCATCCTGGGTGGCGGCGGCAACACCATCTCGGACGCGAACCCACTGCTCATCGAGGCCGTGCTGCCACTGGCGCGCGGCTGGTTCGACGGCCTCCAGGCCCAGGACCGCATCCTGCGCGTCGCCGGCAAGGATGTGGCGGGGTTGAGCTTGACCGCGGCGCTGGATCTGATGCCCAAAAATGAGGGGCAAGAGGTGGAACTCGGCCTGTTGCGTTCCGGCAACGCGCTCACCGTGCTCACAGCGGCGGAACACCATATCTCGGCTCTGAAACCGGGGCGCATCGCCTACCTTAACGTGCGCCAGTTCTCCGACCTCACGGGGTTCCGGGTGCGCGAGGATTACGAAAAAGTTAAACAGGCAGCCGGCGCCGGCATCGCCGGCATCGTCCTCGACCTGCGCGGCAATCCCGGGGGCCGGGTGAGCGGCGCATTGGCGCTCGTTGACTACCTCATCGAGCAGGACACGCCCGCCTCAAGCCGGCCCATCTACCGCGTGGCGGGCCGCACGCGCGCCTTCTATCTCGGGGACTACTTTCCGGAAAGCCTGCCCGGCTTGAGCCGCGCTAACCTGGCCGTGTTGATGGACGCGGGATCGGCTTCGGCTTCGGAGATCACCGCCGCGGCCTTGCGCTATTATGGCACGGGCAAAATCATCGGCCAGCGCAGCTTCGGCAAGGGGGTGAGCCAGGTTTTACTGGGACTCGCCGACAACTCGGGAATCGCCATCACCCGCGAAGCGCTGCTCGACCCCGGCGGCGCATCTTTTCATGGTCGCGGCATCGATCCCGATATCGTCTATTCGACGCCGCCCGCTTCGCCAACCAGGGATGGCCAGTTGGACGCCGCCTTGCAATGGCTCCGCGAGGGCAAGGTGGACGGAGCCGAGTCCCCCGCACCGGCGGTCGCCAAGCCTTCGCCCGACCTCGATCCCTGGCAGCTTTGGGCCATCGGGACAAGATAGGTCGCGAAATGGCCGTGAGAAAAACCCAAGCGTTCAGCCAATGATTCGCGTCTTCGTATGGCTGTGTCGGCAGCTAGGGCCGTTCGTGCTGAGTCCTGAGCTTGTCGAGGGATCGAAGCATGAACGTGCCGTCGGCACCTGTCGTGGCACAAAAAAACTGGCTCATCCGAAGAATGCGTACCTCTGGTAGTTTCCTCTTCCCAGTTTTTCCAAAATGCTCCGTGTTCTTAACTCGAATTTATCCACAGATTACACCGATGGGCACTGATAAAGAGGCCAGCCTTTGAGTACTTTCCGTGTTAATCTGTGTCATCTGTGGAAAAATCCCCCGGTATTGCGATGGGGTTCCCGCCATGCCAGATCGTGGTCCCGTGTGAAAACTCTTGAAAAGTACGCATTATTCGGATGAGCCAAAAAACTGAACGCTTACAGAAAAACTTCTAGCTGATGCCCCCGGAAACGGCCATGGGTTACGGCGAGGCGGTGGTGCTCGGCGGCGTGCAGGGTGTCACCGAATTTTTGCCGATTTCCAGCACCGCGCACCTGCGCATCGTGCCCGCGCTGCTCGGATGGAGCGATCCCGGCGCCGCCTTCTCAGCCGTCATCCAACTGGGCACGACGCTGGCGCTGATCGTGTACTTCCGCGCTGAAATCGCGCGGCTCGCGCGCGGGGCCGCGGCGCGCCAGCCGCGCGAGCTGAGGCTGCTTTTAGGCATCGCACTGGGCACGCTCCCCATCGTCGTTGGCGGGCTGCTGTTCAAGGACGCCATCGCCGGGGAGCTGCGCACCCTCGACAAGATAGCCGCAGCGCTCGCCGGTTTCGGGATGCTGCTCGCCGTCGCCGACCGCTTTGCCGCGCGCGCGCGGCGCGGCCAGGATGCCATCGGCGTGCGCGATGCCGTGCTCGTCGGGCTCGCGCAGGCCTGCGCGCTCATCCCCGGCGCGTCGCGTTCGGGAACGACCATGACCGGGGCGTTTTTCCTGGGCATCGAACGCGGCGCCGCCGCGCGCTTCTCCTTCCTGCTGTCCCTTCCCGCCGTCTCCGCCGCCGGATTCTACGAACTGTGGAAGGAACGCGCGGCGCTCGGTGCCGCGGGCCTCGGCCCGCTCATCGTCGCCACGGCCGTCTCCGGTATCGTGGGCTACGTGTGCCTGGACGGCCTGCTGCGCTTCCTCAGAACCCGCAGCGTTCTGCCCTTCGTGGTCTATCGCGTCGCGCTGGCGGCCGTGCTGGCCCTGCTGCTCGCGCGGGGGATGCTCACCCGATAACCACCGCGCTTCCCGCCAAAGCCGCCGGTCCGCGCGAGGGGAAAATCAGAACTTGAAAAACAGTCCGGCCTGGACGCGGTTGTAGCTGACGCCCGCGTCGCGCTCCGATCCGAATTCGCCGAAGAAGCTCCACTGGAACTCGATGGGCCAACTGAGCTCCACCCCGCCGCCGTTCTTGATGAGGAAGATGCCGCCGCGGCGGGCGGAATTCTGGTGGTCCTCGACGTAAAGCCCGGCGCGCGCGGAAGTTCCGACGCGCGTGGTGTGGCTCGCGCCGAGGCCGACGAGCAGCCCGCGCATCAGCGTGAAGTCCACCTCCGCCAGGCCCTCCGCCGGGCCGCCAAGGCCCAGCATGGCATCGAAACGCAGCGCGAAAACGTCCGAAAATTCGCGGACGGAGGAGTTGATGCGCAGGCCCGCGGTGTTCTCGTTATTGCCCTTGTTGGAGAAGTTGAAGTAACCGACGGGCCCGGCATAGACGTAACTCGGGGCGCGCAACGGCGCGGCGCGGTGCCGTGGCTGAGCCTCCGCGGGCCGCTCCTCCGGCTTGCGCCAGAACTCTTCCTCGGCTCCGGATACAACCGGGAGCAGGATCAGCAGCAGCGCGAACAGGGCCGCCGGGGTTTTCATTTCAAGGCTTCCTGCCCGAAGGGTCTCCGCCGCCCGCGTCGGCCTGGTGCGAGAGCGCCAGGAAACTCGGAAAAATAAACTCATTGAAGAGGATTTTGGCTGTCGAAGCGATGGGAACCGCAAGCAGGACTCCGATGACGCCGAAGAGATAGCCGCATACTAGAATGGCCATGACGAGGACAAGGGCGTGCAGCTCGACTTCGCGTCCCAGCAGGAAGGGCGTGAACACGAACATCTCTAGGCCCTGCACCAGGGCGTAGAAGGCCAGCAGCGCCAGGACGGCACCAGCGCCGGCCCCATTCACGGCAAAAAGCGCCACCGCCGGGACCAGGAAAACGAGCCCGAGCATGGGCACCACCGTGGCAAAGCCGATGCTGAACCCGAAAAAGAAGGGCAGCGGAACCTTGAGGAACAGGAAGCCCACCCAGGTGATGAGCCCGATGAGCGTGCAGATCAAGAGGCGGCCGCGAAAGAAGGCCGACAAGGAGACGTGGATCTTGAGGCTGATGCGGTCGAAAACCTCGCGGTACTCGTAGGGCACGATGGTGGTGCGCAGGAACTCCCACAGACTGTTCAGGTGCATCAGCAGGAAGAAGAAGCAGAAGGCGATGAGCAGGATGTTCAGGCCCAGCGACAGCATCACCTGCAATCCGGGAAGCACCCCGCGGCCCAGGGCAGCCAGCACCTTTTGCGCTATTTCGCGCAAGGAAACCAGCGAGCCATCGATCCATTCGCGCACCTGCAACGAGGCGCGCTCGCGCAGTTCCGGAGGCAAGCGGCTGCCGATCTCATCATCAAAGCGGCGGACCATTTCGTCGGTGGAGGGCAGGCGAATATGGATGCCGCTCAAAAAACCCTTGGCCTCGAAGAGCAGCGAAGGCAGCATCACGAAGATCACGAAGGAGATGATGAGCAGGAACAGGCCGAAAATACAGACCGTGCTGAGCTTGCGACTGATGCGCAATTTCTCGCCGAAGTTCACCAGGGGATTGAAGATATAGGCGAGCGTGAGCGCGACGAAGAACGGCGTGAAAACGTCTTTGAGGACAATGACGAAGACGAAGGCGGCCGCCACCGCCGTGAAGACCAGCAGGGCGTGCGTGGCCCGGCGGTCCAGGGGCCAATAGTCGTTGAGTCCACGGCCAGCCATGGCGTCTAACCCGCGGCCTCCGCGCCCTTGCCGATGCCTTCATAGGCGCGCGCGCGCACGCTTGCGCGCCGCCGGCCCAGCAGGTCGCGCGCCTTGGCGGCGAGGTGGCGCGAGATGTTCTCCACGGTCGTTTCGTAGGGCATGACGTAAACGCAGCGGCCCGGAAGCACGGCCTCGAAAGGGCCCTGGTTGCCGCGGTAACGGATGCGCAAGCGCGGCAGGTGATCCTGGCGTGCTCCTATTTTGAGGTCGCGCTCCAACACGTTCTCGGGGTAGGTGAAATGCGCATCGGCCCACTCCTGGGCCACGCGGTTTTCGAGTTCGCCGTCCTTGACCCCGCCCACGATGAGGTCCAGCTTATTGCGGTGGCCATGGAAGAGGCGCTGGCAGTTGCCATAGTGCTGCTTGAGGCCGTGGGTGTAGTGGTAGCGGGGCTGCCCATCCGCGAAAACCTCCTCGCGCAGCGCGAGGCGCACGCCGGAGACGTTCGCGGGCATGACTTTCATGACCGCGCGCTCGAGATAGGCTTGCAGCGCCTGGGCGGTGACCACGGGCTGGTCGAGCACGCACAGGGCCTGGCGCGGGCAGGTGTAGTCCAGGCGCTCGCCGCCGCCAAATTCATAGGAGAAGGAAACGCGCGTCCCCGGGTCCTCCGCAATCTCCAGGGAGGCCTGCGCGGCTACCGCGCGCGGCAAGACCAGGCGGTGGTCGCTCACTTCGTCAATGGCCTTTTTCACCGCCTTCTTGGCGTAACTGAAGTCGAAGACCACGCTCTCCCCATCAAGGCGGCCGATGAGTTCCGCGTCAACGTGCCAGCTCTGGCCCACGAGTCCGCGAATTGGATCGAGCACGGCACAGTCCAGGACGGTGACGTCCGCGACGAACATATTGATGAGCGGCGCGGGCGCGCCGCGCGAAGCTCCAGCCCTGCTCCGGGAGGGGGGGGGTTGAGGGTGTTTTCGCGTGCTCATATCACCTTGTGTCACTCGCGGCGGGCGCGATTATACGCGAGAACGCGATTGCTGAACAGGCGGTGCTGGCTCTCCTGGGGATCCAAAGCCGGGGCACCACTTCGCGGCCTTGAAAAGGATCCGCAGGGTTTTCCAGAGGCGAAGAGGGCCCGCTACGCGCAACCCTTCGCAACTTTTTTGTCAGCGACGCGCAAAAGTGCGCGCCGCGGCGCCAATAGCCCCTTGACCGTGGATCTCACTTTAGAAACTCCGGCCAGCCCATGAAGATCGCCGTACCAAGAGAGCGTGAGAAGGGTGAGCGGCGCGTGGCGCTGGTTCCCGAGTCCGTGAAGAAGCTGGTCCAGGCCGGAGCCGAAGTGCTGGTGGAAGCGGGGGCCGGCGAGGCCGCCGCTTTCCCCGACGCATCCTACAAGGAGGCCGGTGCCACCGTGGTCGGGGATTTTGCGCAACTTCTCGGCGCGGCGGATCTGGTATTGAAGGTGCACGCCCCGCTGCCCCTGGAGGATAGCCGCCACGAAGCGGACCTGCTGCGGCCGGGCTCGCTGCTGCTGGCCTCGCTTTTTCCCACGCGCAGCCTGGACGCGGTCAGCCGGCTGGCGCGTGGAAATATCACGTCCTTCTCCAGCGATTGCATACCGCGCATCACCCGGGCCCAGGCGATGGACACGCTGTCTTCCCAGGCGAACATCACGGGCTACCGGGGAGCGCTCCTCGGCGCGCTTGAGCTGGGCAAGTATTTCCCCATGTTCATGACGGCGGCGGGCACGACCCTTGCCGCCAAGGTCTTCGTCATCGGCGCGGGAGTGGCGGGCCTGCAGGCCATCGCGACGGTGCGCCGCCTGGGCGCCACGGTGACGGCCACCGACGTGCGGCCCGAGGTCAAGGAGCAGATCGAAAGCGTCGGCGCCAAGTACGTCGGCATTGACCTCAAGCAGAGCGCGTCCGCCGGCAGCGGTTACGCCCGGGAGTTGTCGGCGGAGGATCGCGCGCAGCAGGCGCGCCTGCTGGCCGACCAGTGCGCCTTGGTGGATGTGGTCATCACCACCGCCCTCATCGGCGGCGTGTTCGCGCCCAAGCTCCTTGACGATTCCATCGTGGCCCGCATGCGCCCCGGCAGCGTCATCGTGGACCTCGGGGCCGATGGCGGCGGGAACTGCACGAAATCGCGGCCCGGGGAGCGCGTTTCCGTTTCCGGCGTCACCATCCTCGCCCCCACCAACCTGCCCGCCACCATGCCGCACCACGCGAGCCTGCTGTTTTCACGCAACCTCTACAACTTCGTGACGGCCTTCTGGAACAAGGAGGCCCGCGCGCTCAACCTCGACTGGAACGACGACATCATCAAGGGCTGCCTGGTCACGCGCGAGGGCAAGGTGGTCCACGGCCCCACCGAGAAGGCCCTGGCGGCGCAGGCCTCATGAACCCGCGGAAAAGGAGCTGAGCCTTCATGCACGAGGTTGAAAGCAGCGCGGCCGTGGCGGCGCAGCACGGACAAATCGACGTCGTCGCCGCGGTGTTCGTCTTCATGCTGGCGACCTTCATCGGCATGCTGGTGATCCAGCGCGTTTCAAGGCTGTTGCACACGCCGCTCATGTCCCTCACCAACGCCATTTCGGCCATCGCCGTCGTGGGCGCCATCATCGTTTCCGCCGGCGCGGACCATCCCGTGGCCATCACGGCCATGGGGCTTATCGCCGTGGTCTGTTCGACCACCAATATCGTGAGCGGCTTCCTCATCACCGACCGCATGCTCAAGATGTTCAAGAAGCGCGACCGCGACAAGGAGAGCCGGTGAGCGGCACGACGCTGACCCAGCTCCTGTACCTCGTCTCTTCGGGCCTGTTCATCATGTCGCTCAAGTGGATGAGCGATCCTGAAACCGCCCGGCGCGGGGTTTTCTCGGGAGTGGCGGCCATGGTCCTGGCGGTGGCCGGAACCTTCGTGGGCGTGCTGGGTCCGGGCTTCGGCCACCTCGGCCTCATCGCGGCCGCCATCGCCGTGGGCGCCGCCATCGGGGTGCCGCTCTCGCTGGTGCCGCTCACCGCCGTGCCGCAGCGCACCGCTCTTTCGCATGCCTTCGGCGGCCTGGCGGCGGGATTGGTGGGCAGCGCCGAGTTCTACATCTGGCAGGATCCAGCGCATGCCGGGCAGCTCACGCCCTTCCGCACCACGGCGCTGGTGCTGGAGGTTATCCTGGGGTATCTCACCTTCACGGGCTCGCTCATGGCTGCCGGCAAGCTCCAGGAGATCCGCTTTATCCCCCAGCGACCCGTGACCTACCCGGGCCAGAACCTTTTCAACATCGGCCTGCTGCTGCTCGCGGCCGGCCTGGGCGCGGCCCTGGTGCTGAGTCCCACGGCCGCTTGGGCCGCCGTGGCCTTCCCCGTCATCATCGTGCTGGCCCTGGCCTTCGGGGTGCTGCTCATCATTCCCATCGGCGGGGCCGACATGCCCACGGTCATCTCCATCCTGAATTCCTACGCCGGCTTATCTGCGGTGGCCATGGGGTTCGTGCTGGACAACAAGCTGCTCATCACGGCGGGCGCGCTCGACGGCTCGAGTGGCCTCATCCTGTCCATCATCATGTGCCGCGCCATGAACCGCTCCTTCACCAACGTCCTCTTCGGCGCCTTCGGGCAGGTGACGGCGGTGGCGGCCAGCGGCGAGGCGAAAAGCTACAAGGGCGATACGCCTGAGAGTGCGGCCCAGGTGCTGGGCCAGGCCGGTCTCGTGGTCATCGTGCCCGGCTACGGCATGGCCGTCGCCCAGGCGCAGCACAAGGTGCGCGAGCTCTACGACCAGCTCAAGAAGCGGGGCGTCACCGTGAAGTTCGCCATCCATCCGGTGGCGGGCCGCATGCCGGGCCACATGAACGTGCTGCTGGCCGAAGCGGAGATCCCCTACGAGGATCTGCTGGAGATGGACGCCATCAACTCCGACATGCCCCAGGCCGACGTGGCGCTCATCATCGGCGCGAACGACGTGGTCAATCCGGCGGCGCGCACCGACAAGGGCAGCCCCATCTACGGCATGCCCATCATCGCCGCCGACAAGGCCAAGACCGTCTATGCCATCAAACGCTCCAAGAACCCCGGTTTCGCCGGGATAGACAACGAGCTCTATTTCCTCGACAAGACCTTCATGCTCTTTGGGGACGCCAAGGCGGTGGTGGGAGACTTGGCCAAGAACCTCGCCGGCGAGGGCGGGGGGCATTGATGGCCGCCGCTTTCCTGTAACCAGGAAGGGAGTCCGCGCTTGCGAGCTGGGTCCCCATGCAGGCTTTTCAGTTAGCGGATTATCGGCAACCCCTGGATGGCCAGGGCGATCACGTCGCCGCCATCCGGCGCTTTCTGAATTCAGCTCCGCCGGGAAAGTGGACTCTGAATCTGCCTGGAGGGAGCTGTGACCTTTTTCCCGAAGCCGCCGTGGAAGCGCACTTCTGCGTGTCCAACAATGATGCGGGCTTGAAGCGTGCCGCCTTCTGGTTGCGGGGTCTCCAGGATATCTGCATTGACGGCCAGCACTCATCCCTCCGGGTCCGTGGCGAGCCCCTGGCGGCGGCATCGCGGATCACGCACCACGCGTTCATGACGACGTTCATCCTTGAGGACTGCACGAACGTCACGATTAAGGATCTCTCCATCGACTGGGCGAGCCGCCACATGGCGCAGGCCAAGGTGCTGGCTTCCCATGGGAATTCGATGGAGGTCGAGGTCGTGAGCGATATGCGCTGGTGGGTTTGGAACGGCCAGATTTATTTTGAAGGCGAGGGCTTCTGCAAGCCCTTGCAGCGCATCATCGCTGTGGAGGCCGCAACAGGAGCGCCTGTCCGTGGCAGTGGGGACAATTGTGGAGGGGATTATGAAGTCGTATGGCACGTCGAGAAGTTGGACGAGCGCCGCATTCGCATCACCGGCCCCTGCAAGGCCATCCCCCAGCCGGGCCAGTGGGTCATCCTCTGGTTGACGGGATACGACACCGGAGAGCGGCTGGCGCATGCCATCGTCATCTCCCGTTGCCGTGATGTGATCCTGGACAACATTCGCATCCACCATGCGCCAGCGATGGCTATCGTGGGTCAGCTTTCTGAAAATATCACCCTGCGCCATTGCCAGGTGACGCCCCCTCCGAATTCCGGGCTGCTTTTCTCGGCCTCGGCGGATGCGACGCACTTCGTCCAATGTACAGGCCAACTACTGCTGGAAGACTGCCTTTTTGAAAACCAGCTCGATGATGCGGCCAACGTCCACGGCTACTACTGTCAGATCGTGCGCCCGCTTGGGGCGAAGACCCTGCGGGCGCGACTGGGACATCCGCAGCACAAGGGTATTTTTCCCTGCGAACCTGGAGAAACGGTTGAGTTCATTCGCGCCCAGGATATGGTCGTGCGGGGCACCGCGACGGTCGTCGCCCTGCAATCCCTCAACTCGGAGACCTTCGATATCGAATTCCGTGAGGATTTGCCGGACCACCTGAACACAGGGGATTGCTTCGAAAACATCACGCGCCAGGCCGACCTTACGATCCGCTCCTGTGTGATACGCCACAACCGGGCGCGCGGGATACTCTTTTCGACCCGTGGCCGGGTGCTGGTGGAAAAATGCCAGTTCGCGACCCCCGGGGCCGCTATCCTGATCGCCGGGGATGCGAATGGCTGGTTCGAATCAGGTCGCGTGCGGGACGTCACCATCCGTGAGAATACCTTTACGGACTGCGCCCATACCCCGAGCTGGGGTCGGGCGGCGATCTGCATAATTCCAGAAATCGGGGAGCCCTTGCAACCCCAGGCCTATTATCACGCCGGCATCCGCATCGAAAGCAACAAGTTCGTGGATTGTTCCGCGCCACTTGTCGAGGCGCGTTCGGTCTCCCGCCTCAAGTTTTCCAGGAATGAGATCGGTTCCCTGAAGGCCTTGGCGGTTGTGAAGACCGAACACTGTGAGCGCGTCACGGTGGAATAGAAAAACGGCGCTCCCGAGTACCGGTTGACCAACCCCTCCCTTTCGCCACGATTCCCCGCCATGAGAATACCGCTTGTGCTCCTGCTGCTCTCCCTTCCGGCTCAGGCCGGCATCAACGTTGCCAAAATGTTCGGCGACCACATGGTCCTCCAGCGCGATCTTCCCGTTCCCGTATGGGGAAGTGCCGAACCCGGGGAGAAGGTTGCCCTGCGCATGGGCGACCAGGCTGCCGAGGCCGTCGCGGACAAGGACGGCCATTGGACGGCCAAAATCGGACCTTTTAAGGCCGGAGGGCCGCATACGCTTTCAGTCCGTGGCAAGGAATCCTTGGAATTTAAAGACGTCCTGGTGGGCGACGTCTGGGTCTGCGGCGGACAATCCAACATGGAGTGGAGCGTCGCCGGAGTGAGGGACGCGCAGCGCGAAATTGCGGCCGCGCTCAACCCGCAGATTCGCCATTTCGCCGTGACAAAGGCGATCAGCCCCGTCCCGCGCACCGAAGTCACGGGCGGAGCCTGGCAGGAATGCCGCCCTGAAACGGTTGGCGGCTTTACCGCCGTCGGCTACTTCTTCGCGCGCCACCTCCAGGAGAAACTGGGCGTCCCCATCGGTCTCGTCCATGCGTCCTGGGGCGGGACGGTCTGCGAGGCGTGGACCAGCGGAGCGGCCTTGAAGACCATGGCGGATTTCAAGACCGCCGTCGAGGATATCGAGGCGTCGGCTGACCATCTCCCCGATCTGCAGCGCGAGTATGCTGAAAAGCTGGCTCTTTGGGAAAAGGCCTCCGCCGCGTTGGTGGACGAAGGCGCCAAGAACAAGTGGGCCGAAGCAACGGTGGATATCTCATCCTGGAAGACGATGGAACTGCCGGGCAACTGGGAAAATTCGGGACTTCCGAACCTGGATGGCGTCGTCTGGTACCGGCGCGAGGTCAAGATACCTGAAACCTGGATCGGAAATGCGCTCACCCTCGCGCTGGGTCCCATTGACGACAACGACATCACCTATTTCAACGGCACCAAGATCGGCGCCATGGATGGCTGGATGGCGCAGCGTGTGTACAAGGTTTCTGACACCCTCGTCAAACCCGGCATCAACGTGATCGCCGTGCGTGTGACCGATACGGGGGGCGGTGGCGGGTTCCACGGCAAACCCGAGCAACTGAAAATCGAGGGCCCGGGTTCCGCTATTTCGCTCGCTGGGGCGTGGTCCTACGCCGTCGGGATCAACCAGTCAAAAATCGGCCCCAAGCCGGTGCCACCGCTCACGAATAACCCCAATGCTCCGACCGTGCTCTTTAACGGGATGATCGCCCCCGTTATACCCTACGCCATCAAGGGCGCTATCTGGTACCAGGGCGAATCGAACGTGGGGCGCGCCAAGCAGTACCGGCAGCTCTTCCCCCTGATGATCCAGGACTGGCGCTCGCGTTGGGGCGTGGGCGAGTTTCCCTTCCTCTTCGTGCAACTCGCCAATTTCCTTCCCGCGAAGGCCGAACCCGGAGAGAGCGGTTGGGCGGAATTGCGCGAGGCGCAGGAGCTGACGCTGGCGACGCCGAACACCGGGCAGGCGGTGATTATAGATATCGGCGAGGCGGCGGACATCCATCCGCGCAACAAGCAGGATGTCGGCAAGCGCCTGGCGACATGGGCGCTGGGGACGACTTACGGAGAGAAGACCGAGATTTCCGGGCCCCTTTACACCGCGATGGCGGTGGAGGGCGGGCGCATCCGGGTGAAGTTCAATCACACGGGCGGCGGCCTTGTCGCCAGAGGGGGCGAGGCTCTCAAGACGTTTGCCATCGCGGGAGCCGACAAGAAGTGGGTCTGGGCCGAGGCGCGGATTGACGGCGACGCGGTTGTGGTCTCCAGCGAGAAGGTGACCGCCCCCGTCGCGGTGCGCTACGCCTGGGCGGACAACCCCGAGGGCTGCAATTTGTACAACAGGGAAGGGCTGCCCGCCTCGCCTTTCAGAACGGATCGCTGAACCCAACCGCCTTTGCGGTTGAAGCTCACCCCGTGAGGGTTTCGAGCCGAAAAGTGCGCAACGACCAGGGCGCGAACGCGAGCGCAAAAGCGCCATCCCGCCCGCTTCGCCACGGGGCCTGCGGGAGGGGCTTTTCATGCAGGCCGACTTCGCGCAACTGGGTGAGATCGCGAACCCGCAGTTTGCAGACGATGGCCCGCGCGGTGGGATTGTGAAGCCGGAGGACGACGTTTTTCCCATCCTGTGACTTTTTAAACGCCGAGACGATGGCGGCGCCTTGCATTTCGATAAAGGGTCCGGCGGGAAACTCCTTTTTCCGCCTCGGATACCAGACCTCGCTCTGCCCGATCACGGGCTGCCAGCGCCAGAGCAAGGCTTCCCGCATGAGGGCCGGCGCTTCCTTTTTTGAAAAAGGCCGAAGTGCCAGACGAAAATCGAGCACTCGGCCCAGGAGTTGAGCCGCCGGCGTCGGTGTGCCCGGGCCGGTGCCAACGCCGGGACGGGTGGTGAGTTCCTGGGGATTGGAAAGCCATGCGACCGAGCGATAAAGGGTGATGGCCAGGCGTGGGCCGCGTCCCTTGACCACTTCGTAGCTCATCGGATATTCGGAGAAAACAGCGAGACCCCCACGGTTTTCATCCTCGACGGCGACGAAGGCGTCGAAGGGATGCTCGGGATGAATCCGGGGAGCTTTTTTTCCGGTGGGAGCATCGCCGCAAACGCGCGCCACTTCGGAAAACTTAAGTCCCGCACGCACATTTCTTGGCACGGTCGCCAGCGGCAAATTCCAGCGCACGCGGTGGTCGCAAGCCAGATTGCGCGTGCGGATGCGAAGCTCGAGTTGTCGTTCCCCAGGCGCGAGGCTGTATTGCACCTCAAAAGTCTGCTGCACGGTTTTCCTAGAACGATTTTCCGCCGTCGCGGAAGCGGGAATCGGAATCTTCCCGCGCAGGGAAGCGACCTGCATTCCCCGCGCTAGCGGAGGCGCTTGGGGGTGAAAGACGACGACGGAGAAGACCTGTTCCTTTTCGTCCGGAATATCGGCGAAGTCGTAGGTGTCACCGATATCGGCCTGCCCTGAAAAGAGTCCGAGGGCGTTGTGGGAACGCCCGGTCTTTTTGTCGAGGATAGTGCACGATCCGTTGGCGTGAATTTTCACCCGCAGGTGTTCGTTTTCTAAGCAAGTCCGTTTCTTGCGTGGGAGCGTCTCCTTGACATCTTCAAGATAAATACGCCTGACGCTGCCGGGTGGAAGATCGGCCAGCGCTTCGACGACCAGCATCGCGTGGGGATGCTCAAGGCTTTGGCCCCGTGCAACTTCGAAATAGGGCAGTTCGCTCCCATCTTCGGTGACCAGGCGGATCGCCCGCGAGGGCCGATAATCCCCCCAATTTTTACGGCCTTCGAAATCAAATTTCATCCGGATGCGCTTGCGGACATGAAAGGGCTGAGTGTTGACGACCCACTGGCAGTAGCGATCATCGCCTGGCGGGTTGCCGCCGAAGACCTCAGCGATTTGGCGGATGACATGCCGTGTGATCGCTGTTGCCGAAATGGCGGCCTGGCGAAAATGATATTCGTTGTCGGCGTGGACCGCGTCAACGCTGCAACCGCAGATATCGTCGTGGGGATGGCATTTCAGCAGCTGCCGCCACGCGGTCTGGAGCGCCGCCGCGCCGATACTCTCAACGCCAAGCAGGCCGGCAAAGGCGTGAGCGGCCTCGGCTTGATGAACCAGCAGCCGCTCCACGGTGGCGTTCGTCTGCTTGAGATAGCAGCGGGCCGAGAGGGTTCCCCCCAGGACGCTGGCGTTGCCGCTGCCATGAAACTCCCCCTGGACTTCAGGCCACTTCGAAGCCTCCCGGACGGCGACGCTTTTCATCAAGTCGTCAAAGCTCGAAATCTTAAAGTGGAATTTCCCGCGCTGATTGGCGCGGCGCAGGATTTCCGGCAACTGCGGTTGCGGGATCTGGTGATCAACTCCCGCCAACAGCAACAGCGGCTTGCCTTGGGCATCATTTTGCTTTTCCGTTCGCTCGATGAGCGTGGTGATAGCCGTCGCCATGTCGAAGTCGCGGAGGAGATGGTTGCCGTCCGCCGTCGGCACCAAGCCCAGATCGGCGGCATTCGCATAACCATCGCGCAACTGGAAAACCCGCACGGCGCTGCCATCCGGCCCCAACCAGCGGAACATCCGGGTTCCTTTGGGAATCTGGCGGGGGATACCCGCGATGGCCCGCATGTCATTCATGCCAGGCACCTCGCCCGCAAGCCCGCGCATGAAGCAAAAAACGCTCATGCCGAAGCCCCGGACGATCATCGGCATCTCGGGGATGATGCCGAAGGTATCGGCCATATAGACCATCTTCTGAACGCCACCGGATCCCTCCGCCCGATGGGTGCCGATGAGCAGGTTGCGGATCAAGGCTTCGCCGCCCGTGCAATAGAGATCCGGCTGGCAATAGAAAGGCCCAATCACGAGCCGCCCCTGGCGGATGAACTTCTCCGCGCGCGGGCGATCCTGGGGCCGCGCTTCGAGATAATCCTCGAGCGCAAGCACCTGGCCATCGAGGCTGAAGCGGAACTCCGGATGTTTTTTCAAGAGATCGAGCACGGTTGAGAGGCACTCGATGAGCCGCACGCGAAAGCGCTCGAACGGCCAGTACCAGGCGCGATCCCAATGGGTGTGGGGAACGACGAGCGCGGTGACGGGGAGGGCCGGGGATGACGAGGTTCGGGGTAGCCGCATTATTGTCACTCGGTTTAATTTTGTTTTTAGCCCTCGGCAGGAGGGGGTTGGAATGCGGGAATGCCACATTGTTGCCGGGCCAGCAGGTGGGCTAGACTGGAGGCTGGTTCAACGCTGATGCACCTGGTTCCGCCCGCAGCGCCATTATCTGGTTCCCCGCGCCGCGCGTCCAGGGCATACTGAGCGCCATGCCGGGGCAGCCGCGTTTCCTCGGCGTCGGACGGATCACCCCTTCCGTGGAATGGTTTGCCCTTGAGCACTCCCATCCCAATTTCAACGAGATGATCGTGGTCCTCCAGGGACGCATCGAAACGCGCATCTCGGACCAGGTTGTCGTGGGCGGAGTGGGCGACGTGCTCTTCTATCCCATGGGCCGCAAGCATGTCGAGCGCTCCCTCGGTCCCGAGCCCCTGGCGACCGTTTTTTGCTGTTGGTCCGATGGCGACGTGGATCGCTACCGTGCCTGGCCGCACCTGTTTCGCGACCCACAGTTGCGCATCCGCACCCTGGCCTTCTGGATCGAGGAGCTGTTCTCGCCCGGCTTTGAGCAGAACCGCCTGCACCTGGACCTGCTGCTTTCGCTCATCCTGATGGAGTCGGAAGGCCAGGCGGTAAATCCGCAAAAGGATCTGCTGCGGCATGTGAACACCTTCATCCAGGGCCGCATGGCCGACCCCCTGACGCTGGAGGATCTGGCCCATCACGTCAACAAGAGCAAATTCCATTTCTCGCGGATCTTCAAGCAGGAGACCGGGCGTTCCCCCATGTCGTACCTGCGCGATTTTCGCGTGCGCGCCGCGCAACTGCTGTTGGCCACCACGACGCTGCCCCTGAAGGCCATCGCCCAGCAGGTCGGTTTTCGCGACGAGTTCCATTTCAGCCGCATCTACAAGCGCGCCACGGGCCATCCTCCGGGGGCGACGCGTCGCAAATCCATGCTGTAGGGGCGGCACAGGCGTCGCCCCTAGGGCCGTTCTTGAGTTGCATCACGAGAGTCAAAACCCCTCGTTGAAGTAGATTTTGAGCCCGTCCTTGCCGGGGGCCACGATATCGAGACGCCCCGTGCCGCGCAGATCCGCCGCGGCGAAATAGATCCCGCAGCCGGCGCCTCTGCCCAGGGGACCGTAGTCAATGATCTGCTTGGAAAATCCCTCACCTGTCCACTTGAAATAGTAGATGCCGAGGTCGTCGCTCTCCCCGGGGTCGCGGCCGCAATGGGCGAAGTAACGCTTGCCCGTCACGAGTTCCGGCTGACCGTCCCCATCAATGTCCACCCACAGCAGGGTGTGGTACTGGGAATTGCCGGGATCGATGGGATGTTTCAGCCAACTGCGCCGGCCACGAGCGTCCAGGCGTTGCTCCCACCAGTCCAGGCCGTAGCCATGGGCTTGCCCGACGATGAGGTCGCCGAGCCCGTTGCCGGTGAGGTCGCTGACGATGACGGGGACGCTGGCGGAACCGAGGTCGAATTCGTCGTGGAAGATCCATTCTCCCGCATCGGGGTTGGCGGGGCGCTCGTACCAGCCCTTGCTGACCACGAACTCCCCCAGGCCCCTGCCGGTGACAGCGCCGAACCCCAGGCCATGCCCCTGGGGCCGGGAGTGCAGCACCTGCTTGCGAAACCTGCCCGTGCCGCGATGGCGCTCGTCGCGATCCAGGCTGTAGGCGACGAGCGGCCCGTTGGGCAGGTTGGGACATAACTCCAGGACACCATCGCCGTCTATATCCCAACCCTGGGTGGTTTCGATAGGGCCGCACTCGTCAATGACGTGTTCCCGCCATTCCTTGCCGGAACCACCCGGATTTTCGTGCCAGCGCAAGGTGCCGCCAAAATAACCGCCGCTCACGTGGTCCATGTTTCCGTCGCCGTTCACGTCGAGCGGGATGGTGCTGAAATCGTCGTAATAGTCGCCATAAGGTTTGGGCCAATAGATGGGGTGCCGTTTCACGAAGTCGGGTCCCTGGTACCAGGTGGCCCCCGAGACGATGTCGGGATGCCCGTCGTTGTCCACGTCGTAGATGGCGGCGGACTCGTAACGATCCGTGGAGAGCTGGACCTTGCGGAATTTGAGCGACATTTCAGCGTTTCCCCTGGAGGTTGAGATAGTCGCGGCTCACGTAGAGGTCCTTGAGCGCTTCCTCGGCGCCGCAGCCTTCCTCCGGGGGCCGGCCCTCACGGATACCGCGTACAAAGGCCGCCGCCTGGCGTTTCATGGCATGTTCCTCGGGAAGTTCCGGCCTCACCTCGCAGGGTTCGGCAAAGCCGTCCACGCTGGTGAAAATACTGAGCTCAGAGGCGCGGTTGAGGGCCAGGGGCGCAGGCAGTTTCAACTCCACGCGGCCCCGCTCAAAGCCCAGATAAACGCGCTCATCCCAGTGTTGCATTCCCCCATAAGGGGCCATTTCGAGGACGCAGGCCACTCCCGAGCGGCTCTGGGCGGCCAGCAGTACCCCGGAAGGATCGGCGTGGGTCACGGCGTAGTCCTCGCCGATGAGGTGGCGCAGCAGGTTGACTTGATGGATATAGAAGTTGACGAAAGCCTCGTAACCTTTCTCATAGGTCGGGCTAAGGCCGGAATCTTCCGAGTCGGCTTCCAGTTGAGGATAGGATTCTTCCGATGTCACGAGGCCATCAAAGCCGTTCGCCCTCCAGTCCCCTCCCGCCATCAGGATGCGCGCGTAGCGCAACCTGCCGAGTCGCTCCTCGCGCGCCATCCGGCGTGCGGCCACGACGGCGGCATCACAGCGTTTGTGGTAGCCGAGCATCATCCAGGTGCCGCTGGCGCGCGCGGCGGCGGCCAATTTTTCCCCCGCCGCCACCGAGCGGCACAAAGGTTTCTCGATAAACACAGGCACTTGCTTTTTGAGGAGTTCGGCCACCAAGTGGCCGTGGAACTGGAAAGGTTGGGAGGCCACCAAGCCGTCCAGTTCCTCACTCGCCAGCAACTCCTGGTGCGACTTGTAAGCCCTGGGGATGTTGAAGCGGGCGGCAACGCGGCGTCCCAGCTCCTCGCGCAACTCGGCGAGCGCCACCACTTCGCAGTCCTTGGCGAGCAGGAAATTGCGCAGGTGGGCGCACTGGCCCATGGCCCCCACGCCGATGAAACCGATGCGAGCCTTGGCCATGACCGCAACCTCTGAAAAGTGAGTTGTCACAAGTCTAGCCGCGAGCAGCCAGGGGATCAATGCCCCCTCTTGCTCCCCTTTTGGCTGGAATTGCTGCACGGATCCAAGCCATGCGCTTTGGAACTTCAGGCTTGAAGTGCTGGCGGGAGTGTGCTTCGAGTCACTGTGGGGAGAAGCCCGGAGCTACCCCATTCCCAGGGGCCTGACAAGGGCTGCATCCTGGTATATTGCTGGGGCCGAAGTCCATGCAGGAGGTCCAGATCAAAATGAGCGGTGAAAACACCGGAACTGCATTTTTGAAGCGGGCGGAAAATACCGCCGCACCACCTGCCGAGGTTCTCTGGCCTATGGGGGCACCTGGTGCCAAGGGCGATAGCCCCGGGGACCGGCCGCAAATCAGCTTTTACCTTCCCGAGGCCGCAAAGTCCTCAGGCGCTGCCGTGGTCATCTGTCCCGGGGGCGGCTATGCGGGGCTGGCCATGGGACATGAGGGGCACGAAATCGCGTGTTGGCTGAACGCACTGGGAATCGCTGGCATTGTTCTCGATTACCGCCATCGCGGCAAGGGCTACGGCCATCCTGCCCCCAGCCTGGACGCCGCCCGAGCGATCCGCACGGCCCGGGCCCGGGCCATGGTATGGAAACTCGACCCGCAACGCATCGGGGTTCTGGGGTTTTCAGCCGGAGGGCACCTGGCCGCTACCGTGGCCACCCGCTTCGACCGTGGCGATGCGAAATCGTCCGACCCCATCGAAAGGATGAGTTCTCGGCCGGACTTTGCCATCCTGTGCTACCCGGTTATTGCCCTGGGCGAGCCCTTCGCCCACGGTGGGTCCCAAGAAAACCTCTTGGGGAAGACGGCCCCGGAGGAACTGGTCCGGAGCCTCTCCAGTGAAAAACAGGTGACCCAAGACACGCCGCCGACCTTTCTCTGGCACACCAGCGCGGATGCTTGCGTCCCCCCGGAGAACAGCGTCCAGTTCTACCTCGCCCTCCAGCGCGCCGGGGTGCCCGCCGAGCTGCACATCTTCGAGCACGGACAGCATGGGTTGGGGTTGGCCGCCGCAGTGCCTGGCACCTCGGCCTGGCCGCGGCTCTGCGAAAAATGGCTGCGCGGGCGCGGGGTGTTGCGAGGCGAAGGCTGAGGCACCGCGTGGCGTCCGTCTTTTTTCCTGTCGTGCGCTACGGGTGGGCACCCTGAACCCCCGGGCCAGCCGCAATGGCTCAGGCCCGCGCTGTATTCCGAACCGGGCTCCGAGCGCCGCCCGTGCCGGCCCGCTGGCGGTACGCACCTGGGGGCAGGCCCGCGAGCGCTGCGAACTTGCGGTTGAAGTAAGAGAGGTCGCGAAAACCGCATTCCAGGGCGATATCGAGGATGCGGCGATCCGACCCGCGCAAAAGGATCATGGCGCGCTGTACGCGGCGGCGCGCGATGTAGTCGAAGAGGCTCAGGCCCGTGCGCTCCTTGAAGATGCGGCACAGGTAGTTGGGGCTCAGGCGCAGGCGCTGGGCCCACTCCTGGAGCCGCTGCGGCCGGTGCAGATCGCGGTCGAGATCGGCGAGCAGACGCTCCACGGACGCCGCCGGGCGGGAAAGATCGTCGCTAGGTTCACCCGTGTCTTGGTGCGCGAGCAGCCGCGCGCACTCCAGGATAAAGAGGCGGAAGTACTGGTACATGGCATCCTGGAACCCCGGGCGCCGCTCGTGCTGCTCCTCCAGCAGGGCGCGCAAAAGGAAAGCGGGCCGGCTTGGATCCGCGAAGCTCAGGTGCACCCTGCGCTGGGCGCGCGCCAGGAGACGGCGCTGTAGTGGCAGGAATACCGGCAGGAAACGGGCGAGCTCGGACGGCAGCTCGGGGATGGGGATGCGCTCGGGATCGATGTAGAGGTTGACCACGTCCAGAGCTCCCTCCGCTGAGATGATGTCATGGGTCTCCTCAAGCGTGATGGTGGAGAAAGACCCGGGCCCGAGTTTGTGATCCACGCCCCCCTGCCGGTTGTGTCCGCTGCCGCCGAGGACGAAGAACATCTCGACGATATCATGGGTGTGGGGGGTTGTGAAGGTCGGCTTGTCCCAAGCCGGCAGATGCTCGGCCGCCAATCCTAATTCGCGCAGCAAGGGGAATTTGCCGCGCAGCGTATAAAGGGGGGCCGGCATGGATAAGATCGTCCAAATCGCATGCTAATAAATGCCAAGAAATTACAACCTATGACGACTACAATGGGTTCGTGACATTGGAAACCCGCATGACAACCGACTTCTCTCCCAACCCAATATCCGCGAGAACGGCACGCGCATCTTTCGCAACCTACGCGAAGATGCCGAGCTCGCGGAAATCAAGGAGGCCGTGATGCAAGCCGTCTCCAGCTTGGCAAGGCGAAGGGGTGCAAGGGCGAGGGCGCGCACCATGACTCTTATCGAACTGCTGGTCGTGGTGGCCATCGTGGCGGTGTTGACTTCGCTGTTGATTCCCGCTTTGAGGAGCGCCATGGCGTCGGCGCGCACCGTGCACTGCATGAGCAACTTGCACCAACAGGGCCAGTCCTGGTCCATCTACGCCGAGGATTATGCCGGCACCTACATCGCGCCGTGGGACTTTTATGCCACCTCGCGGCTCAAGGGAGGGGCGCTGGTCTGGGAATTCTGGCCCAACATCCAGTATCAATGGCCTTATATCATGGCCGCCTACGAGGTCCTGGGTCAACCCTTCCGCTGGGATCTCTTCCAGTCCGTCGCGGGCCAGAAACGCAATCCCACGTTATTTTGTCCGGAGCTGTGGAACAGGGTCGAGGCCGGCGAGCGCGAGCTGGCCTGGTGGAGGGACAGCGCCGTGGAAAGCAAACTGACGACCTACAGCTATGCGGTGGTGGCCCGGGACGACTTCGGAAGCTATTCCGTGGCGGGGTATCCGCGCAGCTCCAGGATGGCGCGCCCCGCCGAGCTGTTCCACCTCACGGATATGGCCTCGGAGAACCCGTCGCAGCAGTTTCTGAACTGCATCTTATTTTACGGCGCCCCCACCGGCCACTTCCGCACCAAGCCACATCCGGGATCGTCCGCCAACTACTCGTTTTACGACGGCCACGTCGCCGGAATGTTCCCCATGGATGAAACACCGGCAAACTTTCACGAAGATGGAACCCCCTGAAACCAAATCGAAAGACAAAAGAACCATGAAAAAATCCATGTTTCCCCGCCACGTTCTGTTCCTGGTGCTTTTGGGAGACGCGTTCACGGGGCACACCAACGCCGCAACGCCACCGACCCTGGCGGCCAGGACCGCCTACGCCAAGTCCGGCGCCAAAGTGATTTCCGTGACCTTCAAACCCAGAGCCGTCCCCCCGAGCGGCTCCTATGTTCTTGAGCGCAAAGCGGGAGCCGGATCCTATACATTACTGGCGACGCTTCCAGCGAATAAGCTGGATCCCGTTTTCGGAGTTACATTCGAAGATCCGACATTTGATCCCAGCATAGCCACCTCCTATCGCGTCCGTGAAAGTGGCGCCAGCGTTTTTTCTAACGAAGCCACCGTCATCCTGAACGTGCCGCCCGTGGCGCCCACGGATTTGAATGCGATCACGAATGACACCATTACTGGAAATTTACTCGAGCTCACGTGGCGTGACAACTCAAATAATGAATGGGTTTTCGACATTGAAGTCTTGGCCGGAAGTTGGGTCCTAATCGGATCGGTTCAGGCCAATGGCTTCTTCTACGTTCCCGGCGGGGTTATACGGGGGGAGGCACCCATCACCTACACCTTCCGGATCCGGGCCAGGAATGCGGCCGGCGTTTCCGCCTATTCCAATCTGCTGACCACCACGCCCAACCGCTCACCCGCGGCGCCATCGAACCTTTTTGCCTATGCCAATTTTCAGGGCACGGTTGATCTGTCCTGGCAGGACAACTCCGATTGCGAAGCGATCTTCGACATCGAGGTTTTCGCCGGGAGCTGGGTGCAGATCGGGTCCGTCGGGAGCGGTTATACGGGCTATCACCCCGGTGGGACTCAATACGGGACCGCTTATACTTTCCGCGTCAAGGCCAGGAATTGGCACGGCAGCTCGTCCTATTCCAATGAGTCGTCCTGCCTCACCTACGACCCGACCAAACTGAGGGCTGCTCCGACGAACCTGACGGCGATGGCGCTCGGAAACGGCGTCGTCCAACTTGCCTGGCAGGACAACACGGGGGGACAGGCGGGTGTTTTCGTCGAACGCGCCGACGCCGTCCTGCAAAATGGAAGGTGGGTGCCGAACGGCGGGACGTTAGGCTATGCAGTCTATTACAGCACGTTTTACAAGAGCACATCCCTGCAGGATTCCGTGAGGGTCCGACAGAATCCTCCGCTGCAAGTCGGCAAGACCTACTTCTACCGAGTCAAGAACACCGCGAGCGACAGGGAGATGGGCAGTTACTCCAACGAGGTATTCGTCACGGTGAAATAGACATTGCCCTTACTGAGAAACGCCAGGAAATCATAACTCGCGTCCGCCACTGGGATCGCAAAATAGGAGTCTCACATGAAAACCGACCTCGCTCCCGACCAGATATCCTTCTACCGTGAGAACGGTTATCTCATCTTTCGCAATCTGCTGGGTGCCTCCGAGCTCGCGGAGATCAAGGAAGCCGTGATGCAAGCCGTCTCCAGCCTGGGAAACAGAAAGGTGGCGGGGAGGGACGATTGGCTGGAACAAAATGACTATTACGACCGTGTTTTCGTGCAGCGCATCAATCTCTGGAAACTGAGCCCCGTGGTCAAGAAAACCATGATCCATCGCCAACTGGGCCGTATGCTGTGTTCGCTCGCCGGCGTCGGCGGTATCCGCCTATGGCACGATCAGGCGCTGATGAAGGCTCCCTGGGCCAATCCCACCTCCCTGCATGTGGACGCTCCCTACTGGTCTTTCAGTTCGCGCCATGCCATCTCCATCTGGATCGCCCTGGACAAGGCCACCCTGCAGAACGGCTGCATGGTCTTTCTGCCCGGCAGCCACAAGGTTTGCGATTTCACCAGCGGTCCCATCGGTCCCGAGGTCGCGGATATTTTCAAAACCTACCCTGGGCTCAAACACAGCCCGGCGGTGCCCGTGGAGCTTGAGCCCGGTGACTGCAGCTTTCACAACGGCCTGCTGGTCCACGGGGCGGGGGCTAACCTGACGCCGGGCTGGCGGCGGGCGCTCACGGCGGGTTACATGCCCGAGGGCAGCACCTTCAATGGCCAGCGGAACATCCTGAGCGTTGATCAAGTGGACCGGATCAAAATCGGCGACCTGCTTGAGGAAGAAGAGCAGAATCCGCTGCTTTACTCGGCGCCGCGTGTTCCCGAGCGCGCCGCTGGTTTACCGCGCAACGGACGCCGAGCAACTTCGGTCTCCGCCCGGAAAAACAGCGCTAGATCGAAGACGCGCCGGACGGTCTCCGCTGTGCAAGCAGCACGCGCTATGAAATAACCACCGTTCCGCACGACCAATTTTATTTCATCTGAGTCCAATATGAGCCCCACCTTACGCGCGTCTCCCGGCAGCGAAAGCGCCCATGTTTCCCAAAGCCAGAAGATCCTGGTCAACCTGCCGCCTTCCTTCTTCCCGTGCGCGGTCTTACAGCCCCAATTCGAGCGGCTGGGGAGCCTGGGCGCGGTGCGCACCACTTCCCACGACAACCTGGAGCCCTTCCTCAAGGACCTCGCGAGCGTCGAAGCGGCGTTCATGTGGTCCTGGCCCGAGCTTTCCGAGGAGAGTCTGCGTGCGACGAAACTGAGATTCCTGGGGCAGATCAACACCACCGGCCTGACGGCCCGCGCTTGTCTTTCCCGTGGCGTCGCCCTTTCCGAGGCGCGCCACTGCTGGTCTCCGGCCGTGGCGGAGATGGCGCTGGGGCTCATCCTTTCAGGACTGCGGGGCATCGGAGACTACCATGCCAGCATGAGATCGGGGACGGAAAAATGGGTCCAGGTTTTTCCCGCCGATATTTCTCCCCGGGAAAGGGAACTGACGGGCCGGCGCGTGGGCATTGTCGGCTTCGGAGGCATCGGCCGGCGCTTGGCTGAGTTGCTTCAGCCCTTTCGCACGGAGCTGCTGGTGCACGACCCGTTCATATCCCCCCGCGTGGCGGAGGAGGCCGGGGTCCGGAACGTGGGGCTGCATGAGCTGCTGTCCGCCTGCGAAGTCGTCGTGCTGGCCGCCCCGGGATCCCATGCCAATCGCGCCTTGTTGGGACAGGCCGAGATCGATCTGTTGCCCAAAGACAGTTTGCTGGTGAACGTTTCACGGGCGAGCCTGGTGGATACCGCGGCCCTGATCCGGCGCCTGCGCAAAGGGGATCTCATTGCTTTGTTGGATGTCTTCGACGAGGAGCCCCTGGCCGGAGATTCACCGCTGAGGAAAATTCCCGGCGCTTACCTCACCCCCCACCGCGCCGGCGGGCTCTTGAGTTCAGTCCAAAGGGCGCTGGAGATGCTCCTCGACGACTTCGAGGCCTTCCTCGCCGGAAATCCCAGGCGCTATGCCATCACCGAGGAGATGCTCAAATGCTTCTAAAATTCCATCCCTCCCTTTCCGCATTTTTCTTCATTTTTCTGGGTGCCTGGACGGCTCATGGGGATGTAGCCGCACCGACCGGCAGCTCCGGGAATGCGAAACTCGGGATGAACATCGCGGGGCCCTCCGACTCCAGCACGGAACTGCCCTGGTTCGACGTCTTTCGCACTTCGCGGCCGTGGATCAGCCAGCAGAAAGACAAGGGGTGGGGGCAGGGTCCCAAGCTTGACCTGGACGAGCACGGCTGGGTGAAGCGCCTTGAACCTGACTGCTGGATCGACACCGTCATGTGCACCATGGAGGGCGGCCACTACCCTTCCGGAAATTACACCGTTTTGTACCAGGGAAAAGGAAAAATCGCCTTTCAAAACGTCACCCAGGTGGTCAAGGAAGAGCCTGGGCGCATCGTCGTGAACAGGGACTCATCCCAAGGGGCCTTTTTTCTGAAGATCCTGGAGACGAATCCCGACGATTACATCCGCAATGTCCGCGTGATCATGCCGGGGGGACTCGATGTTTACGAGAAGAACCCCTGGCGGCCGGAATTCCTGGCGCGCTGGAAGGGCGTCGCCGCCCTGCGCTTCATGGACATGATGCAGACCAATCACTCCAAGGTACGCGAGTGGGCGGATCGCCCCACTTTGGAAAGCGCCACCTTCATGAACGGCGGTGTACCCCTCGAAGCCCTCATCGATCTCGCCAACCGTCTGCACGCGGATCCCTGGTTTTGCATTCCCATCGAGGCCAGCGATGATTACGTGCGGCATTTCGCCAGCATGGTGAAGGAGCGTTTGGACCCGGAGCTCAAAGCCTACGTCGAGTACTCCAATGAGATCTGGAATAGCGGGTTTTCCCAGCACCATTTCGCGGGGAAGAGGGGCCAGGAACTGGGCCTCGCCGAAAAACCCTGGGAGGCCGCCTGGAAGTACACGGGTCACCGCTCCGCCGAAATTTTCGCGATCTGCACGTCCGTATCCGGCAACGAGCAGCGCTGGGTGCGTGTCCTGGCCTCCCAGGCGGCCAGCACCTGGGTCTCCGAGCGCATCCTCGATGTCGAGGCCGCCGCCAAAAGCGCGGACGCCCTGGCCATCGGTCCCTACATCACCTTCTGCATTGACACGAAACAAAAACCCACGGCGGACGAAGTCGCGGCATGGACGGTGGAGCAGTTGCTGGACCACGTGGAAAAGGTTTGCCTGCCCATGGCCATCACCTGGATGCGCGAACAGAAAGCGGTGGCCGACAAACACGGCCTGAAGCTCATCGCCTACGAGGGCGGCCAGCACCTGGTTGGCGTCATGGATGCCGTCCACAACGACAAGCTCACGCGCCTGCTCCTGCAGGCCAACGCCCATCCCAGGATGGGGGAGCTCTATCGCCGCTATTTCGATGAATGGACTCGCCTGGGTGGCGGCCTCTTCTGTCACTACGCCTCGGTCGGAAGCTGGTCCAAGTGGGGGAGCTGGGGGCTGCTGCAATATGAAGACGAAAAACCTGGAGACTCGCCGAAGTTCGTCGCCACCATGGAATGGGCGCGAAAAATGGGACAGGCCGTTGGAGGAGGGGCGCTGTAATATGCGGATCTTCAGCCCTCTTTTTCACCAGCGCCTTGTTCATGGGCGTGACAACGTTCCAAGATGCCCGCACGGATGTATAATCGCCGCTCGTGAAACCCAACCCGCAGAGATCCGGTTCCTTAGGCGGGATTTTTATATTTTTTTCTGGGTTTTTCGCTTCCGTCATCGGCCTCGCCTACGGCGATATCGTTTCCAGCAGTGGCAACCTCAGGCTGGATGCCAATAACGATGGCAACCCGGAAATGGTGATGAACAGCACCGGCCTCGGCATCGGCACCACCGCACCCTCGACCAACCTGCACGTTCTGGGCAATGCCTACATTACCGGCAACACGGGCATTCGGGTATCTCAGCCCCTTTCCACACTGGAGATCGCCGGCACCCTGGGTTTTTCCAGTCAGAGCGTCACCAGCAACGTGACCTTGGGAAGCAACACCGTCGTGCTGGTGGACCCGGCCACGGCGGGCGGCAACCTCACGTTGCGGCTGCCCTACGCCGGTAACGTCCAAGGCAGGAGCTACCTCATCAAGAAGACGAGCAGCAGTTACTCCGTCTGGCTCACGGGAGGAGGAAACTACATTGACGGCGATACCCTGGTCACCCTGGATACCGCCACGACCGGCTTTCCCTACGTGCAGGTGCAGAGCGACGGACAACAGTGGTACATCATTTCCGGTGGCACGGCCTCATCCACGGCCCTGAGCGCCAACCTTATCGGTTACTGGAAACTGGACGAGACCAGTGGCACGACGGCTTATGATTCCAGCGTGAATGGCAACAACGGCTTGCTCAAGAACACCAGCTTTGCCAACACCACCACCAGCGGCGCCATAGGGCGCGCGCTGAACTTCGTGCGCAACGCAACCACGGACTCGACGGATTATGTCGTGATTACCCATGGCGGCGTGAGTGCCCTCAAAAACGCCACCATCATGGCGTGGGTGGATCTTGATTCCAAGGATAACGGTGCGGCGGAAATTGTAACCCTGGATCAAATCACGATTCGAGCCGACTACTACTGGGGAACTCCTCCGGAATATGGAACCTGCGGGATCACTAGGCGTAGCGCTTCTCCATTTACAGCGTACACGAATTCCGGCAATTTGATTGCCGGCACGGGCTGGCGTCATCTGGCCTACAGCAACAGCGACACGGATAGCCTCCAGAAGTTATATCTAGATGGTTCCGTGTTGTCCTCGAATACCTATAGCGGAACTCTCAATACAGGGGCCGCCAATATTGTTTTGGGCAAGCACACTGGCGGTCAAGATAATTGGGATTTCGACGGCCGCATGGACGAAGTCCGCGTCTATAACCGCACGCTGACCGCGGATGAAGTCAAGGCCATCTACCAGTCGCGCTGAGCGCTGCTTTAATGTATTTACCACCTATCCTGGGTTCGACGCCATGAAATGGAACTTGGCAATGGACGGCACCTTCGACGTGCTGGGCGCGGCGGTCGGCATCAGCCAACTTTATCCCGCTATTGACGGAGTGCCGCTGCGAGCGCTGGAGGTCCGTGTTTCCCTCGCTACCCATGGGGGGACGATCAGCTACCGAACCCTGAGCGGTACGTTGGAGATCAGTCTTGAGGGGAACGGGGATCGCCTGACCCTGCAGGCTGTCTGGACGGGAACGGGCGTCGCGCCCGGGCGCATTGATCCGCTCGCCAGCGGCAAGCTCCACGGCGTCGAAAGATTTTTTCACCAGGGCCTGGGATTCGGAGGGCCGACGGGTTTTGCCAGGCTTCCGAGCGCCGGCATGCTGGAAAGCTTCGCCTTGGGCGCGCTGGTGGCCCCCGACGATTCCACCCTGGTGGTGACCGCCCGCGATCAACGCCGCTTTCAGCACGCGTTGCGTTGCGCGCCGGGGGATCGCGGCAGCGCCCCGCGCTTCAGCGCGGGCTTCGCCACGGAGGGGATTCCACTTTCCGGCCCGCTGACGCTTCCGGAAATCGAGCTCCTCGCCGCGTGCACCCCTTGGGAAGGGCTTTCCCAAGCCGCCCGCGCAATCGGGGAGGAAATGCGGGCGCGCACGCGGCACCCGGCCACCTACCATTGGTGCTCCTGGTATTACCTGTATTACAATTTTTCAGAGAAATTGCTGGAAGAATACCTGGACGGCTTCAAGAGGCTCTCCCCGGCCGTTCCGCTTCAGGCCATCCAGATTGACGTGTGCTATTTCCCTTCCGCGGGAGACTGGCTGGATCCGCATCCGCAGTGGCCCGGTGGTTTAGAGGCCGCCTTCAAACGGATCAGGGAGTTCGGCTACCGGCCCGGCGTCTGGGTCGGCCCTTACATGGTGGGCAACCGCAGCCGGCTCTTCAAGGAACATCCCGAGTGGTTGCTCCGCGACAACGCGGGGAAACTGCTCACCCCGTGGCGAAACTTCAACGAGAACAAGGTCTGGGGCCTGCGGGACGAAGAGACCTACGTGCTCGACACGAGCCACCCTGGCGCGATGGAATACCTGCGCGTTGTTTTCCGGACGCTGCGGAAGTGGGGAGCCACCTTTTTCAAAACGGATTTCATGCTGTGGGGATTGGTGGATTCGATGACGGTCAAAAGACACGCCCCCGGAAAAACCTCCACGGAGTACCTGCGTGATCTCCTGGCCGTGATTCGCGCGGAAATAGGCGAGGAGAGTTACTGGCTGGGCTGCATTGCGCCCTTCGCGCCCATGATCGGCTTCGCGGACGGCATGCGCATCGCCGCTGATCTCGCCGCGCTTTGGCCGCAACCTCCCTACGACAATATTTTCCGGGAAGCGGAGGGGGATCAGTACTTCAATAACGTCTGGTGGCAGAATGATCCCGATGCCATCATCCTGCGAAATTTCCACAGCGAACTCTCCGAAGCGGAGGTTCGATCTTTTGCCCTGTGGCACGGCATCCTGGGCGGCAGCGTCTCCACCTCGGATCCGCTGCATGAAGTCGATCCAGCGCGACTGGCGCTGTGGCGTTTCGTCGAGCCGGGGCCGGAGAAGTGGACGGGCCGAGTGCCGTACTTTGGCAAGGATCGCCGGTTCATGGTGGTCGTGCGCCATTTTGAAATACAGCGGGCCTGGGCGGTGCTGGTTTTCAACCCGTGTCACGAAACGGTCATGGAGCGCCTGGAGATCGCGGATCTGGTCGGGCGCGAAAACGCCGCGATTTATGAATGGGGACCGCAAACGGCGAGAAATCGGGGGAGGTCCACGGCGCTCGTCGTCGAACTCGCCGGACACGCCAGCATGCTTTACTACTTGAGCGCAGGAGATCCGCCGCCGCCGGTGCTGACGCTGGGCGGAGCGATGCAAACAAAATGAAAACAAAACAAATTCGCCTTGCCATCATCGGGACCGGAGCCGTCGCCGGCTGGCACGCCTTGCGGTACGGGCAGATCAAGCACTGCAAGCTCGTGGCCTGCTGTGACACCTTGCCGGGGCGTGCCGCGGCGTTCGCCAAGAATTACGGCATCCCGGCCGCCTACGAAGATGCGGAAAAGATGCTCGCCCAGGAACAGCTCGACGCTGTTTCAGTGGCGACGCCCGATCGCGCGCATGCGCCGGCGGCGTTGCTGGCCATCCGCCATGGGCTGCATGTGCTGTGCGAAAAACCGCTGGCGTCCAACCTGTCCTCCGCCCGGCGCATGGAAGCCGCGGCGCGCAAGAAGAAACTGCTGACCGCGGTGAACTTCTCCTATCGCAATTCCCCAGCCACTCAAAAAGCGGCGCAACTGGTGGCGCACGGAAAGCTGGGGCGTATCCTGCATGTCGAAGGCAGCTACCTGCAATCGTGGCTGATCTCTGGCGACTGGCGCAAGCGGCCGGGGGGTCTCTGGCGCTTGAGCACCCGGCACGGCAGCAACGGCGTCCTGGGCGATCTCGGGGTGCACCTTTATGATCTGGCGAGTTTCGTGGTGGGGGATTTCGCAGCGCTGGCTTGCGAGCTCAAGACCTTCGGCAAAGGCGTGCCCCGGATTGGCGAGTACGTCCTCGACGCCAACGACAGCATGGTCACCAGCGTGCGCTTCCGCAATGGAGCCATCGGCACCCTGCATTCCAGTCGCTGGGCGACCGGACATGCCAACTCAGTCGCCCTGCGCGTCTATGGCGACCAAGGCGCCTTGGATCTGAACTTGGATCGTCCCGCTCCGGAAACACTTCGCGTTTGCCTCGGTTCGAGCGTGGCAAAGAACGCCTGGCAACCGCTGCCATGCCCGGCAACACCCGATATGTTCGAGCGCTTCGTGGTATCGCTGGTCCGGCGCCGGCAGGCGCAAACCAGCTTCGCTATCGGCGTGAAGGTTCAGTCCTATTTGGAATCCAGCTCGATCTCCGCCAAAAAGGGCGGCGTGTTCGTGCGGCTTCCCTGAAAAGGATGAAAACGCCGGATTTACGTGGAAACCGGCGGCGCAAGGGCGCACCCTCAGCTCACGCTGCAAATCCGCAGCGCCTGTCTTAGCGCGCTGAGTTTGTCCGCTTGTGTGGGGATGAATTCCTGGCCGACATGGCCTTGGAAGCCGGTCTCGACTATTGCGCGCATGATGGCGGGATAGTTCAGCTCCTGGGTGTCGTCAATTTCATGGCGACCGGGAACGCCGCCCGTGTGGTAGTGGGCGATGCACGCGTGATCGCGTTTGATGGTGGAAATGATGTCGCCCTCCATGATCTGCATGTGATAGATGTCGAAGAGCAGTTTGAAGTTTTCCGAGCCCACCGCCTTGCACAAGGCCACCCCCCAGGCGCTTTTGTCGCACATATAGTCCTTGTGATCCACCCGGCTGTTCAGCAGCTCCATGACCAGGGTGATGCCGTGTTTTTCAGCCAGAGGGAGCAGTTTTTTCAGTCCCCGCGCGCAATTCTTGAGGCCCACCTCATCATCCATCCCGTTGCGGTTGCCGGAAAAACAGATGACGTTTTTTGCGCCGAACGCGGCGCTGGCCTTGATGAGCGGCGTGTAAGCCTGGACCAGCAGTTCGTGGTTCTCCGGCCTGTTGAAGGCGTTCTCGATCACGCCCACCTTTTGCCGGAGCGGCCCCGCGATGACGGGAAAACTGATCATGGCGCTGCCGAGGCCGTATTTCTTCAGTACGGGAAAGTCCGGCGGATCGACGAGCTCCACGGAAGTCAGTCCCATTTCCTTGGCGGTGGCGCAGAGCTCTTCCAGCGGGATTGAAGCGTAACACCATTTGCACGCCGAGTGCCGGATGCGCCCCTTCAGCCCGCTGACCTTGTCCGCTTTTTCTAGGCGATGCCGCAGGGATGTTGTCATGGGATGGCGGGAAAGCGAGGTTTGAGATAGAAGGTCGTGATTCTAGGTCGGCGCGATCTAAAACAAGGCTGTACCTCGACGGCCGTAAGGCACTTTCACTTGGATTATGATGCGGTTTTCCACATATTAAACCAACAGCGGCTCCCCATATCGAGCCTCATGAGCGATTGCAACGACACTGGCCATCACAGGCGGCCACGTTCATCCGCCCGGATCTGAAGCGGTTCCCGGCTTTATCCGCCGGTACACTTTGAAGACCGCGTCGCAGAGCAGATAGTCCGCGCCGACTGGGGAACGTCGGCGCAGCACCTGTTCGCGCACGTCGAAGGTCGTGACCCACTGGTAGTTCTCACGCACCTCGGGAAGGGCCAGGGCTTCTGACTCCTCTCCGGGGCGCATGATGAGCCAGTCGGGCTTGAAAATGGGGATGACCTGGGCGTAACCGCCTTCGCGCAGCGGCAACTTGCGCGCGCGCACGATTTCCGTGACTTCGGGCGAGCACAGCCCGGGGAAGTTGATGACACGCGCTCCGCTGAAATAGCTGATGGTGCCCAAGGGCTCGAAAAAGGCGCGCTCCCCGGGGCTGATATGGTTCTTCAACCACAGCCCGATGCGCTTCAAATTTCCGGCGTCCACCTCCTCGTAGCGGATCTTCATGGCGAGGGTGTTGACGCATAAGAAATACAAACTGCCCGCGAGCATGATGCCGTTCAGGGTCCACGCGGCCCGGCGCGCGAGCGCGCCAGGAGGAAAGCGGGCGGCCAGCAGCAGGAAAGCGCGTCCCAGCACCAGCAGGCCCAGTGCCGTGACCGGGGGGTAATACCAGGGAAAAGGGATGATGTATCCGAGATAAAAGCCGAAAAGGCAGAAGGCGAGCGAGGCCATGCGCCCCAGCCGGTCAGAACTGGGCACCAGGAACCAGAAGGCGCAGAACCCGGCCAGCAGCCGCGCCTCGATCCAGGTCCAGGCGGGCCAGCCGCCGAGGTCGGCGTAGGTGCCGGTGAAGCATCCCGCCAGCCGTTGCCAGGGCAACCACCAGGCGTTCTTGATGAGGCCCTTGAAATGCGCGAACGGATAAAGCGGCGCCTTGGCGCGAATGGACTGGGGCACCGGCGATCCGTAATACCACGTGGCTCCGGCGAACCAGGGCAGATAGAGCACGGTGCACACCAGCCCCGCCTTGAGGCAGCCGCGCAGGATTTCGCGGCGCGGCTCGTTGGCAAAGACCAGGCTGGCGAGCGTGAAGAACAGGATGTAAAGGCAACCGTCGGGCCGCGTCCACATGAGGCCGGTCCAGCTCAGCCCCGCCGCCAGCCAGTGGCGCCCTATCCCCAGGAAGGCGGCGCGGAACGCGAGCGCGCTGAATCCCAGCATGACCCCGGTCTCCATGCCGTTGACGGTGAAGCAGGCCGCCTTGGCATCGAGGGCGAGCAACAGGCCGCTCATGGCGAGGATGGGCGCCACCGGCCCGCCGCCGCGGCGGATGCACGAGGCAAAGGCCAGCCAGCCCGCGGCGAACATCAGGATGCCGAGCATGCGGAACATCCACAGCGCGGCCTCATCCGATCCGCTGATGCGCAAAAACAGCGCTGGCACCAGGGTGCCGATGGGCGAGGTGAAGGAGTGCACGCGCGCGTCTTCGTGGAAGTGCATGCCGCGGCCTTCCACCAGGTTGCGGCTGTTGCGATACGTGATGTAGAAGTCCTCCCAGCGATGGTCGGTGACGAGGGCGTAGCCCAGGGGAACGAGGACGGCGAGCAGCGTCAGCGCGGCGGTGAGGCGCCGAGCGCGCGCATCCTGATAAGAGTTGTCCGGCATCTTAAAAATGGCTGTTGAAAACCCAATCGCCGTGCTGCAAGGGACCGCTTTCCATCTGCATTTTTTTGATCAAGGTGGCGGGAGGATAAAAAGCGTATAGGGTCCGACGCGCCTCTTCAAAGGGTAACGGCTTTCGAGGTAGGTCCAGAGCCCGTCGCCGGGCGCTTCCCGCAGGTTGAACTCGCCGGTGAGCTTGGCGTGGGGATAGCGGCGCAGCTCGGGAATGGCTTCCAGAATATCGGTCGCGGTCGCGGTCATGAACACCAGCGGCTCGCGCCGGCCCGACGCGCGGAAGGCCGCTTCGTACTTCAGCAAGTCTTCAAGTCCCGCCACGCAGGCGAGGACGCGCGCGCGCGAATAGTATTGCAGGATCTGGAGCTGGTCGGAAAGATCGGTGATGAGCAAGCCGCCCGCGGCGCCTTCGGGAAGGCTGCGCCAGGTCTTGCCCTGGTGCCGGGCCAGCAGGTAGTCGCTGTCGTATTTGAAGAGGCGGTGCTGGATGATGATGGCGGACTGCGCTAGGAAAGCGAATAGCGCCAGCGCCGCCAGAACTCGCGCCGCCGTGCCGTGCCGCCAGAGCCACAGCAGGATACCCGCCGCGCAGGTTGCCAGAGGCACCAGCATCCAAATCGTCCAGTATTCGTGGACAAAGGTCACGCGCCGCGTGAAGGCCGGGAAAACCAGCGCCCCAGCCAGCAAAAACAGCGGCAACGCCGCGCGCGCGCGCGTTGCCGCGGGCACGCGCAAGGCCGAAAGCAACCAAAGCAGCGGCGCCAGGGCGAAGAGCGGCGTGTAATTCATGAAAGTGCGGGCGATTTCCTGAAAAAAAACCGGGCCCATGGGAAAAGCGACGCGCGGGCCGACGGCGGCGCGGAAATCGGCGAGGAGGGGGAAGAAGCCGCCCGAGGCCAGGCTGAAGTACGCCACGGCGGCGACGAGCGCCAGCGGCACGGCGGCGGCGAGGATGAGCGCCGCGCGCAGCTTGTCCGAAGCCCTGAAGCAAAGCCGATGCAAGGCGAGTGCGCCCACCACGCCGTAAGCGTTCCAATCGCTCAGGCAGGCGAACAAGGCGACCATCATGAGAACGGCCTCCCGGCCCGGGCTCGGCGCGTCGCGCTGGCGCAGATAGAGCCAGCCCAGCAACGGCAGAAAGAACGAGTTGATGATCAGCGAATCGGCGATGCGGTGGTAATGCACCGCCTGCCCGCAGGCGGCGATGAGGAAGACCCCGAGCAGGGCCGTCGGCACGCCAGCGAGGCGGCGCAAAAACAGGAAGGCGGCGAGCAGCATCAGGGAGGCCATGGCGATGGAAAAACCGCGCAGCACCGCCTCGTCCGGGCCGAAAAGCGCGCTGGCGAGACCGAGCGGCACGAAAGCCAGCGGCGGAAAATGCCGGTAGAGCGCCGGTCGGCCGCCGCGGAGTTTCTCGATCTGGTCGCGGTAGTCCTCGGGGCAGAACCAGCGCGCGGCGGGATGGTTCGACGCTACGCTCTGGGCGAACACGCTGTTGCAGGCATTGGCGGCGTCCATCTTGAGGCAGAGCTCAATGCCAAGGCGCGGCAAGCGCAGCCCCAGGAACAGCAGAAAGATCAGCAGCCAGCCGCCCCAGCCGCCACGCGCTGGCTCCGCAGGCGGCTCGGAGTCTTCGATTTCTGGGATCAAGTTCAGGACGGTGAACTAAAACTGGAAATAGATGAAGGGCTGCACTTTCGCGTCTTCGGGAAAGTAGTGCAGGCACCAGAACGCGATCGAGGCCCAGGCCGCCAGCCTGAGTTCGAGCGGCCACGCGCGGAAACGCGCGAGTTTCGCCAGTGGCGCGGCGAGGAAGTGCGCCGCGAAGCAGATGCAAAGCAACAGGCCGACGGGCCAGGAACCGCGCGTCAAGGCTTGTTCCAGAGAGGCGGCGTTCAAATGCGCGAGGCCTGAAAACACCGCCAGCATCTTGTCGCAGCTTCCCGCGCGGAAGGGGATCCAAGCCAACGTGACCAAGGCGAAGCAGACCGCCGTCTTGATCCCTTCGGGAACCCAGCGGCGGGCGGCGGGCCATCGCCACTCGAACAACCGCTGGGCGACCAGGAATAAGCCGTGCAGCAGTCCCCACAGCAGGAACAGCAGGCTGGCCCCGTGCCACAACCCGCCCAGTAGCATAGTCAGCAGCAGGTTGACCAGCGTGCGCGCTCTCCCCAGGCGATTGCCCCCGAGGGGAATATAAAGGTAGTCGCGTAGCCAGGAGGAAAGGCTGATATGCCAGCGCGACCAGAACTCGGAGAAACTGCGCGCGCGGTAGGGATGATCGAAGTTCTCCTGAAAGCGGAAACCCAGGAGCTGGCCGAGACCGATGGCCATGTCGCTGTAGCCCGAGAAGTCGAAGTAGATCTGAAAACTGTAGGCGATGACGGCCAGCAAAACCTCGCCCGGCCCGTGCGCGGCGGGGTTGGCGTAGCAGGGATCTACGAGCAGCAGCGCGAGGCTGTCGGCCAGGCAGGCCTTCTTCAAAAAACCGCGCGTGCAGCGAAGAAGGCCCGCGCGCGCGGCGGCGGCGTTGGGCAGCCGCGGGTTATCGAGCTGCGGCAGGAGGTCGCGCGCGCGCACGATAGGTCCGGCCACCAGTTGGGGAAACATGCTGACGTAAGTGGCGAAACGCAATAGGGATCGGCTGGCCGGGATCTCCCCGCGCCACACATCCAGGCTGTAGCTCAGCGTCTGAAAAGTGTAGAACGAGATGCCCACGGGCGGCAGATCGCGTTCAACCGGGAGCAACGGCCGGCCCAGCCAGGCGCAAAGCGGGGCCAGCAAGTCGTTCCAGACGAAGGCGCTGTACTTGAAATACCCCAGGAAGCCCAGGTTCAGGACGACGCTCCAGACGGCGAGCCTGCGGCGGCCCGCGGCGTCGCGTTTCTCCATTCCCAGCCCGATAAGGTAGTCCCCCAGGGTCGAGGCCAGCAGCAGCAGCGTGAAGGCCGGGCTGGCCCAGCCGTAAAAGACGTAGCTCGCCAGCAGCAGCCAGGCCATGCGCGCGGACCCCTTCAGCAGCAGGTAGGGCCCGATGAACAGGGCCAGGAAGACGAAAAAAACCGGGTCAACGAAATTCATGGGTGCGCGGCGATATACTCGCGGATGAGGCCGGCGACGAGCGCGCAGCCTTCGGCATTGTAGTGGATGCCCTCTTCGGCGTCCGCGAAGTAGCGGGCCGCCAGGAGGCCATCCCCGTGGCAGCGGTTGTCGAAGGCGAGGTAGCCGTCCAGGAGATCGGTGCCCGTCGCCGCCGCCCAGGCGCGCACGGCGCGGATGCGCGCGCTGTCCGAGCTCGCCAGCTCGTCCAGGCGCGGCAGGTAGAGCAGGGCCGGGCGCAGGCCGCGTTCGCGGCAAGCCGCGAAGGTCCGCTCCAGCACCGCGGCGCTCGCGCCCATGCTGAATCCGGAAGTGGGAAGAGAGGCCGCCGGGGATTCCTGGGCCTCCTCATGCTTGAGGAAGAATCCCTGGGCCAGGTCGCGGAGTCCCCCCGGCGGTTGGTAGGATCCGCGCGCCATGAAGCTGTTGGCCTTGATATGCAGCATGTTCCAGAAATAGCCCCCCAGCGCGAGTTTCACGCGCCGCGATGAGGTCCAGGGGTAGCGGCGCGCGATTTCGGCGAGGAAGATGGCATCGTCGCCGGGGTCATCGCGCTCGAAAGCATAGAGAGCCCAACGCGGGCGCGGATCCATGCGCGCGAGCTGGCCCACTCTGAAAAGGTCGTGCTCGAAGAAAGCCGGCGATCCGCCGGGCAGCGCCTGCTGGCGCACGCGCAAGCCGCCGGTTTCGAGCAGCCCCGCCACCGTGAGTTCGTAGGGAAGCCCCAGACCGAACACGCGCGAGTCACCCCCGAGCAGCAGGGAAACGTTCGCCGTCGAGATGCGCGATCCGACGCGGTAGCCGAGTTCGTCGGTACGGTATTCGATGCCCGCGCGCGAGCGCGCGCGGCGGTCGGGTTTCAGCCGAAAGGCCTCATAGCGGTTCAGGCCCATATTGGCGCGCAAGCGCGAGGGGAATACGGTGTTCTGCAAATCGAAGCGGTAGCGCGCCCAAGACTCCAGGCAGCCGTAGGCGAGGATCACGCAGCCGCCAATCCTCGCAAATTTGATGAAACGGCCCAGGAAAACGTCGCGCGGGCCGCGCGCCTCCTATTTGGCGAGCTGCTTGGCCAGCTCTCCATAATAGCCGTCGGGATAGGTCGCGGCGAATTTCTGATAGCTCGCCCGCTTGACGCTGGCCGGTTTGGATTTGAGATCGGCCTGGAGTTTATGGAAGGATTTTCCCACGGTGTAATCCTTGCTCGCGAGGATCTCCTTCTTGAGTTTTTCGAGTTCCGGCCCCACCGTGGGATGGCCGGACATCGTCTTCATGAGCGCCGCCAGATCCTCCGCGGCTTCGTAGGCCTGACCCTCGGCAAACTGGTCTTCGACGCGCTGGCGCTTGCCCGAGAGCCACTTCTGCGAGAGCTCCAGGCTGGCGGCGGCTTCTTCCTTTGCCGCACCCTCCCCGGCGGCCAGTTTTTCCAGTTCCTTCATGGCCTGGCCAACGGAGCCTTTGGCCATGTCGTCCTGCATCTTCTTCACGGACTTGTCCTTGGCCGGTTCCTTGAAAGTGGGAAAACCCTTGGTGGCCAGCAAGCCCTCGGGCGTGACAGCCTTGAGCGCCCTCTCGATCTGCGATGCCTCCACCCCCGCGGAGTGGCCCTCCCAGAGCACTTTGCCCGTGGTGTCCAGCAGGAAGGCGTGGGGAATTCCCTGGACGCCGTAAGCGGGAGAGAAAACCTTCTCTCCCACCGAAACAACGAACTCCATCTTGTACTCTTTGATGAAAGCCGGCAGATCATGGCTCGATTTGTCCGTCTGGGCGATGACCGCCAACCCCTTGTCCTTGAATTTTTCGTAAAGTTCCACCATGTGCGGCATGGCCGCCTTGCAGGGTCCGCACCACGTGGCCCAGAAGTCGATGAGCACCACGCGGCCGCGATAATCTTCGAGGTCCACGCCTTTGCCGTCCGTGGTGTTGAGAGAAGACAGGCTGTCCAGCGGAGGGGCTACTTGACCCACGTCCAGGGCCTGTGCCGCGCCGCCTAAGACCACGAAAAGCAGGGTTGTTCTCAAGGCCAGCTTCGTCATCATGGTTCCACCTCGCTTGGGAGTCATCATTTTACATCCTGTCCGCGCGGGTGAAGGACCGCGACGGCCATCCTCTGGCCAGCGTCGCAACTCAGGCCGACCGCGCCATGGCGGGCAGCCGTTACTCCGCCTCGACGGGTTCGGTGACCTCGGCGGTTTCGGCCGCTTCGGAAGCAGGGAGTTTGCGCGGAATAACGCGCGCGATTTTGCTGGTGCGTATCGTGGGTTGCGGGCTGTAGGGGTCTTCATCCCCGAAAAGTTGCCAGAAACGCTGTTTGGCAAGTTCGTTGCAGTTGGGACAGAGCCGTTCTTTCTCCAGGGGCTCGAAAGGTTGAAAACAACGCAGACAAAGGATGAGGGACGGATTGCGGTCTGGCGCCTCGCCGCCTTTCTTCCCATGGGACGCCCCTGATTTCGTGCCGACAATTTGCCCGTTTTGACCACCGCCCAGCACCTTCTTTTTGTCCGCGCCCAAGGTGGCAGCCGGCTTGGCGCCTTGTTTTCCAGCCTTTAGAGGAGTTTTCTTGGTCTTGTGGGTGGACTTTGCCGCGACCGGAGAAGTCTTCGCCGCCACCGATTTAACGGGTTGAGATTTCTTCTTCTTTTCCTGGATAGTTTTGGCCGCCTTGGCAGGGGAGCCCGCCTTCTTCTTTGAGGCCGGCTTGGGCTTTCCCACAACGGCCTTGGAACCCTTCACGCCATGTGCCTTGCCAGCACTGGTTTTTGCCAAAGGTTTTCCGGCCAGCTTTTTTTTGATGTTCTTCTTATCACCCGCCATTTTCATCTGATCCCTGAAAGCCGCGGAAGGCGTTCCCACCGAAGGGAAGGGTGCGATTATGGATTCAGACCCGAGCTGTAAATAGCACCCCCGAAAAGTCACTAAGATATTTTTTTTCAATAGCATAGTTGTGATTTACAGCATTTTCACGAAGATGATGTTTTTCGCCCGTTGGATTCGCAAAAAAACGTCTTTAAAAATGGGAGTCCAAAGGGTTGTCTAGCCAAGTGAAAAAAATTACACCGGCCATAGCATATTTTTACGTATCCTATTGATTTTAAACATATTTTATCTTGGCACCGAAGTTGCTTTGTAATTCATCAAAGAAAAAAAGGGGAATTATGAACGCCAACGCCCTTCTCGACAGCCGCCCTTCGATGTTGCTCTGGAACAGCGAGACGCCGAGGGACGAGAACCACCCTCTTGAAGATCTCGGCTTCGAAATGGTGCTACGGTCCCGCCACGAAGCAGTCATATTCGCGGAAGACATCCCAACGCCGTATCCTGAATATTGGATCGGCTGACGACCCCTCTCAACTTCTGGTGGAACTGGTGGGGGCCTCTCCAAATGGGGGGGCCCCTTCTTTTTTGGGGATTGAGAGTCCGAAGTAAAAAGTGCTGCCGGAGGGGGATGTCGGGCATCTAAAAAGGGAGAGCCAAGAATGGGAGTTTGGCGTTAACCGACCGTCATTTTTTTTGTCGCCCGTTGTCAATTCCTGAAGATAATATGTGGCGGATCTTGTGAAAACAAACCATGGATTCGGTGTCGGGCACCTCGGCGCGGCACTTGCTCTCAGGCTTGACGACGTGATTTTCAGATCCCAGCTTTAGAGGAGGCCTGACATGGTCACTTCCGCGATTTCCATCCTGGTTCCCATTTTCGTCGTCCTGTGCTTCGTCGTCCTGCTGGTACTGCTGATGGTGGCGGTGCCGGACATGACGGCACGCACCTTGAGCAAGGAGACTTTCTGTCCCGTGCGCAAGAGCCTCTTGAAGGTGATCTTTTCCTTGAACCCCTTCCGCAAGGAGCCGCAGTTCGAGGACGTCAGCGCGTGTTCGGCCTTCGCGCCCGGCGAGACCCTCCGCTGTGGCAAGTCTTGCGTAAAACACGAAAACGACGCGCTGACGGATGCGTCTGAAAAGGACAAGGCCGCAGCGTAGGGTGGCGTACGCGATCCCGATTTCCGGCCCGCGGCCGCGCGCGTCCCGACAGGCCGTAGGGATTTCCAGCGCACGGTTGACTTGTCCGAGAAACCAGAGTTCCCAAGGTTTGGTTTTTAGCGAAATATTTTTTATAAGGAACGACCCATGCCTTCCTACGCGCAGCAATTCCTCAGCGATATCGTGATCGCGGACCCCCTCGCTTCGGTGGTCCTCGAACGCTACGGCCTCGACTACTGTTGCCATGGCGGACGCACCCTTGAATCGGCTTGCCGTGAAAAAGGCCTCGACGTGGAGGATCTGCTCCGGGAGCTAGAAGGCCGCGGCCAGGCCTCACCCGCCGCCAGCGAGGCGAACTGGAGCCAAGAAACCCTCGGGGCTCTCATGGACCATATCGTGGGCGTCCACCACGCCTTCCTCCGCGAGAATTTGCCGGTTATTTCGGCAAAGCTCGACAAGGTCTGCGCCGCCCACGGCTCCCGCCACCCCGAGCTCCATGAATTGCGCCGGGTTTATGGGACCTTTCGCTGCGGCCTCGAAGCGCACATGCAAAAAGAGGAGGCGGTGCTCTTCCCCATGATGAGGGATCTCGCCACCGGAGACCTTTCAAGCCTGCATTGCGGATCGGTCAGCAACCCCATCCGTCAGATGGAGCACGAGCACACGACGGCCGGGGCCGAACTCCTTGAAATGCGCCGCCTGACGGAGGATTACACGCCTCCCGGCGATGCCTGCCCGACCCTGATTTCGCTTTACGCCACTCTAGACAAGCTGGAGCACGACTTGCACCTGCACGTCCATGAAGAGAACAACATCCTGTATCCCCGCTCGGTACAGTGTGAGGCGTTGCTCATGAGGTGAGCGTCGGGCCAGCCGCTGGGGAATTAAGGCCGAAGGCCGTAGGAAAAACAAAATGTTCGACCTTCCTGTATTTTGTATTTCAGTAAGCGTTCACTCATGATACAGAATTCCCTGCCGTTCGCCCTGAGCTTGTCGAAGGGTGGACGGCAGGATGGCTCGGCCCATTCATGCTTCGACAAGCTCAGCACGAACGGGCCTGGTGG
>JAHFOS010000260.1 GCA_023261545.1 bacterium
TGTGGCTCCGAGGCGCGACGTGCGCAGGCTGGCTTCGACACCCATTTCCTACGCAAGTTCAACGCCTTGTGCTACATCCGCCAGCGCAAACCTCACCTCGGCTGAATAAGACGGGCTAGTATCCACTATCGTTAAAGCGCGAGTCTGCCAGATCGCCGATTTCATGTTTTAGATTAATGACTTGCCAGGTTGGCGCTTGGCTCGCGCTCCAACGATTCTGGATACTAGTCTACCAGTTGTCGCGACGTCCGCTTTTTTTGTCCAGGGCCGCTCACCAACCCTGGGGGCGGGTGGCAGCAGCATCGATTTTCCCTGAAAGCTCCCCTCAGCGCAGATGAATCGTCCGAATCCCTCGGCGGTGAATGCGCTGGGGCCGGGCGCGACCCGGCATGACTTAGGGAGCCACCAATGGACATGATCTCACACAGAAAGCCGCTCTTGGCGAATTACGCGTACTGCATTCGCGAAGTCCGGAGTTGGGAGAGCAGACACGCCTTTATCGTTTCGGAAATTCCGGAAACGCTATGGGACGACCTCCTCCGGGAAACCTCGGCTCTGCCGCTCGGCAATACCCAGTCGCTTCGCGATGTTCGAAACTGGTGGTCTGACATTATGGACCCACGATGTGGCTGGCAGGCAGGTGTTTCCGCCGAAGCCGACTTCCTGGCCGAAGAGGAAATCCCGTCGCGCCCTACCTTCCATATGATCACCAACTATTCCTACGCGGATGGGCTCGCCGCACCCGACTTCACCGGGCGTCTCGTGCGCGCGTTGTGTTTTTGTGACGAGTTTGGGCGCATCCACTACGCGGACGTGGCGAGCGGAACGCAGGGCATTGGCGGCGTTGTTCGTATCGAGGCCAGGCACAACTTCAAAGATGTTGTGATCACTTGTGCGCCGCGCGAGTTCGCCAGCCGCCAAGAGCGGGAGCTGAGTCCTCACCAGCCCAGCGGAGCATGATCGCGCCGCAATTCGGAAGTTCCCACGACATGAGAGCGAGACTTCTTTGAGTTCGAAGTCAACACAAAGAACACGGCCGCGCATTGCAAAATTGCGGCCGTATGAATATTCGTGACCGAAGAAGATCTGGCAAGTTATCGGTGGGTCGGCTTCATGTATGCGACACCGCGCCGCACCCCGATTTACATGCGTTATGCTCCGCACGTCCCCCATGTGGCTGGGGTGCCACATCTGGTGGGCGGGCCGTCGGTGTGGTGGGATATCGGCGGATATAGACGGCGCTATATCGGCCTCTCCAAAAGCGGCGGAGATTGAAATGTCGGATGCACTCGCCAGCGACGGCAATGAACTGGCTCGGCTTCGCGCTGAAAATGCTCGGCTGCGATCCGAAAATGCGCGCCTCAACCGGGACCTGAACGAGCAGAAACGGCTGCTGTGGGGTGCCCCTGAGGCCGTTACCTTGAAGCAGATCGAGGACTTCAAGGAGCGTCGCGGCGTCTGGGCCTATTTAGCACGCCGCGGCAAGGAACTGGCAGATCGCTTCCGCGAGCCGGACGGAACGCTACCGCGCTTCGAGAGCGTGATCGCGATGTTGGAGCATTCTGTCGCCACCGCCGCCGAAATGAACCTTTACCATAATCCCGATCTTGGTGATGAGGAGAAGGCAGCACTTCGCGGGGCGTATACCGACCAGCTTCGATTCTTGGAAGCTCTGAACACTCTGCCTGAGGTTAGGAAGCAACAAATTTTAGAGGTGACGGAAAAACGGCTGATGCACTCGCCCTCGTATCAGATCGAAGCCACGGTCCTTGCCTGCTACGACGAGCTGACAGAAGTGCGTTATGACGATCAAGCGCAGCCAATGAAGGTCGGGCGAATTGGCCCGCTTCAAGAACCCCAGTTCAATTCGATGACTATGGATGAGGCGCAACGCCTCATCGCGGGTCGTCTTCCCGACCGGACGCTGAAGGCGATTGAGAACATGGTGACGCGGGGGCGCAAGGCCATTGGCGAAGCTCGGTCGCTACGGGGTGGAGTGAAGCGCACCCGCGCGGACGCAAAGTCCAGCGCCTTTTACTTTGCGTATCACCAAGCTCGCTCTCGGCTCCGCTCGGAGAGCGGCGATGCTGTAAGCCGCGTTCATCGGTTGCTCGCCCAGCTCAAATAACATTGTCCAGTTCGCGCTGGGGCGTAGCCCGCCGTCACGTCTCAACTCGGTTCCCACCCTCCTTCCCAACCCTCAGCCGAGGCCAATTCCGCTGAGGGTCCGCCCGTGGTCTGATCGGGATAGAGGCGGCGCGCGACCGGGCCGTTTTATCCAGAGGCAACCAACGGAGAAACGGAAGTGGCACAAGCACTTTCCATCCAGAAATGGCCGGACAGGTTCACGCGCAAAGAGGCGTGCGACTACCTGCTGGCGGAGCACGGCATCCGCCGCCAACCAACCACGCTGATGAAGCTGGCGTGGAAGGGCGGCGGACCGAAATACCTCAAGGTCGGCAAGGCGCAGGTGCTTTACCCGCGCGCCGAACTGGACATCTGGGCGGCGGCGATGACCTCGGCTCCTGTCGAGAAGGCGTCGGATTTGAAGCCGATCAGAGTGGCGTAAAGGCGTAGCAGTCACAGGCAACTTTTTTAGAGGACGAAATGAGAAATATTAACATCAGTAACGCGGACAACGTCGCTGCGCCCCCCGGTGACTACTATGATGGGGTCTTCTTCTGCGGTCGCACGCGGGCGGACTTTCAGCAATTCCGCCAAAAATTTCGGCAACTCCCCCAGGAGCCGCCGCCGCCGAATATGCGGTTGTGGTGGAAGCTCGCGGAGAAATACCGCCGGGAATTCGAGGAAGAGCACGAGGACGGCCCGCCGCCGGGCGGTCCCTTCCTTCAGCACTTCATGCTGACGAACCGGCATCCCGCCGAGCTTGAGGACGGCGCAGAGGTCGTCACGCACGTCTTCATGGTCTTGGCATCTTGGGACGAATCCGGACGGCTGCGCTTCGCGGAAGAGGTGGTGAGCGGGCTGATTTGCTATGGCGAGCTGAAAAATCCAACCCGCCATAGCTTCAGCGATCTCAATAGCCCGGAAGGCTTAGACCATAAGCAAGCCGCTTAACGGCGACCTGCTCCTTGGACGCCTTACGCATTGGCGCGCGTAGGGTGTCTTTTTCGCCAGTGCTCAACTTCAAGGATATGCCGATGGGCGACCGTCTGGACCAGGAAAACACGGCCGAGGCCTCGGCACAAGTTATTGAAAGCGCGCGCGACCCCGCGACAGGATGCTACATCCCCGAAGGAGATGACCACGCTGCCGAGGACGACGCGGCGAGCGGTCTCGAAGGCGGAACGCTTTCCGATGCTGAGCGTCTTGAAGAAGA
>JAHFOS010000148.1 GCA_023261545.1 bacterium
TTCCCAGAACGGATCGAATACCTGCGCTTCAACAACTCGAAGATTACAACATAAACCGCCACACCCTTTTTCAGTCAGAAGACTCCCTGGTTCAGGCACTTGGATTGCGCGCGTTTGAGCTTGATGGAGCATAACCATTCGTTGCAGGCGGAGCCACGGGCGGCGAGGTTTCTAAAGTCAGGAATCGTTCGCCGTGGCTCGTTGAGTTTTATCGTTGGTGCAAGGAAGGAATAGACGGGACTCCCTGGTGGCGCTCGCACTCAACAAACCCAAGCTCGACAACCTTGCCGGAGACATCTGGAAGTCCGCCGAGCGGCTGCGCGGCAAGTTCAAGGCCTACGAATACCAGAGTGTCATCCTGCCCATCATCGTCATCCGGCGGTTGGAGTGCGTGCTGCTGGCTTGGCGCAAGGCCAAGAGCGCCGAGGTTTTGGCCAAGCGGCCCAAGCTCACCGAGAAAGAACTCGCTACGCTGGTCAAGGAACTGGAATTGAATCCCCAGCAGTCGCCCTTCTCTAACAAGACCAAATGGACGCTGCGCAAGGTCTATGAGGAAGACCAAACCCTGCTGGAGGAGAACTTCCGCGCCTACATCAACGGCTTTTCGAAGAACGTGGACGACATCATCGAGCACTTCAACTACCGCGCCACAATTGGCACAATGGTGAAATACAACCGGCTCGCCCCGATCCTGAGTCAATACAAGGAGATGGAGCTTGGCCCGGACCAGCTCTCTGGCTTGGAGATGGGCTATATCTACGAAGAACTACTGCGGCGCTTCTCGGAACAAAGCGGGGAGGAGGCTGGAGACCACTTCACCCCGCGCGAGGTCATCCGCCTCATGGTCGAGTTGTTGCAGATACCGATCCCGGACCGACACGTCTCCATCTACGACCCCGCCTGCGGTACCGGCGGCATGTTATCCGTGGCCAAGGAACACCTCCTGGACCGCGCCAACACCTCTGAGGAGCGGGCCAATGTTGAGAAATACGTCACCGTTCACGGGCAGGAACTCTCCCCGACGAACTACGCCATCTGTCAGGCCGACCTGCTCATCAAGAATGACCAACAAGCCAAGGTCTTCCCCGGTAACTCGCTCATCCCCCATGAGGCGCACAGCAAAGAACCGGGGGACCAGCTTCCCGAAGCCAAGTTCCGCTTCGACTTCATGCTGAGCAATCCGCCCTTCGGTGTCACCTGGGGCGGTAAGGACGGCTACGAGACCGAAGCCCGGAAACTGGAGAAGACCCGCTACCAGGCCGGCATGCCGCCTGTTAACCATGGCGAGTTGCTGTTTCTGCAAACGATGCTTGCAAAAACGAACGACCCCAAAAAGGGCGGAAGCAAAATTGCAATTGTCTATAACGGGTCGCCTCTGTCGAACGGCGATTGTGGTTCGGCCGAGAGCGAGATTCGCCGTTGGATTCTGGAGAACGACTGGCTCGACGCCATCGTCATGCTGCCCGACCAGCTCTTCTACAATACCGGCATCTTCACCTACATCTGGCTGCTGCGAAATGAAAAGCCCGCCGCGCATCGCGGGCGCGTGATGCTGATTGATGCCCGCCAGCAGTTCGAAAAAGAGCCAAAGGCATTCGGCAATAAACGCAACCGCATGACGGACGCGCACCGGCAATGGATTGAGGAGCGTTACCACAAGGGCTGGAAGCCCGGTTTTGAAGATGCGCATGTGAAGCTTTTTCGCGAGAAGGACTTCGCGTTCCATAAGGTCAAGGTGGTGTTCTGGCAGACAGATGAGCACGACCGGCCGGCCATCATCACCGAGCCCTACGAGAAGGCGTTCACCGCTGCCAACCTCGCCAAGGAGCAGGCGTTCCACGACAGCGACCTCACCCTCCGCGTGCGCGTGAAGGCGGAGAAGAAAGAGAAAACCGTGGAGTTCGTTCTCAAACCGGTGGACAGCGCTGGGAAGAAGCTCAAGGCGGCTCTGGGGGATCGGCCCGAGATCCTTTCCGTCGAGTGGACGCATCGGCACTACGTGCAGGACAACGAATACATCCCGCACGGCGAGGATATCGAAGCGTTCCTGAAACGGGAAATCGCCAAGCCCATTATTTGCTGGGAGGACAGCCCGCAGCTCGGCTACGAAATCCTGCCGAACAAATACTTCTACCGTTATCAGCCGCCGACGCCAGCGAAAGAGTTGCTGGCGGAGTTCTGGAGGTTGGAGAAAGAGGCGGAGGGGATGTTGGAGGGGTTGGGGGAGTGAGCCTCGGCCCAAAAACATGGGTTAACGACCGGCTCAAAGACGTGGCCGCAGTTAATGCTTCGTCGCTTCCGGCGGACACGGACGCCGACTATGAGTTCAATTATCTCGAAATCTCGAACGTAGATTACCACGGCATCATTGACCCCACAGCCATCGCACGCCTGCGTTACGAGGATGCTCCGTCTCGCGCACGACGACGCGTTAGAGCGAACAGCAGCGTAATTTCTTCGGTCAGACCCAATCTCCAAGCCGCAGCTTTTGTGGCGGACGAGCGTGCAGATCTTGTGTGCTCGACAGGCTTTAACGTCGTGGAGTCAAGGCCGACAAGGCTTTTACCAAAGTTTGCCCACTACGTTCTTATATCCGAGAACACTCGCCAGCATTTCGAGGCAGCGGCAACCGGCGTTGGATACCCCGCAGTTGGTGACAAGGAATTCAACGCCTTGGCCATCCCGCTCCCGCCCCTCTCCGAACAACAACGCATCGCGGCCTATCTCGACGCGAGCTGCGCGGCGATTGATGCCGCGATAGCCGCCAAGCGCAGCCAACTCGAAACCCTCGACGCGCTCCGTGAATCCATTGTCCAGCGCGCTGTCACGCAGGGGCTGAATCCGGCGGCGAAGATGAAGCCCTCCGGCTTGGATTGGGTCTCAGACGTTCCGGCTCATTGGCAAGTGAGGCAAATTAAACGCACCTGTAGCCTGGTTCGCGGCCAGTTCACCCACCGCCCGCGCAATGACCCGGCCCTTTACGATGGTCCTTATCCCTTCGTCCAAACTGGCGATATAACGGCGGCAGGCAAATACATCCGAAGCTATTCTCAAACGCTCAACGAGCTTGGCTTGAGCGTGAGCAAGCAATTCCCGCGCGGCACGTTGGTCATGTCTATTGCCGCCAACATCGGCGATGTGGCCATCCTCGATTTCGAAGCGTGTTTCCCGGACAGCATGATCGGCATGATTCCCGGCCCAAAAACCAACCTCGATTTTCTTTTTTATCTCATGCGAGCGATGCGAGATATAATGCTGCGTTCCGCCGTTCAGAGCACCCAACTCAACCTGAACTATGTGCGCATCGGCACAAACTTCGCACCCTTCCCGCCACTAAAAGAGCAATCTGCTATCGCAGAATACTTGGACGAGAAAGAACGAGAGTCTCTCATGATAAGTAAAACCATCGCCTCCCAAATCGCCACCCTCACCGCCTTCCGTAAATCCCTAATTCACGAATGTGTCACCGGCCAGCGGCGGATTGACAAGCAATGACAATTTTGAGATAAATTCACAAATATTTATTGAAATTAATAAATCTTTTGCTATAGTTAACTTGTTTCGTGAATAATCCACAATAAAGTCATCGCCATGCTTATCGAACTCGAGGTCGGCAACTTCCTATCCTTCAAAACGCCCGTGCGACTGAGCATGCTGGCGGCGAATCCCATCAAAGAGTTGTTTGAGGAGAACACCTTCCAGGCAGGTCGGTATCGCCTCCTGAAAAGTGCCGTCGTCTATGGGGCAAATGCGAGCGGAAAATCCAACCTTTTGGAGGCGATGGATTTTATGCGTTGGTTCGTTTTGAACTCATCAAAAGAGACGCAGGTCAAGGAAGAAATCCTGGTGGTACCATTCAAGCTCGATACCTCAACGGAAAATGCTCCGAGTCATTTCGAAATATGTTTCCTGCAGAACGACCGACGCTATCGGTACGGCTTCGAGGCTGACAGAAAGGCCGTAAAGAAGGAGTGGTTATTTTGCGCAGAAAAAGCAAAGGAAGACCCACTCTTCCTGCGCGAAGAGGATGGCATAGACATCAGTGACAGCTTTGATGAAGGCAAGGGGTTGGAGAAAAATACTCGCGACAACGCCCTATTCCTGTCCGTTGTGGCACAGCTCAATGGAGCGATCGCCAGCAGCATCTTGAAATGGTTTATGGACTTCAGAACGCTATACGGTTTACAGGATCAGCAATACGAAAACTACACCGTGCAAATGCTGCAAGAGGAAACCACGCGTCCCTTGCTAGTGGAATTTATTCGCCGAGCTGACGTCGGCATTGAGGGTTTGACTGTAAATGAGGTGCCCGCTGAGAAAAAGGGATTGGCGGAACTATATGCCACATCACTGCGGAGTTCGCCAATATTAAAAAAGTTTAAGATATCCACCACCCACCACAAATTCAAGGACGGCGTTAAAGAAGGTGTCGTTAACATGGATTTCTCCAGAGAGGAATCCGAGGGAACAAAAAAGTTTTTCCGAATCGCTGGACCGCTTTTGGATTGTCTGATGAACGGTCGCATCATTTGTATAGACGAGTTTGATGCAAAACTCCATCCCTTGCTAACGAGGGCTGTCGTTCACCTGTTCAATTCCGCCGATTCAAATCCAAAAAATGCACAGTTGATCTTCACCACTCACGATACGAACCTCCTCCACCATGGGAACCTGCGGCGAGATCAGATCTGGTTTACAGAAAAAACACAACAGGCTGCAACGGATCTGTACTCACTGGCCGAGATCAAGCCCGCAGGGGCGAAAGTCCGCAACGATGCCGCCCTTGAGAAGAATTACATTCAAGGCCGCTACGGCGCAATTCCCTTCCTGGGCGATTTCGAGGCGCTTCTGAAGGAGGCTAGTGGTGGGGCGCCCCGTAAAACTGACTGACAGGGATAAAAGTTGGACTTTCCGACGCCCTGCCCCGAAACGTCTCATCAACACACGCGAAGAACGGCAGCGTTTTCTGATCGTGTGCGAAGGCGAAAAGACCGAACCCAATTACTTCGAAGCCTTCAAGCAGGAATTGCCGAAGGATCTTGTTCAGTTGGACATCCACGGAGAAGGAAGAAATACGTTAAGCCTTGTCGCCAGAGCCCAAGAACTCAAGAAAAGAGGGGCTTCCGGCGACCATCCCTTCGATCAGGTTTGGATCGTGTTCGACCGCGACAGTTTCGAGGCTGCCGACTTTGACAATGCCATAAACAAGGCTGCGGCCACCAAGATACGCTGCGCCTGGTCTAACGAATCTTTCGAGCTATGGTATATCCTGCATTTCGAAAACCGCAAGACCGGAATGGAGCGCACGGAGTACAAAGACAAACTTTCTCAACTACTCGGCGAGCCCTACCAAAAAAACGCGCGCGATGTGTACCAGCAGCTCATGCGGCTCGGCGATCAGGCGCAAGCCGTGAAATGGGCGAAGCAATTGCATGACAATTTTCGCGCCTCTAAAACGCCACCGTCGCGCTCCAATCCCTGCACAACCGTATTCCAGCTCGTCGAAGAGCTGAATCGTTTCAAAATCACCGGCGGAAACTGAGCCGCATGCGCGACAACTTCTCCCAGCCCGTCTCGCGCTTGGCTGCCTTGCAGGCGGAAGTGCGGGATGAAAAGACAGGAAGGACCAGCCCTGCCGCGTAAAAAACAGCCAGAGCTGACCTTTCAGCAGCACATCGCGGACTTTCTCATCCGCGAGCATGGTTATGGCGTGCTCGAACAATCCGACATCACGGACACCGAACACTTCATTGCAGAGGACCAATTCTGGGCTTTTCTCATAGCCACGCAGGCCGACACGCTCAAGAAGCTCAAAGATGACTACGGCACGGATGCGCGGGACGAGGTGTTCAAGGCTCTGCACAGGGATCTGGAGCACACGCCGCTGTGGATGCTTCTGCGCCACGGTCTCAAGGTGCGCGGGCTGGAATTCCGGCTTTTCTACCCCAAGCCCCGTTCCACCGAGAGCGCCGCCGCCAAGAAACATAGCGAAAACCGCATCACCTTCCGCCCACATTTCTACTTCGGCGAGACCCACCAGGAGATTGACTTCGTCTTCTTCCTCAACGGCCTGCCTATCGTGGCGCTGGAGTTGAAGCACGAAAAAAACCAGACCGTGCATGACGCCGTGGCGCAGTTCGCCGCCCGCGACCACGCATACAAGATCTTCCAGCATCCTTTCCTCTACCTCGCCGCCGACACCAGCGACGTAATGGCTGCTACCGACCCGCGCCGGGAACAGAACTTCCGCTGGCATAACACGGGCCTGACGAATACACCGCAAACGACGACCGAATACCCGGTGGAGTTCCTCTACCGCGAGGTATTGGCGAAGGAGCAATTGCTCGAAGCGCTCTCGTTCTTCCTCGTTCGTGTCCCTCAGCGCGACGCGGAGGACGACAAGCCGGAGAGCCTGGCCTTCACTCTGTTCCCGCGCTATCATCAAAGCCGCTTGGTGCGGAAAATCTCCGCCGACGTCTTGACGCACTTTGCCGCCAAGGGCGACATCGGCAAAAAATATCTCGCCGACCACTCCGCCGGCAGCGGCAAGACGCTTTCCATCTGCTGGCTCGCCGACCGTTTACACAGCCTCTACAAATCCGGTACGAATGAAAAGTTGGTGGACATCACGTTCATTCTCACTGACCGGAAGTCGCTCGATACGAACATCCGGGAGGACATCACGAACTTCACTCACCTGAAAGACGTGGTGGGTATCGCCAAGAAAGCCGACGACCTACCGCGTTTCCTCAAAGACCGCAAGTCCATTATCGTCACCACGCAGCAGAAGTTCGCCTGGGTGCTGGAAGAACTCCAAAACAACCCGGCGTTGAAGTCCCTGCGTGTCGCCTTTCTGATTGATGAGGCCCACCGCTCCCAGGAAGGCCAGATGGGCGCGGCCATCCGCCTGCCGTTCCGCAAGGTGGACGAGCCGGATGCCGACGCGCCGGAGCCAGACCCGGAGGAACAGATTGCCAAGGTCATCCGCGAGCACGACGCAAATCAGTTATTTGTCGCGTTTACCGCCACCCCCGCGCCGGCTACTGTCAGCCTGTTCGGCGCGCCGTTCGACAGCTACACCGAAGCCGAAGCTATCGCCGAGGGCTACATCGTGGACGTGGCGGCCAGCATCATTTCCTACAAAACGCTCTACAACCTGCATTGCCATTTCGTTCCCCCGCCGGACGAGGAGGAAAAAGTCTATCCCAAGGGCGTCGTGTCCAAGGCGCTGATGAGCGTGGCATTTCAGGACGACGGGCTCATCCAATACAAGTCCGAGGTGATGCTTCGCATCTTCGAGGGGCAAGTGAGGCCGCTCATCGAAAGCCGGGCCAAGGCGATGATCGTCACGAGTTCTCGCGTAGCCGGGTTGCGCTATTTCGACATCATCAAAGAAAAGCTCAGGGAGCGCGGCGCGAAATACAAGGTGCTCTATGCCTTCTCGGATTTCACGCATCCCGAAACCAACGCGGAAATCCGCGAGCACGCCGTCAACGATCTCAAAGTCGGCGAGCTCATCGAGGAGCGGTTCGAGGGCGAAGATTACCGGCTCATGGTCGTGGCTAACAAATTCCAGACCGGCTTCGACCAGCCGTTGCTTGCTGGCATGTTCCTGGATAAGCCCGTCTTGGACCGCAACGCCGTGCAGACGGTGTCACGTCTGAACCGCTGCTACGAAGGCAAGAAGGGCGTTGTAGTCGTGGATTTCACCAACAACGCCGCCGCCATCCTCAAGGCGTTCCAGAAATACCGCGAAGGCACACCGTTCGCACCGGAGGAGCCGGACCAAGAACTTTGTCCCAAGCTCTACGCCGAAATCCTAGCGGCGGGAGTATTCGCGCAGAAGGATGCCGCCGATTTTGTGAAGCTGGTCACCATTGGCACCGACGCGCAGGTGCAGTTCTTCATCAACGCGCTGCGCACGCGGTTTCAGGCAAAGATTGCGGATTCTGGGGAGCGCAAGACATTCGTCTATTTACTCGCCCGCTACGTCAAAAGCTTCCATTTCCTGACCTGCTTTTTCACCTACGCCGCCGAGTTGAAGGAGTTCGCCACGTTCGCCGAATACGTCGGCCCGCAGCTCATCAAGCAAGGCAGCGTGTCCGACCTGATGAAACAGATCCGGCAAACGGAGGTCGTCAAGGCCGCGGTCGAGTATCAGGGCGTCACGACCAGCGGCGGGCCGGTCAAGTTGAAGCCTAGCAAAGGCAAGAAGGGTTCTGGCCCGTCCCCGACAAAGGTGACCGTTCAGGAAATGATTGCGGATATCCTAGCCAAGTTCAACATCACTGACGAAGAGGCGCTCTACATCAAGCAGGTCACGGAGGAGAAGGCCGCCGATCCAGCCATTCGCAGCACCGTCACCGCCCACCGGGACGACCGCATCTACCTCGAGGGCGCTTATCGCGGGCAGGTGAACGGGGAGATTCAGACCGCCTACGATAAGCGAGGGCGCTATGAGGAGTTGTCCGATCCCAAATACACCGACCCCAGCGGCATTTTTGACATCATGGCATTTGTCGTGATCGAGCATCATTTGGTGTCTGCGGCATGAAGCCATGAGCAAGACCATCGCCCAGATTCCCGAAGCCGACCGGCCGCGAGAGAAGCTTCTCCGCAAGGGCGCTCCCGCCTTGAGCGACCAGGAATTGCTGGCAGTTCTGCTGGGCAAAGGCACGCCGGGAATGGACGTGATGACACTAGCCGGAAAGCTGGCGCGGCTCATTGACGAGAGGGGGCTGGAAGTGAAGGCCGAAGACTTGACGCAGTTCGAGGGCGTCGGCGACGCGAAGGCCACCTTGATTCTCGCGGCTATCGAGTTTGCCCGCCGCCGCATCAAGCCGGATGGCGCGAAGATCGTAACTCCGGCTGACTTACTGCCTCACATCCGGCACTACGCCGACCGCAAGCAGGAGCACTTTCTATGCGCCAGCATCAATGGAGCCAATGAGATTCTGAATATCCGCGTCGTTTCGATTGGCCTGATTGACCGCAGTCCGGTCCATCCGCGCGAAGTCTTCGCCGATGCCCTTTCCGACCGCGCCTCGGCCATCATCGTCGCTCACAATCACCCCAGCGGTGGTGTTGAACCGTCATCAAGCGACATCAACATCACCGTCCAACTCAAGGCGGCGGGTGCCATCATAGGCATCGAGCTGCTGGACCACATCATCTTCAATCGGACCAAATACTTCAGTTTTTTGGAAGACGGAAGGCTGTAGAAAAAAAGCATGCCTTGCATATCAGCAGTGCCGCCCAGCAACAGCAGGTACAGCAACGGCGTTTCGCGCCGCCGCGTTTTTCGCTACACCCCCAACCGATCCCTGCGCGCCTGCTCGCTCGGGCGCTGGTTGGTGGTCGGGGTGTGGCCGGGCAGCGGCAGGAGGCGCTCGTGGATGGCGTCCAGGATCCATGCGGGTTGTGGAAAGAACGCCTCTTCGAGCTCGGCGGCGGGGGTGATCCAGTTGCGGGAGCCCAGCACGGCGATGGGGGCGTCGAGGTGGTCGAAGACCAGGTTGGAGAGGCGGCTGGCCACCGTATGCAGGAAGGCGCCGCGCTCGCAGGCCTCGGTGACCAGCAGGCAGCGGCCGGTCTTGGTTACGGAGGCGGCCAGTGGGTCGTAGTTGATGGGATTGATGGATCTGAGGTCAATGACTTCGGCTTCGAGATTGTATTTCTCCTTGAGCTGTTTGGCGGCGGCGAGGGCTTTGTAGAGCACGGGGCCCAGGGTGATGAGGGTGACGTCTTTGCCGGCGCGGCGCAGTGCTGGCTCGCCAATGGGGATCTCGTAATGCCACTCGGGCACGCCGTCTTTGGCAAACTCCTCGCCGGTGTCGTAGGCGGACTGGCTTTCGAAGAAGACCACCGGATCGGTGCCGGTGAGCGCGCTGTTCATGAGTCCCTTGGCATCGTAGGGGGTCACGGGATACACGGCCTTCAAGCCCGGCACATGGGCGATGAAGGCGCTCCAGTCCTGGGAGTGCTGGGCACCGTATTTGGCGCCCACCGAAACGCGCAGCACCAGCGGCATCTTGAGCAGCCCACCGCTCATGGCCTGCCATTTGGGGAGCTGGTTGAAGACCTCGTCGCCGGCGCGGCCCAGGAAGTCGCAGTACATGAGCTCCACCACCGGGCGGCCGCCTTCCACCGCGTAGCCCACGGCGGCGCCCACGATGGCGGCCTCGGAGATGGGGCTGTTGAACAGCCGGTGATACGGCAGGGCTTCGGTGAGGCCGCGATACACGGCGAATGCCCCGCCCCAGTCGCGGTTCTCCTCGCCGAAGGCGATAAGCGTGGGGTCGCGGTAGAAGCCCTCGAACATGGCCTCAAAGATACCGTCGCGCACGCTGTAGGCTTTCATCTTAGGGATGGGCTTGCCGTCCGGGGAGGGCCCGCGCAGCTTGCCTTTGATCTGCTGCACGCGGGGATTGGCCTCGCGTGGCATCAAGGTATCGCACGGTCCTTCGGCCAGTTTTTCAGCCCGGGCGTTGGAGAACATGGCGTCGCCGATTTCCTCGCCGCCCGCTGAGAAACGCGGACTCAGCTTGAGGTCAATGGCCAGGGAGATGACTTCGCGCATTTCCTCGCGGATCTCGGCCTCCATGGCGCGCAGCCTGGCTTCATCGCAGACGCCGGCCTCGATGATGGCACGGCCGTAGGCGCGGATGGGGTCGGCCTCCATCCACAGGCGCACCTCCTCCTTGCTGCGGTAGGAGCTGGCATCCGAGGGCGAGTGCCCGCTCACGCGGTAGGTGGCGATATCGAGCAGCGCCGGCCCGCGGCCCTCCAGGAGCAGGTGCTTCTTGCGGCGCACCGCGTCCATCACAGCGAGGGGATTGTAGCCGTTCACGCGCTCGGCGTGCATCTGCTCGGGGTTCACTCCGGCGCCGATGCGCGCCAGGATGCCGTAGCCCATGGTCTCGCCGTCCGTCTGCCCACCCATGCCGTA
>JAHFOS010000016.1 GCA_023261545.1 bacterium
CCGCCAGCTTGTTTTGGATCATGACAGTCTACAATCACCGTCGTCAAGCGGCCGGATTCCAGAGGACCTCGACATAAATGCCACGGGTCTGGGCGACCGAAAGCCATCGTCAAGCAGCACGGCGCGTCCTGTATTTTTTTGTGCTTTGTGCCATCGGGAATCTTGCCCGCGCTGACATCGTCAGCACCAGCGGCAATCTGCGGTACGACGCAAATAACGACGGATCGTTCGAGGCGACCATGAACAGCAACGGTCTCGGCATCGGGACCAGCGCGCCTTCCGCCAACCTGCACGTGCTGGGCAATGTCTATGTCACCGGCAATTTGGGCCTCCAAGCCTCCCAGCCCCTTTCCACGCTGGAGATCAGTGGCAGCCTGGGCCTGTCCCTTCAGACCATCACCGGCAATGCAACCTTGGGCGCCAACACCCTGGTGCTGGCGGACATGGCCACGGCGGCCAGCAACATCACGGTGGCTTTGCCCTATGCCGGCAATGCCCTTGGCAGGACCTACCGGATCAAGAAGTCGAGCGGCAGTTACTCCCTCTGGCTCACGGGCGGGGGAAACTACATTGATAACGATATCCTGGCCACCCTGGACACCGCCACCTCCGGCTTTCCCAGCGTGGAGGTCCAGAGCGATGGAAAGCAGTGGTATGTCATCTCCGGCGGCACGGCCTCAACCACGGCCCTGAGCGCCAACCTTATCGGCTACTGGAAACTGGACGAGACCAGCGGCACCACGGCCTCCGACTCCAGCGGCAAGGGCCGCACGGGCACGCTCTACAATTGCACCTTCTCCGCCAACAGCACTCCGGGCAAGGTGGGCGGTGCCCTGGTCTTCGACGGGGTGGACGATTACGTCGAGATTCCCGACACCGCGGGGGTGCCCATGGCCTACACCATGACAGCGTGGGTCAAACCCCTGAGCTCGGCCGGCAACCAGGCCATTTACTACCGCGGGCAGACCGGGGCCAACTCCTGGTGGGTGAACATCAACAATATCCGCATCTTCCTGCCCGGGCCAAAATTCGAGGCGTTCCTATGGGACGGAACGCCTGAGACCGCCAGGGCGGGAAACACCTTTGTGACGGGCACCTGGTATTTCGTGGCCCATCGGGCCTATTCCGGCCAATCCGCGAACGCCCTGAAGTTGTATGTCAATGGGAATCTGGAAGCCCAGGCCTGGGCTGGAACCTACTCGGATTACGGCACCGCCTGGTATCTCGGCAAGAACGTTGACACGGTCTGGGATGATTTCAACGGCGTCATGGACGACGTCCGGCTCTACAACAAGGCCCTGTCCCAGGAGGAGATCAGGGCCCTCTACGACGCCTCGAAGTAGGGGACCGATTTCCTATCGGCCCTATCGGCTCGGCCGACCCTCAGGAAGAGATCCGATGGTCTCGGAATCGTCGGGGAGGCAGACCCATCTGGCGTTTGAATAACTTGGAAAATCGGACCGGGTCCTCATAGCCGGCGCGGCGCGCCACCTCGTACACACGGCCTCCACCCTGGGCCAAGGCCAACGCCGCTTGTTGCATGCGGCAGAAGAGCAGATGCTCGAGGGGTGCGCGACCCACCAGCTCTCTGAAGCACCGACGGAAGTGCCCGTAGGAGATTCCCAGGCGACGGGCCTCGCCGGCAAAATCCCTGGGCTCCCGGGGAGTTTTGCGCATCTCCTCGGCCAGCCTCAGGATTTCGTTCTCCCCGGTGGGCCTGGATTGCGGGGCCTTTCCCGCCCGCAGCAGCAACTGTTCCAGCAGCAAAGCGGCCTCGGGCTGGGGCTGGCCGGGATGCTGACGCACTCTTTCCACCAGCTCGGCGAAGACCTCCCGGAAGGCCTCGGGCTCCAGCAGGGTCCGATAGCCCCTGGGGTCCAGGGACAGGAAGCCATCTTCCATGATACGCCGGCCTCGGGGGCCGCGGAAAGTCACCCAGTAATGGTGCCAGAAGCCGCCGGGCTTGGCTGGAGCGTATTGATAGCTGTGGCGGGGATGGTGCCAGAAGACGGTGGGTTCCTGAAAAACCGTCTTGGGCCCGCGATTCACCGAGAAGATCATCGGTCCCCGCCAGCAGAGCTGAAGGTTGAAAAAATCCTGGAAAGACTGGTCAATGACGGCCCGGCAGCGGGACAGGTGATCCGCCATCACGAAGATCAGATCGTCAAAATAGACCATAAAAAAATAAAATTCCTTAGTTACATAGTAAAAACTGCAGTACGATTACGATCAAAAGAGACAATAACAGATCACTTCCGCTATGGATTTTATATCTTTATTAATCTATACTGGGGTCAGCCTCATGTGCCACGGGATGCAAAAAGACAGGAACGCCGCATGACCCGCTGGCGCCGCAAGGCCCCACATTATTTCACGCTGGTCGAACTCCTTGTGGTGTGCGCGATCCTGGCCATCCTGTTTTCGCTCATTTTGCCGGCGTTCAAAAAAGCGCTCTACCAGGCCCGGCTCATCACCTGCGCGAGCACGCAGCATCAATGGGGAATTGTTTTGACAAACTACGCGAACGACTTTGACGGTTGGTATCCCCAACGGGAAGTGAATCAATTTTCCGGGAACCCGCAGGCGATGAATTTGAGCTGCGATCCCTATGACGACCGGCCCAAGATCATGCCTTATTTCGGTGGAGTGACCAATGAAATCGGGTATTGCGCGCTCAACCCCGTGCCTTTTGATATCATGAGCATCCAAGGGTATGCCGTCGTTTGCGCGGGATACGAAATGTGGTATGGGGGATTCATCAACAGGGGGGATGCCAAAAGCGGTTTGCTGCGGGAAGGGAAGCCCTCGCAATGGACCTTTAATGATAAGTCCTACGAGTTCGACGTCCTGCTGACGGACACGGATTACAATTTGCCTTCGCGGCCCTACCAGTTGAGCTCGCATCCGGATTCTTCGGATGTCCTGACTCAAGGACGAACGGCCATCGCCCCATGGTTTATCTGGGCGGGGTACTCCAGTTGGGAAGCCAAGGGCGCCGTGCGCGGCACGATTGACCGAAACTTTCTTCACGGCGATCTCTCCGTGAAGACGATGCTGGAGATTGAAAACAATTTTGGGTCAACCATCTACGACTATCGGTTGATACCCCTGCCCTGTCATCCCGCATCCTCCGACTACTCCTGGGGCTACCTTCCGCCAAGTCGTTAAATGCGGAGGTCGGGTCGCGCGCCCTCACAGCGTCACGCGCTGGCGGCGCCATGCGCGCGGCGAGAGATCCGTCATTTCCTTGAAAAGTCGCGAAAAATGGAAGGGATCGGGGATCCCCACGCGGCGCCCCACCTCGCTGACGCGCAGCCCGGTTTCGGCGAGCAAGCGCTGGGCGCTCTCGATGCGCCGCGCCTTCAACCAATCCATGGGCGTGACGCCAAGGCGAACACGGAAAAGGCGGATGACGCCTGAGGGGCTGCGGCCCGCGGCGCTGGCGAGATCGCGGAGGGTGAGGGGCTCAGACAAGCGCTCCAGGACCGCTGCCATCGCCAACTCCAGGGGTTCGCTGAGCCGGGGATTTTCTTTGACCACCACGTGGAAGCGCGCCATCTCATGGAGCAGGAGGCTCCCCAGCCAGCGCGCGACCTCCTCGTCCGGCGCTCCCGACCCGAACATTTCCACCGCGGCTTCAGCCAGGTGCCGCAGCACGGGATGCCGGGAAATCCGGCCCAGAACAGGCGCTTCAAGCCCTTCCAGGGCGACGTCACGCCGCCAGGCCACCTGGTACAGTGGGTGCCGGGGGTGGTGCGGCACTTCAAAGCACACGGGGACGCGGCGGTCATGACAAGGGATGAGGTGCACACCCGCCACAAGAGCGGGCCGCCGCGCATCGGCGCGATAGCGGATGCGATGGCGCCACGGCAGGATCAGCAAGCCATTATCTTCCAGCGTGAAGGGCCTATCATCGGCCATAACTTGAACCTGACCCGCCAGGGCCCAGAGCAGCATGCGGCTGCCGACGGACGGATGATCCACGATTTGGGAACCAGCAAACTGATAGCGATTGGCATAGGCGACGACGCAGTCCTGACCCGAGAAGCTCACGAGTGCTCATTATGTACAATAATTAGCATTTAACAAGCTTGTTTTAGCTAATACTATCCATGTTCATGAAATTTTAGCCATTTTTCCAGACGGCTTTGCGTCTATCCTCCAATTTATTCCCTTTGTCTTTTTTAGAGCTTTTGGAGCTGCGCTTATGGCTGCCGTTGTCATGGACACCGTCCTTCCCTTCGTGGATTTCACGAGCCTGCTGCCCCATCCTGAAAAATTGCGCCTTCAGGCTCAGGAGCTGGGCTACGCCTGTTTCCGGGGGCTTCTCCCGCCCGCGGACGTCATGGATTTGCGCCGGCGCATCCTGGAGCTCTGCTCAGGAGAGGGATGGCTGGACGCCGGTGCTCCCATCCTTGCTGGAATCGCCGCCAAGGGCTGCCGCGTTGTGGAGGGCGAGGCGGCTTGGTTCCGCTTCTATGCCAAAGCCCAACGCCTGCGCGCCTTTCACGCCTTGAACCATCACCCCGCCCTTTTGGCGGCCATCGGTGCCCTGATCGGCGGGCCGGTTCTGCCCCATCCCAGGGTGATTTCCAGGGTGGTCATGCCCGGCACGGCGCGGCACACCACGCCACCGCACCAGGATTATTGGTACATTCACGGGACGAGGGAAACCTGGACGACGTGGCTGCCCTTGGGCGACTGTCCGAGCGAGCTCGGTGGGTTGGCCTTGCTGCCGGGATCCCATCTGCGCGGCGTACTGCCCATGAGGCCATCCCTGGGACCCGGTGGCCAGGAGGTGGACGCGGACCTCGCGGGCGACTGGCACACGGGCCCCATGCACTGCGGAGACGTCCTCGTCTTCAACAGCCTCACGGTGCATCAGGCCCGGGACAACCACACCGCGGACCGCGTGCGACTTTCGGCGGACTTCCGCTACCAGTCGCCGCAAGAACCCATCGATCCGGCGTCGCTGCGTCCGCACGGTGACGTTGTCTCGTGGGATGACATCTACGCGGGTTGGCCAGCGGAGGATCCGCTGAAGTCCTACTGGAAACAGACGAACCCGTCACCATGCGCCCGATGAGCGGGAAAGGCCCCCTGTACGGGGCGAGGCTGCGGGGGGGGGACCTCGTCCTCACCTTGGATCCAAAAACCGTCCGGATGCTGTCGCTCCGTGTCGCGGGCGAGGAGTTTTTGAGTCCTGGTGGCGGCGCGCTTTGTCGCCTGCAATTGCTCAATGCCGTCGGCAACCCGCGACGTCTCAGCGATAGCGATGCCCGGAACCGCAAATTCATGAAGATGGCCAGAGATACATGGCGCATCCGCCTGGAACGGCTCGCGGATCTCGATCTGGCGGTGGAGCTCATGCTGCACGTGGATGCCACGGGAGCCATCCAGTGGCGGGCCGGCGTCGAGAACCGCACGCGCGAGCGCCTGGAGTGGATTGACTTCCCGAGCCTCAGCCTGCGCGGGGATTTTGTCGCTCAGGGTGGGCGCGCCCGCCTGTTTTGGCCCGGCAATGAGGGTTGCCTCATAGAGGATCCAGCCATCCGACAGGGCAGTTGGTTCCGCTATAACGCGCCGCAGTATCCCTCTCCCGGTTTGGGTGGCGCTTATCCTGGCCCCTGCCCCATGCAGTTCATGGCGTATTTTCGCGCCAAGCTGGGGCTCTACATCGCGGCCCACGACCCCGACGGCCACACCAAGCACATCGAGTTCGATCTCGCGCACGCCACCGTTCGCCCCGAATTCGCGCATTTCACCGCAGGCCACGGCGCCGGGCGCTTGAAGCTGCCCTATCCCATGGTGCTGCGCGCCTTCAAGGGCGACTGGTACGATGCCGCGACGCTCTATCGCGACTGGTCCCTGCGGCACCTCAAGACTCTGCCCGCCACGGTGCGCGCCAACCAGCGATTCCCAGCGTGGGTTGCCGAGCCGCCGCTGGTCGTCATCTACCCCGTGACCGGTCGCGGCTCCCATAGCGGGCCGACCCGCCCCAACGAGTATTTCCCTTTGAAGCGCGCCCTGCCCGCGCTCGATGGTCTGGCGGCCAGGCTGGACACCAAGCTCATGGCGTTGCTCATGCACTGGGAGGGAACGGCCCCCTGGGCACCGCCCTACACATGGCCGCCCCGGGGGGGGGCTAAGGCCATGGAGCGCTTCGCCGGGGAGCTCCAACGCCGCGGTCACAAGCTCGGGCTTTACTGCTCGGGGACGGGCTGGACGCAGTTCGCCAACACCGGCAGCGGCCGCTACAACCGGGAACGGGAGTTCGCGAAGCGCAAGCTCGCGCGCTTCATGTGCCGGGGTCCGCGGCATGAGATGGTTTCGCGGAACTGCAATACGGACGACCTCCGCTGGGGCTACGACATCTGCGCCGCGACCCGTTTCGCGCGCGAAGTCATGCGCGCGGAAGCCCTCAAGATAGCGGCAGCGGGCGTGGACTACATTCAACTTTTCGATCAGAACCTCGGCGGCGGCGGCATGCTCTGCTACAGCGACGTTCACGGCCATCCCCCGGGCCCGGGTCCATGGCAGCGGCGGGCGATGTCGCGGATGTTCGCGGACATCCTGCGCGCGCTGCGCCGCGCGGGACGGGAAACGGTACTGGGTTGCGAGGGTACCGCGGCCGAGACTTTCCTCGGTGAGCTTCCGGTCAACGATTTGCGCTGGAACTTCAATTTCGAAATAGGCACGCCGGTGCCCGCCTTCTCCTACGTCTATCACGAATACGTTCGCAACTTCCAGGGCAACCAGTGCATCATCCTGGACACTTTGGACGAGAAGCGGTCGCCGCTGAATTTTTTCTACCGGTTGGCTTATTCCTTCGCGGCGGGCGACGCGCTCACCGTCATCCTCAAGGACGGCGGGGAAATCCATTGGGGATGGTGCGTCTCCTGGGATCTGAGGCCGCCGCCCCAGATAGCAGCCTGTGCTTTCATCCGCGATCTCCTGGAGTGGCGTCGCGAGGCGGCCAGGGACTATCTTGTGGATGGGCTGATGCTCAAGCCTTTCGATCTCCAAGGAGCGACGCTGGAGCCTATCTATCTGCGGCGCGGCGACGCGCTCCGCATCCCCGCCGTCCTCACCTCCCGATGGCGGTCGCCCTCAGGGGGCGAGGCGCAAATCTGCGTCAATTGGACGGATCGCCCGCGGCGCGTGCGCGTGCGCGGTGTCTGGGCCGAGGGTTGCGCCCTACGCCGTGCGCCGCGCGCCGCGGTTTCAAAGGTGAGAGGCCGTTCTCCGATCCTCGACTTGCCGCCTTTCGCGGCGGCGCTGTTGGAAAAGACGCCCTGAAATTCCGTAATAGTTCAGGCCAGGAATCGCGCTTTTGCATTACGATACCGGTAGGCAGGCCCGTTCGTGCTGAGCTTGTCGAAGCATGAACGGGCCGCGAGGTCTCGCCGTTTGCCCTTCGACAGGCTCATCCCCCAAAGTGGGGGATCAAGGGCGAACGGCTGCTCGACAGGGCTGAACTAATACGAAATCCCTTGGAGTCCAGCGTTCCTCCGGGGGCGCCGGCGCGCGGCGTCGCGTGTTGCATGACATTGACACAGCCCTGCTTGCTCTATACGTTGCGCGCGGTGCTTTTGATGCCGAGCGTCACACTGCTTTACGGTGCATTTGCCGCGCGCCTTTTTGCGCTGTGATGGAACGCTGTTGGCGTTGACGGGGCCAGACGCCATGGCGATCCAAGATCGGCCATGACGCGCATCCTGATCCAGTTGGCGCTGCTGCTGGGCATGCCTCCGCTGCTGCTGGGGGTTATCAACAAGACCAAGGCCTGGTTCGCGGGGCGCGTCGGCCCGCCGCTGCTGCAGCCTTACTTCGACATGCTCAAGCTGCTGCGCAAGGGGATGGTCCTGAGCCAGACGACGACCTGGGTGTTCCGGGCGGGGCCGGTGGTCACCTTGGCGTCCGTGGGTCTGGCGGGCCTGCTGATACCCATCGGCCGCTGGGCCGCTCCCGTCGCCTTCGCGGGCGACATGATCCTCTTCGCCTACCTGCTGGGACTGGCGCGCTTCTTCACGACGGCCGCCGCTCTGGACACCGGCTCCGCCTTCGAGGGCATGGGCGCGGCCCGCGAGGTGACGTTCTCCTGCCTTTCCGAACCGGCCCTGTTCTTCGCCCTGCTGGTGCTGGCGCGCCTCTCGGGCTCCACGACCCTGAGCGAAATGCTGAAAGGCCCCGCGGGAGGTTTCCCGGCGCTGGCCACCGCGCCGCTGGTCCTCATCGCCCTCGGCCTGTTCATCGTGCTGCTGGCCGAATCCTGCCGCATCCCCGTGGACGACCCCAATACGCATCTGGAGCTCACCATGATCCACGAGGTCATGGTGCTCGACCACAGCGGGCCGCTGCTCGGGGTTATCCTTTACTCCGCGGCCCTCAAGCTCTTCATCCTCGGCGCCATCCTGCTGCACGTGGTCGCGCCGTTCCAGACGGGCGCGCCGTGGCTCGACGGCGGGCTGTTCGTGCTGGAAATGCTGGGGCTGGCGGCGGTGGTGGGCGTGGTGGAGTCCGTGATGGCGCGGCTGGCGCTGCGCCAGGTGCCGCACCTGCTCATCGGCGCCATGATCTCCTGCGGCTTCGGCCTGCTCCTGCTCTTGAGGTGAGGCATGGCGGACCTCGTCAACGCCCTCCTCGTGATCGTCCTGGTGCTGAACCTTTTCGCGCTGGGCACCAGCCGCATCATCCGCGTCATCCGCACCGTGGCGGTCCAGGGGGCGTTGCTGGGGCTCCTTCCCCTGCTGGTCCACGAGCATATCACGCTTTCCGTGATCATGGTGTCCGCCGCGGCCATCGCCCTCAAAGGCATCGCCATCCCCGCCATCATGATCCACGCGCTGCGCGACGTCAGAATCAAGCGCGAAGTGGAACCCTTGATCAGCCTGCTTACATCCATCATCCTGGGAGCCCTGGCCAGCGCCGCCGCGCTGCTGTTCGCCGGACGGCTGCCTCTGGCCAGCCAGCACGCCGGCACGCTGCTGGTCCCCGCGGCCATCGCCAACGTCATCGTCGGGTTCATCTTCCTCACCACCCGCTTCAAGGCCCTCAGTCAAGTGGTGGGCTATCTCGTCGTCGAGAACGGCATCTTCACCTTCGGCATGCTGCTCATCGAGGCCATGCCGCTCATCGTCGAGATGGGCGTGCTGCTGGACCTGTTCGTCGGCATCTTCGTCACCTGCATCATCGTCAACCGCATCAATCGCGCGTTCTCCTCCACGGACACGCGCCTGCTGGTCGCGCTCAAGGGCTGAAGGGTGGCCGGCGCGCTGATCCTCCTGCCCCTGGCGATGGCGGCCGTCTGCGCGGCGCTGCCCTCGCGGCGCTGGCGGGTGTGGCTCCTGCCCGCGACCGCGCTGGCGCACCTCACCCTGACGGTGGGCGCGTTGTCGCGGCCCGAGCTTGGGGTCGGCTCGGAATGGCTGGTGCTCGATCCCCCCGGCCGCGTCATCCTGCTGGCCGTGAGCGTGGTTTTCCTGATCAGCTCCTGCTACGCCGTCGGCGATTTGCGCCTGCGCCCGGATCGCCCCAACCGCGTCTTCTGCGCCTGCTGGCTGGGCGTCCTGGGCGTCATGACCTTGGTGACCTGGTCGCACCACCTGGGCCTCCTGTGGGTGGCCATCGAGGCCACCACCCTCGTCACCGCTCCGCTCATCTACTTCAACCACACCCAGCGCAGCATCGAGGCCACCTGGAAATACCTGCTCGTCGGCTCCGTCGGCATCGCCCTGGCGCTGCTGGGCACCTTCTTCCTCGCCTACGCCTCGCTGTCCGCGGGGTTCGAGTCGCTCACCTTCGAGGACTTGCTCAGCCACGCGCCCAAGCTCTCCAAGCCCTGGCTGCACGCGGCCTTCGTGCTGCTGCTCGTCGGCTACGGCACCAAGATGGGGCTCGCGCCGATGCACAGTTGGAAACCCGACGCCTACGGCGAGGCGCCCGGCGGCGTCGGGGCCGTCCTGGCCGGGTGTGTCACCAGTTGCGCGTTCCTCGCCATCCTGCGCGTCTATCACATCTGCAACGCGGCTGGGGAGGGCGCCTATGCCGCGCGTAGGCTCATGGTGCTCGGGCTTTTTTCCATGGCCGTGGCCGGGCTGTTCATGATCGGCCAGCGCGATTTCAAGCGTATGCTGGCCTACTCCAGCGTGGAGCACATGGGCATCCTCGTGCTGGGCCTCGGCATCGGGGCGCCCGCCTTGTTCGGAACCCTGCTGCACGTCCTCACCAACGGCCTCACCAAGGGCGCGCTCTTCCTCTCCGCCGAGAACATCCAGCGCGTCTATGACAGCAAGAGCACCGAACGGGTGAGCGGGGCGCTGCGCCAGTTGCCTGGCTCGGGGGCCCTGTTCTTCGCGGGCTTCCTGGCCATCACGGGATCGCCACCTTTCGGCCCCTTCATCAGCGAGTTCGCTATCCTGAACGGAGCCTTCGCCGCCGGCCGCTTCGCCGTCGGGGGGCTGTTCCTCTTCTTCCTGCTGATCGTGTTCATCGGCATGGGAATGACGGTGTTGCAAGTCGTCCAAGGCCCGGGGGGCCCAGGGGGCCGAGGGGACCCGGAGGGCACGGAGCCAGGAGCCGCGCATCAGCCCGCGCGCCGCGACGAGCTGCTGACCACCCTGCCCGTGGCGGGTTTCATGGCCCTGGTCCTGCTGCTGGGCCTGTACATCCCCGCCCCGGTGACGGCCTTGCTCAACGATGCCGTGCGTTTCCTGGAGACCCGGCCATGATCCTGGAAACGGCGGTTGAAAGCGAACCGGCCGCAAAGCATTTGAGTACCAACTTCCACCACAGAGACACAGAGATCACAGAGAATTTCTCTGTGTCTCTGTGGTACATCGTTTTCGTTTTTTTGGGTTCCGGCTCTGCCGGGTTAGGATGATGCGCGCGGGCGTTCCCATGGCCGCGCTGGCCAACGGCCGCGCCATCGAGCTGGGGGCCATCCCCGTTCTGGCCATCGAGGACCTGGAAGATGCCGTGGTCGCCGCCGTGGAAGCGGGGCAGCGCGTGGCGGCGCTGTTCGCGGCCACGGGTGCGGATCCCGCCGAAAAGCTGATCTACGCCGTGCTCGCCGACGATGATCAGAACCGGCTTTTCGTCGCGCGCGCGCGCATCAAGGGGCCCCAGTTTCCCGCGCTCACGCCGCGCTGCCCGCAGGTGCATCTATTCGAGCGCGAAATAGCCGAGCAGTTCGGCCTCAAGCCCATGGGCCACCCGTGGCTCAAGCCCGTGCGCTACCACCGTTCCTGGACCGGCAACGACGCCTGGGAACGCGCGCCCGACCAGCCTATTCTGCCCGGTGTCGGCGATTTCTACCGCGTCGCGGGCGAAGAGGTGCACGAGGTCGCCGTCGGCCCGGTGCACGCCGGTGTCATCGAGCCCGGCCATTTTCGTTTCCAATGCCATGGCGAGCAGGTGTTCCACCTGGAAATAGCCCTCGGCTATCAGCACCGCGGCGTCGAGGAGGCCATGATCGGCGGCCCCACGCGGCGTTCGATCCATTACGCCGAGACCCTGGCCGGCGATACGAGCATCGCCCACGCCACGGCGCATTGTCAGGTGCTGGAAGCGCTCGCGCGCTGCCAGAAAAGCGCGCGAGCGCAGGCGCTGCGCGGTATCGCCCTGGAATTGGAGCGCCTGGCCAACCACGCCGGCGATCTGGGCGCGCTGGCCCATGACGTCGCTTACCTGCCGACGGCCTCCTATTGCGGGCGCATCCGCGGGGATTTCCTCAACATGACCGCGTTGCTGTGCGGCAACCGCTTCGGCCGCGGCCTGGTCCGTCCCGGCGGCGTGGGCATGGACGTGGACGACGCCCGCACCAGCGAACTCCGGCGCCGCCTGGAGGCCGCCGCGAAGGACACCGCCGTCGCCGTCAACCTGCTCTGGGACGCGCCCTCGGTCATGGCCAGGTTCGTGGACACCGGACCCCTGCCGCGGCAGGTCGCCACCGAGCTCGGCCTCGTCGGCCCCGCCGCCCGCGCCTCGGGCCTCGCGCGCGATGCCCGCCGCGATCAACCCTCGGGGATCTTCCGCTTCACCCACATTCCCGTCGCCACCTACGAGAGCGGGGACGTCTTCGCCCGCGCCTATATCCGCTGGCTGGAGATCCAGGCGTCCATCGAATTCCTGCGCGAGCAATTGCGATCCATCCCCGCGGGCGCCCTGCGGGTGCCCCTCGGCCCGCTGCCGCCTCTGCGGCTGGCCGTGGCCATCAACGAGGGCTGGCGCGGAGAGGTGTGCCATGTGGCCATCACCGATGCCCGGGGCTGCTTCGCGCGCTACAAAGTCGTGGACCCCTCGTTCCACAACTGGACCGGCCTCGCTTACGCCCTGCGCAACCAGCAAATATCGGATTTTCCTTTATGCAACAAGAGCTTCAACCTGTCTTACTGTGGACATGACCTCTGATCTTAGACCTGCCGCGCTTTCCGAGCAAGGATCCGCCGCGTTCCCCGTGCGCAGGAAGGGGCGGCCGTGCTGAAGGTCGTTCTCGCCCGCCTGCAACAGGGGCATCGCACCCTGCGATATCCCGAGGGTCCCGCGCCGGAGCTGCCGAGTAACTTCCGCGGCCGTCCCGAGATCGACGGGGCGAAGTGCCCCGAGGGCTGCCGCGCCTGCGCCGAGGCCTGCCCCACCGGAGCCATCAGCGTGACCGACGGGGCGCGCCTTGATCTGGGGCGCTGCCTGTTCTGCACGGACTGCAGGGAGGCTTGTCCCGAACAGGCCATCGCCTATACCAGCGATCCTCGCCTGGCGGTGCGCGACCGCGGCGATCTCGTCCTCGCTGAAGACCAGCGGGCGCTGAAGCTCGCCGCCGCCCTGGACGCCAAGCTCATGAAGCTCTTCGGCCGCTCGCTCAAGCTCCGGCAAGTGAGCGCCGGGGGGTGCAACGCCTGCGAGGCCGACGTGAACGTGCTGAACACGGTGGGCTGGGACCTCGGGCGCTTCGGCATCCAGCTCGTGGCCTCGCCGCGCCACGCCGACGGCTTGCTCATCACCGGCCCGGTCACGCGCAACATGGAGCTCGCCTTGAGGAAAACCTACGCTGCCGTGCCCGAGCCCAAGATCGTCATCGCCGTCGGCGCCTGCGCCATCTCCGGCGGCCCCTACATCGGTCATCCCCAGGCCCACGACGGGGCCAGCGCTATCGTGCCCGTGGACCTTTTCATCCCCGGCTGCCCGCCGCACCCCCTCACCATCCTCGACGGCCTGCTGCGCCTGCTCGGCCGCATCGAGGAGAAGTCAGGCCCGGTTTCCTGACGCGCTCCCGGAGGCGGAAGCCGCGATTGTCGCCTTGGTCCCAGTATCGCGAGGAGTTCCCTTGGAACGCATGACCATCTCGGGGGGCTTGGTGTGGATCCTGGTGTTGGGCGGGCAGCTCTCCAACAGGAACGAATTGCCGCCGATGATGGAGCCGCTGCCCACGGTGATGTCGCCGAGGATGGTGGAGCCGGGATAGATAACGACGTTGTCGCCGATGGTGGGATGGCGCTTGCGGCCACGGAACTCCGGGCTCACCGAACGGGCGCCCAGAGTGACGTTGTGGTAGAGGCTCACGTTGCGGCCGATGACGCTGGTTTCGCCGATGATGAGCCCGGTGCCGTGGTCAATACTGCAGGACGAAGCGATGCTCGCCCCCGGATGGATGTCAATGCCCGTGCGGCGATGGACGATTTCGGACATGATGCGCGGAACCAACGGTGTCTCCTGCCGGTGCAGGAAGTGGGCGAGGCGATGCACGGTGAGCGCCTCAAAGCCGGGATAGGCGAGGATGACTTCGGCGCGGTCCTTGGCGGCGGGATCGTGGCCGAGCACGGCATCGAGATCCAGCTCTAGTTCAGCGCGAATGGCGGGGAGTTCCTCGATGAGCGCGAGCACCCTGCTCGCCGCGCCAGCGGCGGGGTTCCCCGCGGTGCCGTTGTAGGCCAATGCGCCCGCGATCTCAGCGCTGAGATTGCGGAGGACTTTGTCAGAATTTTCCTTCATCCTCTTCTTGAGGCTCGCCTCCTTGGCCTCGATGTAAAAGCGCGGAAAGAGCAGCTCATGCAAGGTCCGGATGACGAGCTCAAGACGTTGGGGCGAAGGGAAATAGGCGCCGGTGGGGAGCTCGGGGTCTTGTGCCAGCAACAGCTTTGCCACGACGCGCCCAAGGCGGTCCGCGACGTTTCTGATTTTCGATGCGCCGCGCTTCATCACTGCTGCACCTTGCGCTTCTCACGGAAGCCGGGTCTGCCATTCATCTGCTCTTGCAGCATGGAAATGGGGGGTTTTTCGAGTTGCAGAGAATACCATGTCAAGCCAAAGGGTTTCATGTTAGGCTTTTTCCCATTCTGCAGGCGCAGGAGGTTATCCTTGGTGGCTTCGTTGCCGGGCTCCTGTTTCAGGGCCTTTTGCAGGATGGCGATGGCCTCCGGCCCCTTCCCGAGCTTTTCAAGCATGAAGGCGTAGGCGTTGTGGATGATGAGCTGTTTCTTGTTGAGGCGCAGGGCGAGATCGAGAGTGGCGCGCAGCTTTTTTTCATCCTCGCGTTTGAAGTACAGGGACGCCAGCATCAACATGGCATCGGAAATACGCGGGTTGGCCTTGGACAGCGCCCTGATGGCCTTTTCTTCATCGCGCATGGCGAAGTAGATGACGCCCATCTGCGCGTGGATCTGCCCTTCCAGCATGAGCTGCCAGCGCCCCATGGGCAGCAGCTCCTCCAGCGCCTTCAAGGCGAAGGGAAACTGGCGTTTCTCCGCCAGCTTCTGGGCCTGCTGCAGCCGTCCCTCGAGCTTCTTGACGAAGTAGCGCGTTATCAGGATGAGGGTCGCGAGCGCGGCCGTAATGCCAGGAATGGGCGCGAGCCACCACGACATCCAGGGCAGGAAGCGACTGGCCGTGCCCGCGGCGGCTCCGACCGCCAAGGCGATGAACACGCTGTACATGGCGCGCCATTGGATGCTCCCGCGGCAATTGACAAGGTGCAGGCTCGCGCACCATCGTTGGCGCCATGGGTGAGGCCGAAGAACTCAGGGAGATCGTCGCGCGCCTTGGCGTGGGCCGCCTGGAGCGCCACATCATCCTGTGCACCAAGGGAGATTGCGCGACATCCCTTGAAGCGGCGCAAGCGTCCTGGCGGTATTTGAAAACGCGCCTGAAAGAACTCGGGGTCCCGGAGGCCGCTGCCATCTACCGCACGCAGGCGCATTGTTTGCGCGTCTGCACGGGAGGTCCCATCGCCGTGGTCTATCCCGAGGGCACTTGGTACCGCGGAGCCACCCCCGATGTGCTGGAACGCATCATCAACGAGCACCTCCTGAAAGGTCGGCCGGTGAGCGATTATGTTTTTGCCCGCGACCCGCTGTGCCCCCTGGCCCCGGCAGCGCCGCCTTCCCGAGCTTGATACAATTATGTGTTTCATTGCCCGGAAGATGCGCAAATTTGAATCGTTTTGGTCCCGTCGGCGCGCTTCCTTGTGAGGGCTGAAAGCGGGAGAATGGGGGCGGATTGGGGCCCGTCTCATATCGCTTGCAAAGGCGGGTCCCACCTTACGTTGCCGGCCTCCCCCGTGGCAGCACGGAGATTGCTGAAAACAAAAAGAAAAAGTTTAAAGGAGGATCGCCTATGACACCCTGCACGACACCCAGCGATGTGATGAGGTTCATCAAAGAAAAAGGTATTGCCATCGTGGACTTCCGGTTCATTGACTTTCCGGGCCTGTGGCAGCACTTCAGCGTTCCCATCGGGGATATGTCTGAGGATATCTTCAAGGAAGGCCTCGGTTTCGACGGTTCCTCGATCCGTGGTTGGCAGGCCATCAACGAGTCGGACATGCTGGTGATCCCCGATCCCAAAAGCGCCCAGATTGACCCCTTCGCCGTGCACCCCACGCTGGTGCTCATCTGCGACATCGTGGAGCCCATCACCCACCAGGCCTACACCCGTGATCCGCGCAATATCGCCAAGAAAACCGAGGCGTATCTCAAGTCCACCGGTATCGCCGACACCGTCTACTTCGGCCCCGAGGCCGAGTTCTTTGTCTTCAACAGCGTGCGCTATGAGAATGAAGCCAACATCTCCTACGCCGAGATTGACTCCATCGAGGGGCATTGGAATACCGGCCGCGACGAGGGGCCGAACCTGGGTCACAAGCCGCGCTATAAGGAAGGCTACTTTCCCGTTGCGCCCCTCGACACGCAGCAGGATTTGCGCTCCGAGATGATCCTGCATATGGAAGCCGTCGGCATGCACGTCGAGCGCCACCACCACGAAGTGGCCACCGCTGGACAGAACGAGATTGATATCCGCTTCGACAGCCTGGTGAATATGGCCGACATGCTGTGCTGGTACAAGTACATCGTCAAGAATACCGCTCGCAAATACAAGATGACCGCCACCTTCATGCCCAAGCCCCTATACCAGGACAACGGCAGCGGCATGCATTGCCACCAGTCGCTATGGAAGGGCGGCAAGCCGCTTTTCGCTGGCGACGGCTACGCCGGGCTTTCAGAGATGGCCCTCTATTACACGGGCGGGTTGCTCAAGCACGCTCCCGCGCTATGTGCCTTTATCAGCCCCACGGTCAATAGCTACAAGCGCTTGGTGCCGGGCTACGAGGCGCCCGTCAACCTCGCCTATTCCTCGCGCAACCGTTCGGCGGCTGTTCGCATCCCGATGTATTCGGCCTCTCCCAAGGCCAAGCGCCTGGAGTTCCGCTGCCCCGATCCCTCCTGCAATCCCTACTTGGCTTTCGCGGCCATGACGATGGCGGGCTTGGATGGCATCCAGAACAAGATCCATCCCGGCAAGCCCTGGGACAAGAATATCTACGAGCTCAACGAGGCGGAGAAAGCCCAGGTTCCCAGCGTGCCCGGCTCTCTTGATGCGGCGCTGGAGGCTTTGGAACGCGATAGCGAATTTCTGCTCAAAGGCGGAGTTTTCACTCGCGACGTCATTGATACTTGGGTTTCTTACAAGCGAGAAAAAGAGGTGGATGTCGTCCGCACCCGGCCGCATCCCATGGAGTTCGAGCTCTACTACGAAGTTTAATCGGGCTACTCGCCAACGATTCGTAAAAACCGGCGCTTCAGGGCGCCGGTTTTTTTTCACTCGCGCTGCCGCGTTGACAGCGGCACCCCTTTTCCACAATCGCGCGCCCTAGCTGGCCCCATCGTCTAGTGGTTAGGACAACAGGTTTTCATCCTGTCAACAGGAGTTCGATTCTCCTTGGGGTCACTCGCGATCCCCTCTGACCCACAGGAACAAGGTTCCGCGGAAGATCCTCCCTCCGCGACGGGTCGCGGGTCTCACAAGCCGCGACTTCCCAAGGGCTCGCTCAAGCTCGCCGCGGTTCTCGACCTCCATCCTGAAGTGGAAATTCGCGACCAGGTGTGCGCCGACCTCGGGTGCAACGTGGGCGGCTTCACCCGTGAGTTGCTGCGCCGTGGCGCGCGCCTCGTCCATGCCGTGGACAGCGGCTATGGCGTGTTGGAGTGGGACCTGCGCCAGGATCCCCGCGTGGACACGCGCGAGCGCAAAAATGCGCTGCACCTCGATCTCTCGGACCTCGATATCGTGGTCATTGACACGGCCTGGACGCTCCAGGAAATCATCCTGCCACGAGCCCGGTCCTACCTCCGGCCCGGCGGAGCCATTTTCAGCCTCCTCAAACCCGACTATGAATTGCCTCGGGGACGGCCGGGACGGCCGCGGCGCGTCTTGGACGAGACGGAATCCCAATCGGTGGCCCGCGCGGTCCACGCCCGCTGTGAGACCGTTTTGGGCTGTCCCTTGCGGCTGTATCCCAGCCCCTGCCGGGGTGGTTCCGGAGCCCGGGAATGGTGGTTGGTTTTGATTTCACGGGAATGAAATCCTGGCGCCAATCCCTGCTTGCGCCGTTCAGGGTCCCTCTAACATGGCTTCCACTTTTGTTCCGAATTTTTTTGCGAAGGCCGGATTTATGAGCCACAATAGGCGTGCGTTGCCAGTCCTTCTCGCGGCGCTTCTCATCGTCGGTGGGGTGTTCTCACTTAACGCTTCGGCGGCCGAACCGACGGAGAGGATGATCGTCAACGTCAAGCGCTTCGGGCTCAAGTGGAAGCCCAAGTCCCCGGAGAGGATCGTGCTGCTGCGCATCTGGTTCAGCGTTGATAATGGCCAAACCTGGAAGGTTTACAGCGAAACGGAGAACCCTTCTTCGCCCGCGCCGGTCAAGGTCACCGAAGACGGTATTTATGCCTTTTATACCCAGCTCAAGGACGCCGCCGGCAATGAGGAACCGGCCCCTATCCCCGGCACGGCTCCCAAGGGCCTCGTGGTCGTGGATACCAAGAAGCCGGCCCTGGTGCTCGCCGCCCCCAACAATGCCGACGTCTTCCCCACGCTACACGATTTGCGCATCGAATGGAACGCCGAGGATGTGAACTTTGGAGCCACGCCCATCGGCCTCTACGCCTCGATGGACGGCGGCGGCACCTGGTCGCTCATCAAGAAGGACTTGCCCAACACCGGCAGCTACACCTGGAAGCTGCCTTCGGAAAGTTCACAGCTCTACCGGGTTCGCGCGATGGCCGTTGACCTGGCCGGAAACTCCAGCGAGGACACCTCCGACAACAATTTCACCGTGGACGGCAAGCCCCCTGTTTCCAGAGTGACGGGGCCCGCCGAGGCCAAGTCGCCGGTCTTTGACGTCACGTACAACGTGCGCGACATCGGAGGCGCCGGAGTGAAGAAAGTCACCCTGTATTACCAGATGGGCGACAACAAGCAATGGCACGTCCATGGGGACGATGAAGACCTCACCTCGCCCATGCGTTTCCAGGCACCCAAGGGCGGGAAGTACGGTTTCAAGATCGTCTCCGAGGACCGCGTCGGCAATCACGAGCCCGTTCCGGGCGACGATACGCGCCCCGACATGTTGTGTCTGATGGATGCCATGGCGCCCGTGGTCCAATTCACGAATTTCAAGGGGAAAATGGAGCCCGTCATGGGCGGCGGCATGCACAGCATCCAATGGAAGGCCACGGATGACAACATGGCCGAGAATCCCATCATGCTGGAGTACACCTTGGACAGTGGCGCCACCTGGGAGGTCATCACTTCCAATTACAAAAACAGCGGTGAATACCCCTGGATGGCACCCAATAAAGGCGACTTCAATAACGTCAAGCTGCGTATCACAGCCCTCGACGTTCTGGGAAACAAGAGCGTGGATATGTCCGATCCCTTCTTCCTCGACAGTACGGCGCCTGACAGCGTGGTGGAAATCGTCACCTGGGACGAGAAACAGCCTGAGCCGGAACTCGCCGCTCCCCCCGCGAAGAAAGACGCGATGTCCGAGTTGAGCAGCCCCGAGGATCTCGCCATGCGCGTCAAGGCCGCCGTGGACGAAAACGATCTGGTTCAGGCTCAAAGCCTGCTCGACAGGGCCATGAAGAAGTGGCCCGCGAGCGCTGACTTCCATCACCTCCAGGGACGCCTGCACTTCAAGGCCAATAATTACAACGAAGCCGTCAAGTCCTACAGCGAAGCGGTGAGGATCAAACCCGACCATCAGGATGCGCACCTTGGCATGGGCGTGGCGTACCTTATGCTCGGCAATGGCGCCGTCACCGCGAAGGCCGAGGATAAAGCCGTGGCCTATTTCCGGAAAGCCGCCCTCGAGTACGAAGAGGCCGCAAAATTCCCGCCCGACACCTGGGAGGAATTTTTTAACCTCGGTTATATATACGCGCGCCTCAGCAACTACGATCAGGCGATGACGAATTTAAACAAGGCTCTGACGCTGGACCCCTCCAGTGGGGACACGCGCTGGTACCTCGGCCAGGTGTATGAAAAGCAACATAATTTGCAGAAGGCCGCCGAGAGTTACGAGAAGGCCGCGGTCGCCTATGCGCCCGGAACCGCCGAACGTGAGAAGGCTGAAGGCCGCGCGCGGGAGATCAAATCCCGCATGAAAGAAGAGGGCGGCCATAAAAAATAATCCGCCAGCGGCGGAGATGTTAAGCACAAAAGGCCTCCCCAGCGGAGGCCTTTTTTTTAGCGGGGATGGGTTTGCGTAGCTGGTCTGTCCCGGTGAGCCCTTTAGAGCGTGGCTGAATCCGAGTCATCCGAACTCCGCGATCTCGCGGCCCTGCGCGCCCGCAAGCAAGAACTCGACCGCGCTTACTATCAAGAGCATCAAAGCCTCGTCGCCGATCAAGAGTACGACCAACTGGTGGCCCGCCTGCGTGTCCTCGAAGATGCAGCGGGATTGGCACCGGAATCTGGCGAGATCGGATCTGACCTCTCCGGCGACTTCCCCACTGTCGCGCACCGAGAGCCCATGCTCTCTATCGAGAACACCTACGACGAAGCGGGCGTGCTGGATTTCGTGCAAGACGTTCTTGCTAAGGCCGGCGGCTCAGCGGCCTTTACCGTGGAACCCAAAATAGACGGCCTTTCCCTGGCTCTGTGGTACGAAGATCAAAGGCTCGTTCGTGCCGTGACGCGTGGAAATGGGAGCGTTGGCGACGACGTTACCGCCAATTCTCGATCCGTCGTGGACATCCCCAAGTTCATCCGCCCGCAACCCTCGCTGCCGACCTCCTTCGAGGTGCGCGGTGAAATCTACCTGCCCCGGCATCGCCTGGAAGCCCTTAATGCTGAACGCGAAAGCGCCGATCTGCCGCTTTTCGCCAATCCCCGCAACGCAGCCTCGGGGACGCTCAAAATGAAGGATCCAGCGGAGGTTGCGCGCCGGGGCCTCGGCTTCTGGGCTTACCAACTGTTGGTTTTTACACCCGGAGACCCTCCGTGGAAGACTCAGCACGAGGCCTTGGAACTGCTGCGGCTCTGGGGTTTTCCCGTGAATCCCAGCATCCATCTGTGCGCCAGTACAGCGGAGGTCATGCTGGCCCTGAGCCGCTTCGCCGGCGAGAGATGGGAACTCGATTACGATACGGACGGCATGGTGATAAAGCTCGACGATCTGAGACTGCGCGCCGAATTTGGAGCCACCTCCAAATGCCCGCGCTGGGCCGTGGCCTATAAATATCCGGCCGAGCAAGCCATCACGGAGATCCGCGCCATCACCTTGCAGGTCGGGCGCACGGGCGCCATCACCCCTGTGGCTGAGCTTGAAGCGGTGCGACTTGCGGGAACCACCGTGAAACGTGCTTCACTGCATAACTTTGCGCTCATTCGCGAAAAACAGTTGGGGATCGGCGCCCGGGTGGTCATCCAAAAGGCCGGCGAGATTATTCCCCAGGTCTTGCGCCGGGTGGATGACGATCCGCATATACCGATTTTCCCAGCGCCGGAGTCCTGCCCCTCGTGCGGTCGCGCGCTGCAAACTTTTCCGCCGCCAAGTCCCATCCTCTATTGCCCGCACCTCGACTGCCCGGATCGGGTGCGCACTTCCATGGTCTATTTCGCTGGTCGCGCCGGCATGGACATCAAAGGGCTCGGTCGCAAAGCCGTGGAAAAAATGCTGGGCGCGGGTATCGTCAGGAAGTTATCCGACCTGTACCAAATTCGCGCCGAACATCTGGAAAAGCTCGAAGGCTACGCCGAGAAAAGCAGCGCCCAACTATTGAACGGTATTTCCGAATCCAAGAAACGCGACTTCGAGACCGTCCTCACCGCCCTCGGTATCTCTGGGCTCGGACGCCAGCATATTCGCCACCTCTGCAGGCGTTTTCGCAGCATGGAGGCGTTGGAAAGCGCCACCGAAGAAGACCTGACCTCCGTCGAAGGCGTCGGTCCGATCCTGGCTCAGAATATCCGCGAATGGTTCGCCCTGCCATCCCTCGCTCAGGAATGGCGCGAACTTCAGCGACTGGGGCTCCGATTTTCCATGGAGGAAGCCGCCGCGGAAAGCCGCAGGCTGGCGGGCAAGAGTTTCGTGCTGACCGGGACACTGAGCAATCTGACGCGCGCCGCCGCCGAAGCGCGCGTCCTCGCGCTCGGGGGCAACGTCAAAAGCACGGTTTCAAAGAATACGGACTACGTGGTCGCTGGCGTCGAACCGGGCAGCAAACTCGAGAAAGCGCAAAAGCTCGGAATCACCGTGCTGGATGAAGGTGAATTCCTAAAGATCGTCGCCCCTTGAAATCCCATCAAGGCTTGTTGCGACAGGCGCAAGGCACGCGCGCGCAACCGCTGCAGCTCGCGTACTTTTCCTGGGCCGCCTTGGCCAAATCCACACCGGTAAGCTGCGCAAGGGAGGCCGTCCAGGCCAGGACGTCCGCAAGTTCCGACGCGATTTCCTGTTTGTCGCCCTCGCGCAGGGCGGTGGCCAGTTCCCCCACCTCTTCAATGAGATACATAAAAGTCCCGTCCATTCCGCGTTTGCGGTCTTTCTTGCCGTAAAGGCGCGCAAGATGGGCCTGGAATGATTCAAGTTCCATGCTGTTCCCCAAGCTTGCGGGCCCCGATTTGCAGCCCTGATTTTGATGGATGGCCGGTCTCGGCGGTTCTGAACTCCCGGCCTTGAGAAACCCCGCCCAGGCGATGGAGCCTGGCCTCCTGGCGTTTGCTCTCTATTCCAAGGCGCTCGCGCTCGGCTTTTGCCACCTTGACGCGCCGCCGTTCCTCGCTCCGGCGCGCGAATCCGTCATGCTCGGAAACGTCAAGCACGACGGAACCGTCCGCGATGAATCGCGCTTGGCAGCTCAATCGCCGCCGCGTGAGCCAGTGGCTCGTCCCGATGAGGTCTTCCTCCTTGCGTTCAATCGGGCTCAGCAACTCCCATCCGGATAGCACCACCACCCTGCAAGTTCCGCAGTTCGGCACACCGTCGCAACTGTACTGGATGCCGAGCCCGTGCTGCTTGGAAAGGTCCAACAGACTATCGCCAATTTCGGCGGGAACTTCGCGGCCAGAAGGCTGTATCACTATTTTCGGCATCCAGGGACGCATTATCGTTCCAGAGGTCGTCGTGGCAACGGGTCCGACAAGGAATCCGCGCCCCAACCCCGGGTTGCTGGCGTTGCCGGAACACGCGCCTGTCTAGACTAGGCCGCCTAGCCAGACCAGAGAAAGGAATCTAAAATGAAGAAGCTTCGCGTCGCCTTCAATGGCATGGGGCGTATCGGCAAGAACGTGATGCGCGTCATCGTGCAGAAATTCAACGATAAAATCGATATCGTGGCCGGCAACGACCTGGTGCCGCCGGATGAGATCGCGAATAGCTTGCCCAAGGACTCGGTTTACGGGCGCTTTCCGGTCCCCGTGTCGCTGGCAGCCAACAACGTGATCCGCGTGGGAACGCACGAAATCACCGTCTATGCCCAGAAAGACGCGCGCAATGTCCCCTGGGGCAAGCATGACGTGGACGTGGTTTTTGAGTGCACGGGTTTTTATTTGAGCCAGGAGAAGGCCCAGGCGCACCTCGACGCCGGGGCGAAAAAGGTCATCATCTCGGCCCCCTGCAGCGATAATACCAAGACCGTTGTCGTCGGCGTCAACCATCAGTCGTTGAGCGGCGAGGAGAAAATCCTCTCCAACGCCAGTTGCACGACCAATTGTCTCGCGCCGCTGGTGCACTGCATTGATATGAGCTATAAAGTGGTTTCAGGGCTCATCAGCACCACCCATGCCGCCACCGCCACGCAACGCGTGGCGGATTTCTTTGGCGGGGGCAAAAATCGGGCCACTCTCAACAACGTCATCCCGGCGAGCACTGGCGCGGCTAAAGCCGTGGGGAAGGTGCTGCCGCATCTCAATGGCAAGCTCAATGGCACCGCGCTGCGCGTGCCCACCGACACGGGCAGCGTGGTCGAAGCCGTGCTGCTCCTCAAGGGCGAGCACAAGATTGAAGAAATCGTGGCGGCGGCCAAGCAGAACGCCGAGAAAATCAACCTCTCCACCATCATGGGTCAGGTCATCTACGTTGGCGACTGGTACGAGTGCTCGCGCGACTGCGTGGGCGAGCCTTTCAGCTCCATGGTGATGGACGATATGCTGGCCATCGCCACGGAGGGCTTCACCCACCTCAAGGCCACGAGTTTCTACGACAACGAAATGGGCTTCAGTCACCGCATGGTGGAATTGGCGCTGATTTCTTCAGGCCGGCGGTAATCCATGCGTTGAGCTCCAACGGGAGGACGCCCTAACGGCGGGCCGGTAAAGCCCGAGCCTGCCTCAGAGCGTCTTGGACCTGACCTGGTGTGTAGGTGTCCGAAGCGAACACGGCGCGTCCGTCTGGGGCATAGATCACCAGCCAGGGAATCGTCCAGCGTCCGCTGCTGCGTAAAAAGTCGCGGGCCGGTGGCCAGCCCGCGGTAAGATCCACCTTGAGAGGAACGACCTCGGCGTCAGAGAGATCCGCGGCCACTTCCGGGCGCTGTAAAATATTTTTTTCGAGCGCCTTGCAATTCAAACACCACTCCGCGGTAAATTCAGCGACCACCACCTTCCCCTGCCTCAAGGCCGCGGAAAAACGTTCTGGCGTATAGGGGACCCAGGGAATGGGCCCTGGATCCGTAAGTCGCAACCCACCGTAAAGGGCGGCGAAAACTCCGCCCAGTCCCAGCAGAACAAACGTTCCTCTCGTTGCGGGCCGACTGGCAGAATGCAGAGATCCACGGGCCAGCCATACTCCGGCGGCAGCCACAAAACCCATCACGACCCACCAATACCCTTGTGACGGAGGGTCAGGGGAGGTGCTCAGCATCGCGCTCACGCCGGCACCGACGAAATACGACCCCGCGGCGGCCAGCAGCAGCCCCATCAGTTGCTTCAGAAGCACACTGCCCGGGCCGGCACGGGGCAGTTTGCGCGCCCAAGCCGGGTTCATCGAGAGCACCAGATACGGAACCGCCATTCCAGCACCGATGGCCGTGAATGCGAGGAGCGTGTGGGCAGGGCCTCGAAGAATTGCCCATGCCGCGGCTGCTCCCATAAAAGGCGCCGTGCAAGGCGTCGCCAGCACTCCAGTCATGATCCCGAGTCCCAGGGAGCCGGATATAGAACCGCTACGTGGCGCGTAACGCCCTGCCCACTCTGGCAGGGGAATGTTGAAAAATCCACCCATGCCCGCTCCCATAAGGATGATGACCAGGCCGGTTGCGATGGAAAATACTGGCCGCGTGAAGATCTGATGCGTGGAAGCCGCTCCACTCGCCGCCGCCACGGCGATGCCCAGGACCAGCCAAAAGGCCGTAATGCCCGTGGACATGGCGATCCCCAGGGCGAAAACACGGAAGGTCTTCTGTCCACCCGCCTCGGCGAGGGAGATTATTTTGAGGGGAATCACGGGCAGCACGCACGGCGTGAAATTGAGAAGCAGCCCACCCAAAGACGCCAAGGCCAGCATGGCTAAAACACCGGCGAACCCGCTGCTCTCCACACTGAATTTCCATTCAAAAAAGTCAAATCCGACCTTGGAGCCTGCGTTGCCTCGGCGCTTTTCAAATTCATGGAAGAGGCCGGAATCGGGCAAAGCACGAGTGTCATCAGGATCACCTTTTGCTCTGACATTGAAAGAATTCTTGATTTTCAGCGTGACGGGAGGCAAGCAGATCTTGTCATCACAGGCCTGATATCTGAGATCTAATTCAATCTCTGCTGGCCCTCCTGCGGCGTCGGCCCCTACAGCGAAAGGCACATAGATCACCGTGTTTCCACTCCAAACAAGGATTTCACCCTCAGCGAAGTCTACGCGCAGGGGATGGGGTTCCGGATAGACGGGGGTCTCCGCAATTAAACTGGCGGGGGCCACAACGACCTTGAGTTCACTCGCGTAAGGCGAGAAATCCCCTAAGACCCGAAGCTGGCGGCTATCTGGGTTGATGTGGAAATTTGGGGGAATTTCCAGCACGACCGCCAAAATGGCTTTGCCCCCAGGCGGCACCGATGCTTCCTTCCAAACGCTTCGGGCTTGCACCACCGGTTCGCGTCGTTCACCCTGAAGCGGTGCAAACAGGGCCAGGACGACCATGACGGCGGTGGTCTTCTCTAAGGCGCCGAGAAACACTTGAAGCCTCACGCCACCGCCGGACTCAAGCGGCGCAAAAACTCAGGCGCGTCGTGCGCGCGGACCCGCCCGAAATCCCGCCAAATCCTCCCTGAAGCGGGAAAAGAGGTAGCGCGCATCATGGGGCCCCGGGCTCGCCTCGGGGTGATACTGGATCGAATAGACCGGACGTCCCTTGATCATGAGGCCGGCCAACGAGCCATCATTGAGGTTCGTATGTGTCGGGATGATTTCCGGGTCTGAAAACGACTTGGGGTCCACTGCATAGCCATGGTTCTGAGAGGTAATCTCCACCCGGCCGGTCATAAGGTTCTTAATGGGATGGTTGGCGCCATGATGTCCAAACTTGAGCTTGTAGGTCCGTCCACCGAGGGCCAGCGCCAAGAGCTGGTGGCCCAGACAAATGCCAAACAGCGGGGCGCCCGTGGCCAGCATGCGGCGAATGAGCGGCACGGCGCCTTGCACGGCGGCCGGGTCTCCCGGGCCGTTAGATAGAAAGAAACCGTCAAAACGACCCAGGTCCAGTCCGCCGACACTGGCCATGGAGAAAACCTCGATCTCGCAAAAATCATTCAAGAGCTCGAGGATGCTGTATTTGACGCCAAAATCCAGCACGGCCACGCGCGGACGACCCCCGCCCTTGGACTGCGGCAGCAAGGTGCTCTCCGCCCCTGATGCCTCGGCGGTGAAATCAATGGCGCCGTAATCGAAGGCCCGAATACGCCTCAAGCCATTCTCTGGCGACTCTTGATCCGCGAGGAAGGTACAGCGCAGGGATCCCGCCGAACGTACCGCCAGCGTCAGCGCGCGCGTATCCAATTCGCTCATGCAAGGAACCCGATGTCGGACCATGGCGGCCTCCAGGCTCTCCTCGCTCGAAAAATTGCTGGGAAAATCGGCCAGCTCACGCACGACCAACGCGCGCGCGTGGATCTTTTGGCTTTCGCGATCCGCATGATTCACGCCATAATTCCCAATGTGCGGGTAGGTCATCACAATGACCTGGCCGGCGTAGGATGGATCGGTCAAGATCTCCTGATAGCCGCACATGCTGGTATTGAAAACAACCTCCCCTACCGGTGCCATGCCGCGCCACGCGCGCCACACCCCTGTGAAAATGCGCCCATCCTCAAGTAGAAGACCCTCAGGCACAGATCACCAATAACAACAAAGCCGACGGAAAGATGAGCCTTCCCGCCACAGCCGCATCAGGAGGCTCCCGCCTTTGCCTTCCGGGCTTTAGGCGGTTTGACATCCTTCTTAGCCACCTTTTTCTCGACGGTAGCCTTGACCTCATTTTCATCTTCTTGTTTGGCTGCTTCCGGAGAGCCATCCACCCATTCAAATACCGCTTGGGAAGCTCGATCCCCTAAGCGCAAACGGTCGAGCGTGAGGATTCGCGTATAGCCGCCACGACGGGAGGGGTTGCGCTGAGAAATATCGGAAAAGAGTTTGTGCACGGCCTCGCCATCCCTGAGACGGCTGAAAGCGAGGCGCCGATCGTGCAGCGTCCCTCCACGCGCCAAAGTCACGAGACGTTCAGCCAAGGGCCGAGCCTCCTTGGCCTTCTCGCGTGTGGTGATGACGCGCTCGTGCCGGACCAAGCTGCACAGCAAATTGCGCAAAAAGGCCTCGCGATGACTAGAGGACCGACCGAAAGTCCTGCCTTTCCAATGGTGACGCATATCCGGCTTAGGATTGTGGCAGACTCATGCCCACCGTCAAGCCAATGGCGCTGAGCTTTTCTTTAATTTCGTTGAGCGACGTCTGGCCGAAATTGCGGAATTTCAGGAGGTCATGGTCGGAAAGCACCACCAGTTGGCGCAACGTCTGAATGCCTTCGGCCTCCAGGCAGTTGCGCGTGCGTGCGCTGGGCTCCAGCACAACGATGGGCTGGTTGAGCCTGTCTTCGAGATCACGCAGCGACTCCACCGATGGGCCCTCTTCATCCACTTCGGCCGGGGAAATGCGTGCCGGCGTATTGTAGATCATGAAGGGGTTGATGTGCTTGCGCATGATGGAGGCGGCTTCACTCAAGGCCTCCTTCGGCGTCACAACACCGCTGGTCCAAACCTCGAAATCAAGGCGCTCATAATCCGTGCGTTGGCCGACGCGAGTCCCCACCACACGATGGCTGACCCTATGCACGGGCGAATATATCGAATCCACGGTGAAGGCGTCAACGTGAGACGGCTTCGCCTTCTCCATGTTTTCCCGCGCCAGCACGAAACCGCGACCTTTGCGGACCTCAAGGTCCATATTCAAGGTGATGTCACGCGCCAAATTGAACAAAACGAGGTCCGGGTTCATGATCTCGACGTCTTGATGGGCCGCGATGTCGCGCGCGCGCACGGGTCCCGGCCCCTTCTTGTTGAGCTTCAAAACGATCATCTCGTCGCTATGAGACTTGATGTAGAGGTTCTTGATGTTCATCACGATTTCGGTGGTATCCTCCACGATACCCTCCAGGTTTTCGAACTCGCAGCGAATCCCCTCGAGGTGCAGCGCCGTCACCGCCGACCCGCGAATCGAGGAAATCAGTATGCGCCGCAGGCTGTGGCCCATGGTCGTGCCGAAACCCCGCTCAAAAGGTTCAATCGAAAACCTGCCATAAGTGTCGGTGAGCGTCTCGGTATCCCACTCAACGCCTGTCGGCAGTTCAAAATCTTTCCACCGTATCTTCATAGGAACCTCTTTACGAAAAAACTCTCCTCCTGCGCGAACACCATTTGCTTCAGCGTGAACAGAATTCGATGATCAGTTGCTCGTCAACCTCGACCGACACATCTTCGCGCGAAGGCATGGCGACGACGCGGCCCGTCATACCAGCCTCATCCACGGCCACCCAAGGCGGGCGCTCGCGCATTTTCGTGAAGCCAAGGTTTTCACGGACGATCTTCGTGCTGCTTTCGCGCGCATGGTGCGACACCATCATGCCGGCTCTCACCAAAAAAGACGGGATGTTCACCCGCCGCCCGTTGACGACGATGTGACCATGGCGGACCACCTGCCTCGCCTCGGAACGAGACTGCGCAAAACCCATATGGTACACCACGTTGTCGAGCCGACGCTCGAAAAGCGTCAGCAAGATCTCGCCGGTGTTTCCCTTGCTGCGCGAAGCCTCCTTGAAATAAAGACGGAACTGCTTCTCGCCCAGGCCGTAAAAACGCTTCACCTTCTGTTTCTCGCGCATGCGAACGAGGTAGCCCGTAGCCTTGCCGCGGCGGAAGGCGCGCATACCCGGCGGCACGGGACGCTTCTCAAAGGGGCATTTGGCGCTCAAGCACTTGTCGGCCTTGAGGAAGAGCTTGGTGTTCTCCCGGCGGCACAGCCTGCACTTCGGACCCGTGTATCTCGACATGTTTAAACCCTCCTGCGTCCCTTGGGACGGCAGCCATTATGCGGCAACGGGGTGATATCCGTAATGCTGCGAATATTGATACCTGCCTCCTTCAAGGCCCGCACCGCCGATTCACGCCCGCCCCCAGGCCCCTTGACGTTGACGTCCACTTCCTTGACCCCTAGTTTGCTCGCCTTTTCAGCGCAAGCTCGCGCGGCCATCTGAGCCGAAAAAGGATAACTCTTGCGCGATCCTTTAAATCCTGCGCTGCCAGAGCTTTCCCAGCAAATGGTGGCTCCAGTTGTATCGGTGATAGTGATGATCGTGTTGTTGAAGCTCGCCTGGATGAAGGCGATGCCCCTCGACACCGTGCGCTTTACTTTCTTTTTTTGATAAGCCATATTGCTACTACTTCATCGCCTTGACGCTCTTTTTGCCAGCCACAGTCTTGCGTTTGCCCTTCCTCGTGCGCGCGTTGGTGCGCGTCCGTTGCCCACGCACCGGAAGACCCTTGGCGTGGCGCAAACCGCGGTAGCACCCTATCTTGCGCAGGCGCGCGATATCCGCCGTCACGGCCCGACGCAATTGCCCTTCCACCAGGTAGGTGGCCTCGATTTCCTGAGATATTCTGCTCAGCTCATCCTCGCTGAGCTTGCCGATACGCTTGTGCGGATCAATCCCGCACGAGGTACAAATCTTGTAAGCGCTGGCCCGCCCTATACCGACGATATGGGTGAACCCCACGAAGGCGGGCTTGTTATTGGGGAGATCTTTGCCGACGATACGAGCCATTTTAACCCTGTCTCTGCTTGTGCCGGGGATCGCTGCACACCACGCGCAATACGCCCTTGCGGCGAATAATCTTGCAATTCTCACAACGTTTTTTGATGGAGCTTACGACTTTCATATTAATTTCGGCGCCGCCGCCGTTTCGTCACACCTGTAAACAATCCGCCCCCTAGATAAGTCGTAGGGCGATATTTCAACCGTCACTTTGTCGCCCGGCAAAATACGGATGAAATGCATGCGCATTTTTCCGCTGATGCAGGCCAGCACCTTATGCCCATTCGACAGCTTCACTCTGAACATGGCGTTGGGCAAGGATTCGATGACTTCCGCCTCGACACGGATACTCTCTTCTTTGGGCATCAGGCGCGCCTGGCTCGGGGAGATTCCACCAGCGCATCGAAGTTATAAGTGAGAAGGTGACCTTCGATTTTCTGGATAAGATCCAATGCCACGCCGACAACAATGAGCAATCCCGTGCCGCCAAAAATGCCCGCCAGCGCATAACTGATATGCAGAGATGCCGAAAGGAAGTGGGGAACGATGGCGATCACGGCCAGCACCACCGCGCCCACCACCGTAATGCGAATCAGAAGGGTTTCAAGGAACCTTGCGGTCTCTTGACCCGGGCGAATCCCGGGGATGAAAGTCCCCCCCTGCTTCATATTATCGGCCATTTCCGAAGGGTTGAAGACCATGGATGTATAGAAAAAACAGAAAAATACGATGAGCACGAGGTAGAGGACCGTCCAAGAAAGCTGGCCCGGTTTGAAGGCATCCTGTAAAAAATGGAGGTGCGGTAACTGACCGAGAAACGCTGGAAACATGATGATGGATTGGGCGAAGATAATGGGGATCACGCCGGCCATGTTCACCCTGAGCGGCAGGTATTGGCGCAAGCCACCGCCGGTCTCGGCGGCAACGACGCGGCGCTGCTGGCGAATGGGGATGCGCCTCTGCCCAAGGGTGGTATAAACGATCCCTATCACCATGGCGAGGAAAAATCCCATTAAGAATGCGACCGTTAAATATCCAGATCCACCCTCTTCCATGAGCTGCTGAGCAAAATCCGCAAGCCCTATAGGCAGGTGCGCCATGATGCCAGCCATAATGATGAGACTGGATCCATTGCCCAGCCCGAACTCGGTTATCATTTCTCCCAGCCACATAACGATCATGGTCCCGGCTGTGAGCGCAACGACCCCAGTGACCATGAATACCATTCCCGGGTGTTTCACGAGATGGATTTGATCCATGGGCTGCTCTAACGCGCGACAGATCATCGAGGCCTGAAAAACGCAAATGACCAGAGTAGCGTAGCGCGTGTATTGATTGAGTTTTCGCCGCCCGCCCTCCCCCTCCTTCTGCAGCTTCTTGAGCGACGGATAGACCGTGGCCAGGATTTGAAACAGGATGGATGCCGTGATGTAGGGCATAATTCCGAGGCTGAAAACCGCGGCCTGGGCGATGGCGCCTCCGCTGAACATGTTGGCCATGCCCATGAGCCTGCCAAGGCCGGACTGCTCCCGACGAAACTGTTCGAACAACCGGCTCAACTCATCGGAATCTATGCCCGGAATCGTGACATAAGTCCCCATGCGAAAGACCACGATCAAAGACAACGTGATCAACAGTTTTTTGCGGAGTTCCAAAACCGTAAACACACCAAACAGCGAGCCGAGCTTCTCCATCAGCTCTCCGGATTCGCGGAAACCACCTCGCAGGTGCCGCCAACCGCCTCGATGGCGGCGCGAGCCGAACCGCTGAATCCATGAGCGCGCACCGCGAGTTTCTTGGTGAGCTTGCCGCGGCCAAGGATCTTGATGCCATCGCGTGCGGTATCCACATAGCCTCGCTCGCGCAACGCCTTGAAGTCCACGCTCTCACCGCTCTCGAAAAGCTCCAAAACATCGAGGTTGATGGGAACAAGCACCTTGCGGAAGGGACCGTTATTGAAACCGCGCTTGGCTACTCGCTGGAAATAAGGGCTCTGGCCTCCTTCATAGGTGGTCCCCACACTGGATCCCGTGCGCGCGGTATAACCCTTGCCACCGCGCGTGCTGGTCTTCCCATGTCCGGAGGCGCGACCGCGACCCAGGCGCTTGGTGCGCTTGCCGAGACGGAGTCCCCTTTTGGCGTCGGCGAGGTTCATCAGAGCCTTACACCTCTCAGTTTCTCCACCGTGGCCCGCCCGCGCAAACGCACAAGGCCCGCAATGGTCGCCTTGACCAGGTTGACGGGATTATTGCTGCCAAAGGATTTCGTGAGGATATCATGGATCCCGGCCACCTGCATGAGGGCGCGCACGGGCGTGCAGGCGATGACGCCCGTGCCCGGAGCCGCGGGCATCAACAGGATGCGCGAGGCCCCGAATTTTCCAACGACCCTATGTGGAATGGTTGAACCATGCCGCTCGACGGGGATAAGCCTCTTGCGCGCGTCCTTGCCGGCCTTTTCAATCGAGGACGAAACCTCTTTGGCCTTCCCATGACCCAAGCCTATGAGACCATTCTCATTGCCCGACACAACGAAAGCTGAAAAGCTGAAGCGGCGCCCGCCCTTCACCACCAAGGCGCAACGCTTGACCGCCAGCGTCTCCGAAAGCAGCTCCGCGGGGTCCACCTGAATACGGCGTTGTTGCAGCAGCATGTTGATTCCCTAGAAAGACAGGCCGGCGGAGCGCGCGGCCTCCGCCAACACCTTGAGGTTGCCGTGGAAGGGCCGCCAACCGCGATCAAAAACGACGGGGACGATGCCTTTGTCCTTGAGCCGGCGGGCCAACGTCTCACCGACGTACTGGGCTTTTTCCTTGGCGGTTTTCAAGGGCAGCGCTTCTTTTTCAAGCGACGAGGCCGCGACCAGAACCCGGCCCGTCTCGTCGTCCACGGCCTGGGCGTAGAGGTGCTTGAGCGAACGGCAAACGCTGAGCCGGGGACGAGCGGCATCGCCCTTGATTTTTTTGCGCACGCGCTGCTGGATACGCCGGCGCCGCACATTTTTTTTCAAAATGCGATACTTCATGGTTATTTGGTCACCGCCTTGCCAACCTTCTTGCGCACGACCTCATCGGTGAAACGGATACCCTTGAGTTTATAGGGTTCCGGCGGGCGAATCGAGCGGATCTCAGCCGCTATCTGCCCCAGCAACCTCTTGTCGTGACTTTCGAGCGCGAACTTGGTATTGCCATCCATCGTAGCCTTTACGGACGGCGGGAGAATATACTCGATGGTGTGGCAAAATCCAACGTTCAAGACAAGCTTTTGACCCTGTTGAGTCACGCGGTAGCCCACGCCCTCAAGCATGAGATCCTTGCGATACCCCTGGGCGACTCCAACCACCATGTTCTGCACCAGCGCACGGTAGAGCCCGTGACGCGCCTTTGTCTCCCGCTCTCCGTCCAGGGCTTCAAGCCTCACCAACTTATGGTCGCGATCCACCTCGACCTTGATGGAAGGGCTGAAGCGCTGCTCAAGCACGCCTTTCGGGCCCTTGACGCGGACGAGCCCGTCGCGCACCTCCACCTCAACTTTATCGAGGATGGCCACGGGCTGTTTTCCTAGGCGCGACATATCGATCTCACCAAATCTCGCAAAGAACTTCACCGGAAATCTTTTGCTGGCGGCACTCGCGGTCGGAAAGCACGCCCTTGGAAGTGGAAAGGATCCCGATGCCGATACCGTTCAGGATAGGTTTGAGCTCCCGCAAACGCACATAACGCCGACACCCTGGCTTGGAAACGCGCTTCAGAGAATTCATGACGCTCAGGCCGGCCTCCGAATACTTCAGGTAAACAAGGATGTCCTTGCGGGGTCCGTCGGCGACGACTTCATATCCACGGATATAACCCTCGCGTTGCAGGGCGGAGAGCACGCCTTCCTTGAGGAGCGACCACGGGGCCCGCACGGTCGTGTGGCGCACCATGATCGCGTTGCGCACGCGGGTCAGCAGGTCGGCGATGGGATCGGTGAAGCTCATGGGAACTACCAGCTGGCCTTGCGCACACCGGGGATGAGCCCCTCCAGCGCAAGTTTACGAAAACAAAGGCGACACAACTGGAACTTGCGGTAAAAGGCGCGCCGGCGCCCGCATATATTGCAACGGTTCACCTTGCGGGACGAATACTTCGGTGTCCTGCGGCTCTTGGCCTTTTGGCAGCAGCTCGCCATGCTATTTCTTCCTCCGTTCAAAGGGAAACCCCAACATCTCGAGGGCGTGTTCTGAGATATCAGGCCGGCTGTTTTCAAAGACGACCGTGATGTTCATGCCTTGGCTGGCCTCCATCTTGTCGAGATTGACTTCTGGGAAAATGGACTGCTCTCCGATGCCAAACGAGTAGTTGCCGCGGGCGTCAAACCCCTGACGAGAAAAACCGCGGAAGTCGCGGATACGTGGGGCGGCCACGTTGATGAAACGGTCAAGGAATTCCCACATGCGCTGGCGGCGCAACGTGACGCGGATCCCCACCGGCATTCCTTCGCGGATCTTGAAGCTCGCTTCGCTCGTGCGGCTCAGGGCTTTCACGGCCTTTTGCCCCGTGATCGCCGTGAGGTCGTCAACGAGCTGTCCCAAGGCCTTGGTATCACCATGATGTTTGCCGACGCCCATATTGAGGCAAACCTTGGTCACCCGCGGAAGCCGCATGGCATTCTTGATGGAGTGGGCCGTTCCCAACTCGGGAAGCACATCCCCGATATAACGCTGCTGGAGCCTCGGCCTCACGTCGCCTCTCCGTAAACCGTGCCACATTTCACACAAACGCGCGCTTTCTTGTCTTTTTCAACCCTGGCGCGCAGACGCACCGGCTTTTCGCAGCGCGCACACCAAGGCATCACCGCGGCGGCGGCGACGGTGCCCTCCACCTCGACGCGCCCGCCCTGCGGGTAGTCGCGCGAAGGCCGCACATGCTTCTTGCGCAGGTTCACGCCGGCGATGACCACCCGAGCCTGGGCGAGCAGCACCTTCTTGATGCGCCCACGCTGCCCCCGATGGTTACCGGCCACAACCGCCACGACATCATTGCGCCGCACGTGCATCAGACCACCTCGATGGCCAGCGAGACGATGCGCGTGTACCCGCGGGCGCGCAACTCGCGCGCCACCGGTCCAAAAATGCGTGTACCCCTGGGATTCTTCTCTTTGTCCACCAGCACCACCGCATTGTGGTCGAAAACCACTGAAGTGCCATCAGAACGCAGCAACGGCTTGCGCGTGCGCACAACGACGCCGAGCACCTTTTCGCCCTTTTTGACCGCCCCATTGGGATCCGCCGTCTTCACGGAGCAGATGACCTCGTCGCCAATGCCGGCATATTTCCGGGTGGCTCCTCCGAGCACGCGAAAACACATGACGGTCTTCGCCCCGCTGTTATCAGCGACATCGAGATAGGTCTCCGCCTGGATCATCCCCGCTTCCTCAGATCGCCCGCGTGACGACGCGGTCCAGTTTCCAGCGCTTCAGCTTGCTCAACGGGCGCGTGAATGAAATTTGCACGATATCCCCGATCTTCGCGCTGCGCTCTTCGTCGTGGGCCATATAAAAAGTGCGCGTAGGCACATACTTCTTATAGCGCAGGTGTTTGCGATGCTCGCGCACGACGACCTTGATGGTCTTCTGCATGCGGTCGCTCACCACTTCGCCGATGATGCACTTTCTGAGTTTCGTCTCGTTCACTTTCCGCCCTTCTCCACGCGACCGCGTTCACCCAGGATGGTTTGATAACGAGCGATATCCCGGCGCAAGGGCCTCAATTTGCGCCCCTCGCCCTCCTCCGTCACGGCGCGCAGGGACACGTCCAGCCGGTTCATTTCGAGGGTGCGTAGCTCCTCAACCAAGGCGCTCGTGTCTTTACTCCGGATTTCTGAAATTTTCATAGGTACGACGAGAAACAAACCTTGTGCGCACTCCGAGCTTGTGAGCTTGGCGGCGAAAAGCCTCGCGCGCGATATTTTCGCTCACCCCCCCGAGCTCAAACAACATGGTACCGGGGCGTACATCGGCAAACCACCGGTCGGGAGCGCCTTTGCCGGTTCCCATGCGCGTTTCAGCGGGGCGCGCAGTGTAGTTGCGGTGCGGAAAAATGCGGATATAAAGCCGCCCCAGCATCCCCATGAAGTGGCGCGCTACCACGCGCGCGGCCTCGATCTCCTGGGCCGTAATCCACCCTGCTTCCAACGACTGCAACCCATAGTCGCCATGCGCCAGGTTGCATCCCTTGAACGCCGTGGACTTCCCACGACCGCGGTGGGTCTTCCTGAACTTGACATTCTTTGGCATCAACGCCACGGTCTATTCCTCCGCCGGGACGACAATGGAGTGCAGTGATTTGCGCTCCTTCATCCCCTTATAAATCCATACTTTGACGCCAATGGTGCCGTAGGTGGTCCTCGCTTCCGCGAAGCCGTAGTCAATATCGGAACGCATCGTCTGCAGCGGCATGCGACCGACTCCAACCTTCTCCATGCGGGCCATCTCCGCCCCGTTGAGCCGCCCGCTCACCCGTATCTTCACGCCCTTAACTCCGCTGGCATAGGTCGTGTCAATCGCCTTCTTGATAACGCGGCGGAAAGCCATGCGCTTTTCGAGCTGTTCCGCTATGGATTCGGCCACGATCTGCGCCACACTGTCAGGATTATGGATCTCGCGGATCACGATCTTCACGGGACCGGACGCAATCTCCTGGACCATCTCGCGAATGCGATCAATTTCCTGCCCTTTTTTGCCAATGAGTATGCCCTGGCGAGCCGCCGAAACAAAGACCGTCGTTTCCTCGCCGCGCCGCTCGATCTCGATGGAGGAAATGCCAGCCCCGCGCGCCTGCTTCTTGATGAGCGTGCGAATATGGTAATCCTCGTGAATGGTTTTCCCGAACTGAGCCTTGCCGGTCATCCAGCGAGATTTCCAGTCCTGGAAAAATCCAACGGTAAAACCTGTCGGATGGATCTTCTGCCCCACTTTATGCTCCTTTTTCCTGAAGCTTGAGGCCGATGACGATATGGCTGGTTCGCTTCATAATGCCGTAGGAGCGCCCGCGCGCGCGCGGACGCGAACGCTTCAGCGTGGGCCCGGGATCGACGCGCGCGGTGCTGACGTAGAGGCGCGATGGCATATTCTTCTCCAGCGCTCCCGCTGCCGCTGAAACCAGCAGCTTGTGCAGGAAATAGGCGCCGCGATGCGGATCGCGCCGCGCTATGAGGATGGCATCGTTCACCGGTAAACCGCGCACGCGATCCACCACCAAACGGCACTTGCGCGGCGAAATACGCACGTAACGCAGGATGGCAAGGTGCTCACCCTCAAGGGCTCCTCTGGCTCTGGGCATTCGTCTTCCCCTACGCCGTTGGCGGCGCCGCCGCCTGCTTGTTCCTGGAATGGCCGCGAAACACGCGCGTGGGAGAAAACTCTCCCAGCCGGTGTCCGACCATATCCTCGTTCACGGGAACGTTGATGAACGCCTTGCCGTTATGAACGGCAAAGGTATGACCAACGAAGTCAGGCGCGATCATCGAGCTGCGCGACCAGGTCTTGATGGGCTCGCTTCCACCCGCGTCCTTCTGGCGCAGGACCTTGCGTATGAGCTTGACATCAACGCTCGGACCTTTCTTGAGCGATCGACCCATAACTATTTCTTCCTCCAGCGCAGGATGTACTGACTCGACGCCTTCTTGGGATTGCGCGTCTTCCCGCCCTTCGAAAGCACGCGCGTCCGCGACATGGGAATCTGGCCCGACTTGGAACGCCCTTCGCCGCCACCCATGGGATGGGAAACAGGGTTCTGGGCGACTCCGCGCACGCGCGGGCGGATGCCCATCCAGCGGCGGCGACCGGCTTTTCCGAAATGGACGTTCGCGTAGTCAATATTGCCAACCTGACCCACCGTGGCCATGCACTCTGAAAGCACGCGCCGCAACTCACCGGAGGGAAGTTCCACCGCGCAGTATCGCTCCTCGCGCGAAAGCAGGCGCGCCTGCGTGCCCGCGGAACGCACGATCTGCCCGCCACGACCCGGCGAAAGCTCGACGTTGTGAACGATGGTTCCCACGGGCATCACTCCCAGCGGCATGGCGCAGCCGAGCTCGGCATCAATAGCCTTCTTCGAGGCCAGAACCTTCATCCCCGCTTTCAAGTCCTGGGGGGCAAGGATGTAGCGTTTCTCGCCGTCCTTGTAGTGGAGCAGGGCAATGTTGGCGGAACGATTGGGATCGTATTCAACGGAAGTCACGACGGCCGGCACATCCAGCTTATCCCGCTTGAAGTCAATTTCGCGGAACCTTTTCTTATGCCCTCCGCCACGATGGTTGGAGGTGCGCCGGCCATAGTTGTTGCGACCACCCGTGGACTTCCAGCCCCGCGCCAAAGCCTTTTCCGGCTTGTCACGGGTAATCTCGGAAAAGTCGAGCCGGGAGGCGCCTCTGCGACCCGCGGTGGTTGGTTTGTAAGGAATGACAGGCATCAGATGAGCGGAATTTTAGCGACATCCTCGGGGCGGACTTTGACGAAGGCTTTTTTATAGCCCGCGCGCACACCCGTCCTCAGCATGCGACCGCGCACGCGCCGCGTCTTATGGGGCATGCGCGCGGTGTTGACCGCAAGCGCCCTCACGCTGAAGGCCTTCTCGACCGCTTCGCGGATCTCGATCTTGTTCGATCCGAAGGGCACCTCAAAAACGAAGGTGTGCTGACCCTGCACCAACTTGTAGGTGTTCTCCGTCAACACCAAACGCTTCAAAACTTCATGGGGTTTCATGCCGCTGCTTCCCTTAAACGCCGGATGAGATCCTCTACGGCGGATTTTTCAAACACGAGCGTCCCGCCCTTGAGGACTTCGAGAGCATTGAGGTCCGCCAGCGGCAGCACCTCGACGCGCGCGATGTTCCGTGCGGCGCGCAAGAAAACACCATTCACGGCCGCCGCGACAAAAAGCACGCGCCCACCGGGGACGGCTTTCTTCAGGAAACCCGCCACAAGCCTGGTTTTGGGTTCGGCGAGATCCATGCGCTCAACGACCCTCATTTCCCCGTCTCGCAACTTGCCCGCCAACGACATACGCAACGCGGCACAACGCTCGCGCTTCGAAAGCTTCATGCGGTAGTCGCGCGGCTTGGGACCAAAGACCACGCCGCCCTTGCGCCACAGCGGGGAGCGGATCGACCCCATGCGCGCGCGCCCGGTGCCCTTTTGCGCCCAAAGCTTCTTGCCAGACCCAGCGCGATCGCCCCGCGTGCGCGTATTCGCATTGCCCTGGCGCAAATTGGCCTCGTAAGAGACCACCGCGCGATGCAGCAGAGACGGCGCCGCAGGCTCGCCAAAACAAGCGGCATCAACCTCCATCGTTCCCGTCTTATCGCCGGCCAGGTTGTAAACAGCGACTTCCATCAGCTCTGCCGCACCTCGACCAGGCAGCCCGCGCTTCCCGGGATGCCGCCCTTGACGGCCAATAGATTGCGCTCTTTGTCTATCTGGGCGATGGCCAAATTCAAAATGGTCGCGCGCGCGTTGCCCATGTGGCCCGACATACGCTTGCCTTTAAAGATATGCGTGAGGCGCGGCCCCGACATCAGCGATCCGTTGGTGCGATGGCGCTTCTCCGTGCCGTGCGAGGCCGGACCGCCGCGGAAGTGGTGGCGCTTCATACCGCCGGTGAATCCCCGACCCTTGCTGGTGCCGCTGACGTCCACCGTGCGCAGCTCATTGAGGTCCGCCACCGTAAAAACCTTTCCAGGCTCAATATCCTCCTGATGCTCGTCCAGGCGGAACTCGCGCAGGAGGGTCACGGCCTCAAGTCCCGCTTTTGAGATATGGCCGGACAACGGCTTGCTCATATCCTTCTTGGTTTTCGTTCCTTTCCACGCAATCTGGACGGCCCGGTAGCCATCCCGCTCCTTCGTCTTCACCTGCACGATGGGACATGGGCCGATCTCGATGAGGGTGACGGGGATGTAGCGCCCCTGCGCGTCAAACAGAGACGTCATGCCGAGCTTCTTGCCGATGAGCCTGATCATGGGTTCCTATGCCTTGATTTTGATCTCGACGCCCGCCGGCAACTCGAGCTTGACGAGGGCGGTTTGCGTCTTGGCATTGGCCTCTTCGAGCTCGACGAGGCGCTTGTGAATACGGATCTCAAACTGGTCGCGGGATTTCTTATCTACGTGCGGACTGCGCAGAACCGTATAGCGCTCAATCTTTGTGGGAAGCGGGATGGGACCGTAAACGCGGCAGCCCGTACGCTTAGCGGCCTCCACGATGGATGAAGCCGACTGGTCCAAGATCTCCGTGTCGTAGGACTCGAGTCGAATCCTGATCCTTTCGCTGACGCTGCGAGCCAAAGTTCTGCTTTCTTTCTGTCCCTTTAAAAATCAAACGGTTAAGTTCCGTTCAGCCTTTCCCCCCCGCTGAGGGGGGATGGAGGCTAATCGGGACCTGCGCTCGTCAAGGAGCTGTCTCCTGACGACAAAAAGTAAAGTTCGCCGCTAAAAAAATGGCGGACGTGGAAACGCGAGGTTGATGGGACGCATGGGCCCGCGATTTTTGAGCACGGCATCCTCTAGTTCGCGCCATTTTTGCTGATTATCCTTGTCTTCGAGGGAATTCTTGACATCGGAGTTGACGCCCCACTCGACGGGAAATTCCTTGCCGTACTTGATATCGAAGGCCCCGCACTTGAGCGTGCAGATGGAGCGCCCGTTGGGCATCTTGTAGATCACCGCCGCAACATCCTTGAGGTTGGCACGATCCCTAAGAGGAACATGCTCTTGCCAGTTCCGCACAAAAGCCACGGTTTCTCGGATCCATGCCGCCCGCCGCTCACCATCCGCTTCGGCAATGCCGCTCACGTCCACCGTGGGCGGAAGACAGCTTTTGCCTTGAGGATCGAGGATCTCCAGGCCGCCTTCCGCCGCCGGAATAATGAGCGGCAGCATGCGACCCGTCGCATCGGCGAAACGCATTTCAGCGCCGTTTTTCAGCAAACACACCGGCTTCCGCAGGCGCAAACGCAAGGTGAGATGTCCCTGGAAATCCCGCTCAACCCGCTCCACCGCCTCGACCCAAGGGTGGCGCGCCACAACGGACATGGTGTCGTCCATATCGCGCGCCATGAGCGGCTCCGCTCCCCCTTGGAGGCGGATGCCACTCCAGAAAGCCGGCCCCCAGGCCGGCGGCATCCAGGCCGGCAGCGGAGGCGATCCCGTCGGACTGGCGGCGGGAGCTGGCGGCAGCTTGGCGTAGCATCCAAGCCAGGCCCAGGCGAGACAACTGCCCCACAACAGCGCCGCCGCCAGCAAGCCCCCTATCGTCCGCGCACGGCGGGCGCGCGGTTCCAAAGTGCTACCGGCGCTCATGCCCGTGCCCATGCCGGTGTTTGCCCAGTCGCCGCGCCGCTTCGCCTAGAGCCGCCACATCGGCCTCGGCGCTGGCGGCGGCCTTATTTTCATCGCGCACCGCGTCGTAGATCTCCTTGCGCAGGATCACGATGTCCCGCGGCGCGGTAATACCGAGCTTGATCTCGCCCGAGTGGCTGTCGAGCACCCGGATCTCGATGCTGTCGCCCACCATGATAGCCTCGCCCGGCTTTCTTGTGAGCACCAGCACGGCCGGCGCGCCCCCCTAGCGTCTGAGCTGCGTGAGGTCGTAGGCGTGGATCTCGGTTGATGCTTTGCTGAACGCCACCAGCACGTGCGCGTCGTCGGCAACGCGCACGTTGCGCTCCATGAGGCCCTCGACCGCGCTCAGCCCCAGGCGCGTCTTGGTCCTGAACCGCCCAGCGGTGTCCACGAAATAAACGATATCGTCGCTCGCGGAGATGATGCGCCCGACGCCCTCCAGCTCTTCGAGCTTGGCGCCGCTCTTGATGTCAACGGCGTGGACCGTTCCCGTGAGGTCGCGCTGCCACACACGTTTTTCTCCGACGAAAGGCGCCTCGACGATTTTGCTCTTGCAGGTGTACTGCCACTCTGGGATACCCGTGTAGCGATTCAATTTATACAGGTTGAAGTCGGTGCTGCCCACGTAGATGGATTCCCCGCGGGTCACCGGGGGAGCCAGGAAGCTGCCGCGCACACGCAACTCCAGGAGATCGATCTGCTTCTCAAGCTCGCGCGCCTGCAACTCCAGCTTGCGCACCTTGTTTTTATCCACCTCGCGCTCCTCTTTTTTGGCGTCGTTTTGCTCCTTGGTGATCTCCCCAACGAGGTCTCGCAGCTCTCTTTCCAGGTAAAGCTTGTCCTCGGCGACGCCTTTGCTGATGAACGCCCACTTGACCTGCCCGTCAAAGCCAAGGGCCGTGAGTTCGCCATTTTCCTGAGCCACCAGCAGGCTTTCATCGTTGCCGTACAACCCGCCGGCGACCTCCCCGGACATCAGTTTGTTCCAAAGCGGAAAGTTCTTTTCGGGGTCCCAGTTCATGATATGGCGCCGATAGGTGGCGATGAAATAGGACTCCCCGGTGGCGAACGGCACGGGCAGCACCGCGCTGTCGAGCAGCGAGCGGTGCAGCACCAGGCCAGCCTGCTTATCAATGACGAACAGCCTGCCATCGGCGACGAACTCGACGGCGCGCTTGGTCTCATGCGGGACGTCCTCGATAAGGGCGGACAGGCGCAGGATCCACACCGTGATGCCGGTCCTGAGCTCAACGCAGTAGAGATCGCTGTTGCTGAGCTGGAAATACGCCGCCTGCGTCTCCACCGCGCGGCTTTGGGGCACGATGAGCCGCGCCACGATATTTTTGCGCGCCTCGTCCTCATCGAACCCGGCCAGCAATTTCTTGTCAGGCTGAGCCAGCTCCTTTTCCTTGGGCTTGTCATCTTTCACCTCTTGCCCGCTCAGGAACTGATCGAGCAGCTCCCCGACTTTCTCCTGGTTTTCACCGCCCGCCTCCTTCTTGCGGCGCACGTACTCCCTTTTCAGCACGTCGAGTTCATTCTGGATGAGCTTTTCGCGCAATCCCTCGTATTCATCCTTGGTGTAAGGCACCTCCTTGTAGGTGGTGCCAATCCACACCTGCCCCGCAATGGGCACATTGACGTGCAGCCCCCAAAGCACGGGCAACTCGCGCACATACCCGCGCGCTTCATCGTTGTAGAGCAAGCCCGCTACGGCCTCGCTGCGCGCCGTCGCGGGTGCCGCTTCGCCCCCCGCGGATTTCTTCGTCCCAGGTTTTCCCTTGTCGGACGACCAGAAGGATTTCTTGGGTTCTCCGGAGGGAGCCTCCTCCTTCTTATGGAAGGGCCACCAAGCGGAGGCGGCCGTGGCGACGAGCGTCCAAACAAGGAGGATGGACGCGAAGGTGCCGCCGCGCCGGTTTTTCATGGGGCGGATTGTAGTGGGCTCCTGGCCGCCGCCAACGCCGGGCCCCAAACCGTCTTTCAGCGGAATCCCGAAAGATAAGGCAGGCCGCGGGCGCGGCCGTCCGCCTGCTCGGCCCCTTCAAGGAGCTCCGCCAGCGCGTCCCAGCCGCCACTCAAAAACTGGCGGCGCACGCCCTCCTGAAGTTCAACCGGCTCTTCACGCCCCAGCACCGAAATCGCGCCGCGATCAAGGTCCAGGGTGAGTTCAAGGCTGGGCGTTTTCGCCACCTGCCGCTGCAGTTCCTGCATGCGTCCCGGGGCAAGCTTGAGGCAGGGAAGGCCCAAGGCCAGGCAGTTTCCGAAGAAGATCTCCGCGAAAGACTCGCCGACGATGGCCCGGAAGCTCCGGCGCATCAAGGGCTGGGGGGCGTGCTCGCGCGAGGAGCCGCAGCCGAAATTGCGGTTTACCAGGAGGATGGCGGCGCCCCGGTACTCGG
>JAHFOS010000261.1 GCA_023261545.1 bacterium
TCCGCGAGCTTTTGCTCGCGCTCGGCGAGCGCGTGCTCCTGGCGGGCATTTTCTTCCCGCGATTTTCCCAGATCCCCTTCGAGACCGGCGCGCTTGCGCTCCAGGGTGCGTTTTTCGGCTTGCAGCGCCTCACGCTCCTTGCGATCCTCGCTCAGGGCCTCCCCCAGCGAAGCGAAAACGTCCTGTTCAACGGAGCCGATGGCGGCTCCGGGTAACGATGATTCGGTAGTCGGAGGCTTAGTCTGAAAGGAGCCCATGGAAATCAGGCTCAACACCAGGAAGTCGGAGATGGCGACGAGCAGCGAGCGGTTCAAGTTAGAGCGTGCTGGCGGAAAGGCGGATGAGATCGCGCCGCAAGGGCCGCAGGCAGACCAGCTTCAGAGCGGCCACCTCGATGATGCCGAAGAGCGTCGAGGTGTAGGCGATCATGCCCGGATTGAAGAGTCCCAGCGCGATGATGGTGAGCGACAGCACCGTGCCTCCGAGCCCCAGGTAGAGGCCGAGGTCGAAGAGGTGCTCGTCGTTGTCGAGCAGGCGCAGTTTGACGCGCGGCGTTTCCTCCGAGCGCGCCACGCGGCGAATTTCGAGGTAGCCCCAAAAAAAGGCCAGCACCTGGAGGACGAAAAAGCCCAGGGCGAAATACAGGGAGATCTGGTTCTGGCTTTGGTTCATGCTGGCGCCCTTGCCGGTCGCGGTCACCGTGTCCGCGGCCCCCGCGGCCTGGGCCGGGGTGGCGACGCGGAGATTGGGTTGGCGCGGCTCCTGGAGGTAGCGGGGATCTTCCAGGGCCAGGAGCAGGATCAAGGCGGCGAACACGCCCAGGGCCATGCGTCGCGGCCAGGCCCCGGTGTTGGTGGCCGACGGCATGAATTCCAGAGCGCAGGCGAGGAATATCCCGCCGAGCAGGGCCAGCAAGGCGCGCAGAGCTTGAGACAGGCCGCGCTGGCGGAAGGCCTGTATCCAGAGGTAATCCCAGTCCGGGTTTCGCAGCCAGCGCAGTCCCAGGGGCTGGTGCAGCGTCGCCGCGCGGTCGAGCAGCATCCCCAGGGCGGGTTCTCCGAGGCGCAGGGCGGAAACGAGGTCCGCGAGCCCTGGTGGCCCATAGCGCGCGAGATAGCGCAGCAAGCGCGGCAGTCCCGTCTCCCCCAGGTGGTCCAGCACGGCCAAACTCTCGCCCTGCGCCTCGGGGTGAAATTGCAGCCAGGCCGCCAGGTCAGCGATTTCATCAAGGCCGCGCGCGGGCCCCAGGGCCACGGCGATTTCATCGAGCGTCAGGCGGCGCGCGAGCGACAGCAGGCCCAGCAGCGGTTTTTCGAGCTCCCCCCAGGAGCCTCCGCCGGCCTGATGCATCCTGCGCGACACATCTTCGAGCAGCGCCGGACGCAGGGCGCCGATGTCTTGGATCACCCCCAGCAGCAGGATGAGGCGCTCGGTCGCCCGGCCACGGTCGGACTCCACGGGGAAGAGCAAGGCCGATTTGCGCCCCTCCTGCCAGGCCACAAGGGTCTGGCAGAGCGCGCGGGCGGGCGGGGATAGCTCGCTGATGACGTGTTCGCCGCTGCCGGATCGCAGCAGCGCCGTGAGCGCCGGGGCGTCGGAAAGATAGCGATACCAGTCGGCGGCGGTTTTGAGGTGCTGGGGCAGTGGGTCTTCGCGCGCCGCGCTTTCCGCCTTGCCGGCCAGCAACAGGTAGCGCCGCGCCACTTGCAGCCGCCCTTGCTGTGCGTGCCGGCGCGCTTCCGCTTCGAAGGACAGATCCCCTCCGTGGAGCAAGCGCAGCTCGACGAGGCTCATGCGCGTGAAGCGCACCGGGATGAGGATCGCGAGCAGGGCGCCAGCGGCGGCGGGCAGCAGGAACAACAGGCGCAGCATGATGGAGTGGGGATCGCGCCGATGGATTGGCGGTCGTGATTCTGCCCCTCGGTTTAGAATGGCAAACCATGGGCGGAGAGCAGAACACCCTGGGCGCGGCATCCGAGGCGAAGCCTGTGTACGGCTTGGTCCTGGCCGGCGGCCGCAGTCGGCGCATGGGCCGCGACAAGGCCCTCATCGTTTACCACGGACGGCCGCAGTTCGAGAATGGCTCGCGCGCACTCGCGCGTCACTGCGCGCGTGTTTTCCTCTCCTTGCGCGCGGATCAGTCAGCGGCTCCCGAATATGCCGGACACGCGCAGCTCGCCGACCGTTTTCCGGGTGGCGGCCCGCTCATCGGCATCCTGAGCGCCTTAGAGGCCCACCCCGAGGCCGCCTGGCTGGTGATGGCCTGCGACCTGCCTTTCGCCGGCGATGCGGCCCTGGACTTCCTGCTTGCGCGCCGCAACCCGCTAAAAATGGCCACAGCCTTCCGCAACCCCGAGCGCAACTGGCCCGAGCCGCTCCTGGCCCTCTACGAGCCCGCCGCGCGCCCGCCGCTCCTCGCCCTCCACGGCGCGGGCCTGAACTGCCCGCGCCGCGCTTTGGAGCAACTCGGTGCCGAGCTCCTCGATCCTCCCGATTCGCGTTGGATCATGAACGCCAACACTCCTGAAGAATACGAGGCCGCTTTGCGAGGAATACCCCGCGGGATCTGCTGACCGAGGGGAGGGAGGCTATACCCTTCGATGCCGTCAGCGCTGACCACTCTTGAAAGGCAGTGTCCCTTTTGCGCTTGGCTTACACTGCACGACTCGTCTCATCCAGGTTGCCCCGTCCTTTGCCCGACGACTCGCCAACAGCTCCAGAAGTTTCCCCCGCGGCGCCCACCACTCCCGGCCACGGCATTTCCTTCCGCGCAGCCCTGAAGGTCTGGCTCAAAATCGCCACCAATAGCTTTGGCGGTCCGGCCGGCCAGATTGCGGTGATGCACCGGGTGCTGGTCGAGGAAAAGCGCTGGATCGGCGAAAGCCGTTTCCTGCATGCGCTCAACTATTGCATGCTGCTGCCCGGTCCCGAGGCGCAGCAACTCGTGACTTACATGGGCTGGCTGTTGCACCGCACCGCCGGAGGACTCGCCGCCGGCGCGCTGTTCGTGCTGCCGGGCTTTCTCTCCATCCTGGCCTTGAGCCTCGTCTATACCGGATGCCAGGACGTGAAGGCGGTGGAGGCGCTGTTCTACGGCCTCAAACCGGCGGTGCTGGCCGTGGTGCTGGAGGCGGTGCTGCGCATCGGCCGGCGCGCGCTCAAGAACCGGGTGCGCTGGCTGCTGGCCGGGGCCGCGTTCATCGCCATTTTTTTTGCCGATATTCCCTTTCCGTTCATCGTGGTGGGAGCGGGCATGATTGGCCTTCTGGATGGCCGGCTTTGGCGCGCGTCGTTTTTCGGACCAGCGGAGGCCAAGGCCGTGGCGGG
>JAHFOS010000149.1 GCA_023261545.1 bacterium
CCCTCACAATAACTTCTGCCTGTCTTGATTCGAGATACCTCAGGTCGTCGGGTTTGCTATAGCCTCGGTCTGCCATAATAAAGTCGCCCTTGTCTATTCGGAACTGCTGAAAGGATTCCCCTGTGTCCTCGCCTTTAGCTTCTGTAACTCTGAAGTAATCGCATTCCAGAGACGGCAGTTGCACGCTGTAGTGAATCCGCCAGAGGCTGCCGGTTTTTCCGGGTTCTTTCACGATGGTACCGTCAAAAAGCCTAACGCGAGGGATATGGACTTGCGTTTGCAAGGGAGCGATTTTTCTCTCTTCAAACAGTGAAGTGCATAATGACTTTAGCCAGTTCTTGCACTTGCGCATTCTCTTTAGGAGTGCCACATCCGACAGGTCTGCAATCGTTGCCTTCCTTGCGCGCACAACCGTTTCTCTTAATGACAAACCGCACCCCGCGTGCAATAGCAGCGTACGCAGAAGATTATCCGACGACTTATCCTTCCGAAGCCCCTTGAGAGCCCCTGTATCGATCGCCAGTTGCTGCCAGTTCGGTGGAAAAAAATGCTTGAGCACCGTCCAATCTTCGTCCACGGCTTTCCTCGACAGGTGATGGTTGTTCGGCCCATCATACCACGGCAAGCACCTTTTCAACAAAACAAGTTAGCGCTTATGCCCACACATTCTTTCCGGAGAGCAGCGCTGAACGGAGATGGGTTTTATTGCCCCTGGTTATAGATGGCCTGGACTTCCGCGAGCGAGAGGGCGCGGTTGTAGATGCGCACGTCATCAAGCTCGGCATTGCTGCTGTAGGCGCCGGCGCTCAAGGGGCTGTTTGAGGCGAAGAACCTGAGGTTGGACGAACTGGCGGCAATCGAACCACTGAAGCCGCCGGACGTCGTGATTAGGCTGCCGTTCACGTAGAGTTTAATAGCGGAATCACCATCCCGCGTGCCGACGAGATGCGTCCACGCACCAATGGTGAGGTTGGCGGTCCCATCGGCTTTGACGGCATTGTTGACGATTCTGAAAGTTGGCTTGTCGCCAAAGCCGTTATCGTCGGAAATATCGAGACTCCACTCGTTAAGCGAGGGGTTGTTCTGGTCGTAGTATTTCCCGACAATATGCGCGTTCTTGGGCCCTCCCGACGAAGAGACCGTCTTCTTCACCCAGCAAGCCACGCTGAAATTATTCGCGCCGATGGTGTACCTGCTGTTGCCGGCCACCTCCACGTAGTGACCACCGGAGGAACTGTTCACGTTGCCGGTGAGCATCCCCTGAACCTTGCCACTCGCGGGATTCCATCCCGAGCCCGTGAACTTATAGAGCGTGCCGTTCTGGTTCTGCGCGCTGGAATCGGTGGCCGTGTTGCCGCTGGAAGAATCCAGTTTCCACCAACCGACAAGGTTGTCGCTGAGCGTGGTGGGCACACTGTTATCGCTGCCAGAGACGGATAGGATGGACCAGGTCGTGCTCGTGCTCATGACCGTCAGGTAGGGATAGCTGTTGCCGCCGGTGGTCAGGGTCAACTTGTTGATGGTATCCTCGATATAACCGTTGGTGCCCATGACGATGAGGTTGTTGCTGTTGGTGATTTTCTTGATGGTGTAAAACCGCCCCACCACGTTGCCGGAATAGGGCAATGTGAGCGTGAGGTTGGAGCTCGACGTGTCGGCAAAAACGGTGGTATTGCCGCCCAGCGTTGTATTGGCGCTCACGCTTTGGACTGAAAAACCCATGGTGCCGCTCACCTCCAGGCTGGAGAGCGGGGCGGAAGTGCCAATGCCCAGGTTGTTCGAGATGTAAGCATTGCCCAGCACGTGAAGATTCGCTGAGGGTGTGGTGGTGCCGATGCCAAGATTCGACCCGCTCAAGGCGGCTTCAGCGACGCCGTCGGCGTTGGCGTCAAAATTGAGGTTGCCGGTGGAGGAGCGGATGTCGGCGGAAAGGGTCCGACAGCAGGCGAGCAGCAGGAGCAGCCACGCGGAATTTTGGCGCAGCAAGCTGTAGGACGCACCGCGACTCAAGCCAGATCCCCTTGCCCTTGAGTTTGTTGCATGAATCATATTTTGGGCCATCCAACCACAATATATAGTGGTTGTTGTCCAAGAAAGACCGCTACGGGCTGTGGTGCTGGCGATTCGTGCAACAGGCTCCCTTTACCCTTGAATTACCCCTGGACATGGAATTCTATTTGCAATTATTGGCTAAAAAAGGCAAATTCCTGCACTTATCATGGACTGTTCTGTCATCACGGGTCGTCGTGCCTCCGGCCCAACCCGTGATTCGTTTCCCTTAGCGCGCCGGCGGCGATGCGGCTCCAGCTCTCAAAGGCGGGATCCCCCGCCACTTTCTTGTCGCATTTGTTCGCATTTGGGCATAGGCGCTAACTTGATTGGTTGTCAAGGACGCCAAAGACACGAAAGATGCATTTTTATTGGTATTTTTTAAAATCAACTTTCTGGACTTTCTAAAGAATGTGCCAAAAATACTCGAAAATCCCAAACAAGTTAGCGCTTATGCGCCTCCGGGGTCGGACCAAGCTAAGTGATTGATGTTCAAATGGATAGGCCCTAAATTGGGCCGTTTTTTAGCCTTATTCGTATGTTTTGCCCCCCCTAAAAGTGGTTTTAAGGATTTTTCGGGGACTCCCTGCGCGCGTTTAAAGAAAAAACTCAAGCTCCCGCAGGGGGCTTGAGTTCACAGGGGGCCGGGGGGCTGTAGGCCCCCGTTCGCCTGAAGTGCCTAAAAAAATGAAAACGAGTTTTGTGGCAACGAAACCAGTGGGTTGCAGGTTAAATGACGGGGAAACTGCTCGCCGTGCTTGGCCGCTTCCAGGGCGCCGCGCGCCTCTTCGTCGCGCCCTTCGCGGAAATCCAGGAGGCCATCCGCGATCATTGCCACGAGGCGTTCCGCGTGGTGCTCTACCGCCGCTTCATGATGCGCATCGCCTCGGCTCTGGCGCGCCGCGAGGGCTGCCTCGGGCTCGTCACCGGCGAGAACCTCGGCCAGGTGGCCAGCCAGACGTTGGAGAACATGCACGCCGTGAACAGCGTGGCCGGACCTGTGCGTCTATCGCCCGCTCATCGGGCTCGACAAGCTCGACAACATCGCCCAGGCCGAAGCTCTGGGCACCTACGGCATCAGCATCGAGGAGGCTCCGGACTGCTGCGCCGTTTTCCTGCCCTCCCACCCCGTCACCCGCTCGCGCGTGAGCGATCTCGAACACAACGAGTCCAAGCTCGACGTCGCCGGCCTGGTGGAGCGCTGCCTCGCGGGCATCGAGGCCGAGGTGGTGGAAGCGGCGGAGTAGGCCGTTTCTCCTAGTCTTCTATAAAATAGTCGGAATCAATGCGCTTGATTTCGTAGGTCTCGACCAGTGAAACGCCAAGGCCGTGATCGATCATCAGGCGCGCCAGTTGTGGTCCATCGATAAGCGCAATTTTGCTGTCGATATGGGAAACGTAGTCATGTGCATCATTGGAGAATTCGGAAGCTGTGATAAAAACACCTTTCTTGGCACGGACTCCTTGGAGTGCTCCCGCGAATTTCTGGATTTCTGGCCGGCCAACTGTGGCGTCCCAGCGCTTGGCCTGAACGTAAACGACATCGAGGCCCAGTAAATCTTCCTTGATGACGCCGTCAATGCCGCCGTCCCCGCTGCGACCAATGGCTTGGCCCGCGTCGCGAAGAGTGCCGCCGTAGCCCATCTTGACGAGCAATTCGACGACCAAACGTTCAAAAAAACTGGGGGAACATGCTTTGATCCGGTCCAGGAGTTCGGTTTCGAGGTTGGCCCGCATCCTGCCGTAAGACTCCTCCAGTGCTTCTTCGGGAGTGTTTTCGTCTGCTGGCGAGATGGCCGGCTCTTCGGATTCCCTGGCGTGGCGTAGGGCTCGAAAAGATTTGAACTCCGGAAACTGGATAAGGAATTTCACATTGATTTTTTCGGGGTTAGTTTTTAGCACATCGAGTCCGCGCTGTGTTATCTGGAACACGGCCCTGCGTGGGGCCTCTAGCAAGCCCGCCTTCATGATGTAGGTTCTCGCCCATCCGACACGGTTGAGGAATGTCGGTTGCTTGCCACTGGGAAGAAGAGAGGTGAGCTCGGCTTCGGAAAGGCCGAAGTGATCCGCCAGGCTGTCGACGGCTTCGCGGAGCGTGTGGGTCTTTCCATCTCCCGCCAAGCGGAGGAGCGGAAGCATAATGGTCTGATAATCTGGAATCGCCATGGGGTTTAAATCAGGGATTTCGGAGACCTGCAGGATGGAGGCCCTAGGGCAGAATCAAGAGCTTTCTATCTAGAATTGCGGTAAAGAAAAATGAAAAATACAGTTCATTCGAGGAATGCGTACCTTTCCAGAATTTTCCCACCGGTGTCTGGTCAAGCGAGACAGGAACCAAATCGAGCTGCCAGGGGGGATTTTCCACAGACTGCACAGATTAACACAGATATTAATCAATCAGGGCCATCCTTTTTAATCAGTGCAAATCTGTGTAATCTGTGGATGCTCCCGAGTTGAGAACGCAGAGAGCACAGAACAAACAGGGGGGCCTGCCAGGGGCACGCATTCTTCGGAATTGCTAAAGTTGAGAACAACGCGCTCCTGATCGCACAGCTCGGGAATCATTACTGAGGGAATCCGTTCTGAGTGCCGAGCAGCGTCGCGCCACCGGGCAGGTGCACGCGCAGGAGTCCGTGCAGGGAGAGGTCCGCGCCGTGGGACTCGGTGCGTGCCTCTAAGAGCGGCAGGGCTGCAGCGGCGCGGTCCACGCCTGCTCCCGCCACGGGTCCGGGGGCCGTCGCGCCTCCTAAAATCCGGGGCGCGATGAAGGCGTGAACGGCGTCGGCGAGGCCGGCATCCAGGAGGGCTCCGTGCAGGCGGCTGCCGCCTTCAACTAAGACATGGCGCAAGCCGGCGGAGAAGAGCCGCGCGTCGAGGTCGGCGATACTCTCGATGCCCAGCGTCTCCACGCCGGCGGGCCAACCGGCGAGTTTGTCAGGGTGGGTCAGCGCCAGCGGACGGCGCGCGAGCTTGCCGGCCCACCATGCGGCGAGTGCGGCGGTGCGGGCGCGGGGGTCCCAGACGATGGGACGCGGAGGATTGCCCTCAACGCCGTGGCGCAGGCCGAGGTCGGGGAGGTCGGCGAGCACGGTGCCGGCGCCCACGAGCACGCCGTCGGCGCGGGCGCGCAGGATATGCGCGTACTGGCGGGACTCCTCGCCGCTGATCCAGCGCGCGTCGCCGCCGCGCGCGGCAATTTTGCCGTCCAGGCTCATGGCCCACTTGAGGGTCAGATACGCGCGTTGTTGTAGGTTTTTGGCAAAGGGTTCGACAAGCGCGAGCGCCCCGGGCCGGTAGAGTTGTTGAACCGCAACGCTACCGGCCGCCAGCGCGGCGGCGCCCGCCACCGAAGGGTTGGGATCGGCGAGGGCATAGATCACCCGGTGCACGCGGTGTTTCAGAAGGAAGTCAACACAGGGTGGGGTGCGCCCGTGGTGGGAGCAGGGCTCCAGGCTCACCACCAGCGTGCTGCCGGCGACATCCATTCCCGCCGCGCGCGCCGCCGCGACTTCGGCGTGGTCGTCTCCGCACTGGCGGTGCCAGCCAACGCCCAGGATTTTTCCCTCGCGCCAGTAGAGCGCTCCTACGCGCGGGTTGGGCAAGACCCGGTTGTCACCGCGCTCTCCGAGGGCGATGGCGCGATCCATCAGCGCGGCAAGGTCGGCATCGGAAGTCATGGCGGCGTGAGGAGTGGTGACAGGAGATTTGCGGTCCGTTTCTCCATCTTAGCATGGGTGAAATGCCTTGAACCCTGAAACGGCAGTTGAAAACTAAACGGCCGCGCAGCAAGGGACTGACCCTTCCCGGAAGTGAACCCCAAAAAGGACCGAAGACTGTAGGCCGTAGGCTGAAGGTGAAAACGCCGCCAGCCTTGAAGCTTTTCCTACAGCCTACAGTCTTCAGTCTACAGCCTATCTCCCCCCAGCCTTAGTTGAATCCCACCGAACAGCAGGAACCCACCGCGAGTCGGGAGGGTTGGTTCGGCCCGAGCGCACTGGCTGGCGCCGCCTTCTTCACGGCGGGCCTGTGGATCTGGGCGCTGCGCGCCAGCGAGCATCCCCCCGCGCTTCCAGCCGCGGCTGCGGCCCAATGGCAGAGCTGGAAAAGCGTTCTTGAAAATCCGACTCCGGCGGACAAGGAGGCCTTTTTTTGGATGGGGCGTATCTTGCTTACCGGGGACGGTGCCGCCAAAGACGAAGCTCGGGCGTTTTTAGCCTTCCAGCAGGCGGCGCGTTGGGGCCATGCCCGCGCGCAGCTCTACGCGGGTACGCTGCTGCTGGAAGGACGCGGAACATCAAAGGATGCGCGCCAGGGCTATGAATGGTTGCACCAAGCGGCTCGCCAGGGGGAGGTGTACGCCCGGTTCGAACTGGCCCGCCTGCATTTTGCCGGGGAGACCCTGCTGACGGAGCCCGGCTTGGCGGTCACCTGGCTCGAACAGGCCGCCAGGAACGGAGTGGCGGAGGCGCAGGCCTTTTGGGGCAGGACGTTGATGCAAGGAAGGGAAGTACCGGCCGATCCCGTGCAAGGCTTTGCCTGGATAGCCCTGGCCGCCGAGGCGGGCGAGCCGCGCGCGCGCGGCTGGATGGCTGAGCTCGAAAAACTTCTGGACGTTCCGACGCTGACGGCTGGCCGCGCGCTCGTGGAAAAGCTAAGGGCCGAAGTCTCCGCGCGGAGTGCCCCGTGACGGACTCCGCCAGCGTGTTAGCCGCCCATTCGCTCCCGCCCGCCGGGCGTTGGGCCGCCGCCCTCATGAAACACCGCGGCATCCTGTGGTTGTCCTTGTTCTATCTCGCCACCCGCGCCGTCGCCTTCGCGCTCTTTGCCCCGCACACCGACGAGATGAACGTGGCTCTCTACGTTCAACTGATGCGCGCGGACTGGGCGCACAACCAGTTCATGTCCCTGGATGGGCGCATGTACGGCGACTACAAGGAGCCCATCACTTTCTGGATCGCCTCCGGGCTGGCGGGGTTTTTCCGCTCCCCCGTCACGTTGCTGCGCCTGCTCTCCACGCTCATGGGCTGGTTGGGGTTCCTTTGCACGGTGAAGCTCGCGCGCGCCGTGGCTGGCCCGTCCGCCGCCATCTTTGCGGGCCTGTGGATCACCCTGAGCGATCACTTCTTCTACTTCGACGTCATCGGCATCATGGAGCCGTGGCTGCAAGGGCTGGGGGCCGCGGCCCTGTATTTCAGCTTTCGCTACGCGCAGCGTGGCCGGGCGCGGGACGGCATTCTAGGAGTTCTGCTATTCGCGGCGCTGACGCTAGTCAAACTGAGCGGGCGCGTGTGGATCCTGCACATGCTCCTGGCCGCGCCGCTCGCCCTGGCGCTGGAAGGCCGGGGGCTGAGCGCTATGGCCGCGCTCCTCACGGCGCGCTGGCGGCGCTGGCTGCTGTTCTACCCTCCGGCGCTGTTCCTGGGCTGGCTCGCCCCGCGCCTGCTCTACCACCCCTACCATGTCCGCCAGGGGGGCGCGCTCTCCTACGTGCGCGAAGTCCACTCGCTGGGGGAAATCCTGGGCCTGCCGCTGGCCTCCTGGCTCGCCAACCTCAAGTATTACGAATCCTTGATTTCCGCCGATCTGCCCTGGCTCTGGCCCCTGGCCGCCCTGGCTGGCCTGCTCGCCATGGTGCTGCATCGGGAACGGCGCTGGACGCTGGCGTGCTGCTGGCTCATTTGGATTGCTTCTTTCCTTCCGCAAGTCATCCTGCTCAAGGCCCACTTCGCCCGCCATTTCGGCATGGGGCTCCACGCCTGGATCCTCTTCGCCAGCGTCGGAGCGGCGGCCTGGTCAGATCGCGCGCCGCGCCAGTTGCGCGTCGTCCTGGCCGCCGTCCTGGCCCTCTTCATCGTGGGGCACAAGGTCCAGGCGACCTGGATACCTTTGGCAAGGTGGGGACAGAGCGACTACGCCCTCATAGAAACCCAACCGGAATGGCCGAGCGGTCTCGGGGTCAAGGAGCTGCTGGCCGAGCTCTCATCACTGCCCCCGGGTCGCCTCATCTGCGGCGGAGAGTGGGGCCACATCGGCACCACGCCCGGAGTTTATTGCGCCTGGTATCCCCAGCTCGACGTGCTCCCCATGGGGCAGGACTTTCTCTCCCACGCCACGGAAATTGTGGCCACGCTGCGGCGGGAAGCCGGACACATCTACCTGCTCTTGGACGAGCACACGCTGGCGAGCAACAAGTTCACCTGCCTGATCTACGGCCTGCCGCTGGAACGTAGGTTGCGCATCGAACGCCGCTACCGCGGGCGTACTAGCGCGGGATACGCCCTGCTGCTTTTCGAGGTCGCGCCAGCGGGGACGCGCTGACGCGCCACATCGGGCTCTCGCTGACGGCCCGGCCGGTCCTTTGGAACGGAATGGCGGGCTTCACCAGGAGCCGCAAACCAGAGCGGGCCGTCTCAGGCGTCCGACCCGCCGTTATTCTCGGTAGAGATCTTGAGTTTGGAGTACAGCGCCCGGCGCGTGATACCGAGCAGTTTGGCGGCTTTGGTCTTGTTGCCGCCCGCCTTTTTGATGGCCTGGTCAATGAGGCTGCGCTCGGCCTGGGCGAGGTCGAGGGCGGCCGTGGGAGGTTCGGCGTCGTCGTCCGCGGCTTCCGTGGAATTCACGGCGGTCTCGGAACGAATCTCCGGAGGGAGATCTTCGGATTGCAGCGTGCCGCCGCGGCAGCGCAGCGCCGAGGAGATGACGGTGTTTTCGAGCTGGCGCACGTTGCCGGGCCAGTCGTAGGCCGCGAGCGCCGCCAGGGTCGCCGCGCTGGCCTCCCTGACGCTGGTGTTGGCGCGCAGCAGGAAGTGGCGCACCAGCATGGGGATGTCCTCTTTGCGTTCCCGCAGTGGCGGCAGGTGGACGGGGAAGACGTTCAGCCGGTAAAAAAGATCCTGGCGGAAGCGCTTTTCGCGCACGGCGACCTCGAGGTCCACGTTGGTGGCGACGATGATGCGCACGTCCACCTTGATGGATTCGTTGCCGCCGACGCGGTGGAAGGTCTTCTGTTCGAGCACGCGCAGCAGCTTGCCTTGGGTGGCGAGGCTCATGTCGCCTATCTCGTCGAGGAAAAGCGTGCTGCCGTGGGCGGCCTCGAACTTGCCGAGTTTGCGCGTGGAGGCCCCGGTGTAGGCCTCGCGGTCATGACCGAACAGCTCGTTCTCAAAAAGCAGCTCGGGCAGGGCCGTGCAGTTGACGGTGACCATGGGGCGGGCCGCGCGCGGGCTCGCCTTGTGGATGGCGTTGGCCACGAGCTCCTTCCCGGTGCCGCTTTCGCCGCGGATGAGCACGGTGACGTCCTGTGGCGCGATTTGCCCCACCAGCTTGAAAACCCTGATCATTTCCGGCGACTTGCCGACCGTGTATCCGGCCTCGGGCAGCTCACCACTGGCGGAATGCCCCGCGCTGGCCGCCTGGGCCTGCTGGATCTTGGCGATCATGGCGGAGAGGTCGTCGAGCGAGAAGGGCTTGAGCAGGTAATCGAAGGCCCCCTCTTTCATGGCGGCCACCGCCGTGTCGGTGGAGGCGTGCGCCGTCATCAGCACCACGATGGGGGCGGGCTGCAACTTGCGCGCGGCGCGCAGCACGGCGAGACCGTCCCCGTCGGGCATGCGCAGATCGGTGAGCACGATATCGTGGGCGGCGTCTTTCAGGGCCAAGAGCCCATCTTCGAGGCTTTGAGCGCTCGCGGTTTCATGGCCCTCATCGCGCAGGGATTGCGCCAGGATCTGACAGAGGCGCTTCTCGTCGTCAATGATGAGGATGCGCGCCAAGGCTTCTAGGGTTGTGGCGTTTCAGCGGGGAGGAAGATTTCCACCGTGGTTCCTCGCCCAGGGGACGACTGCACCGCGACGTGGCCCTCATGGGCCTCGATGATGCGCAGCACGATGGAAAGCCCCACCCCGCTGCCCGTGAGCTTGGTGGTGTAGAAAGGCTCGAAAGCGCGGCGCATCTGTTGGCCTGTCATGCCGGCGCCATCATCTTCCACGCCTAGAACCTGCCAGTGTTTGCGGCGCCACACGCGCTCAGCGAGCCGCAGGCGCACGGACCCGGCATCGCCTTGGGCTTGGCGTGCGTTGAGCAGCAGGTTCAACAGCACCTGTTTGATCTTGTCGCGGTCAATGACGATGGGTTGCAAGCCCGCGGCGAGCAGCGTTTCCACTTTGATGTTTTGGAATTGCGGATCGCGGCGGATCTCGTCGGCGACGCTGGCGGCCAGCTCCGCGAGCAGCACGGGGGCCGGCGTTCCAGGCTCTTCGCCCGAAAGCGTTGACAGCCGCGTGGCGATACCGCTCAGGCGCCGCACCTCCTCGCCGATGTAGAGATAGCGCTCATCCTTGCAGCCGGGGTCGTAGTGGCGCCGCAGGGAGTCCACGGTCGTCTGGATGATGCCCAGCGGGTTCTTGATCTCGTGGGCCACCTCCGAGCCCACCCGGGAGGCGTAAGCGTGCCGCTCCCACTGCAGGACGCGCTCGTGGGACTCCTGCAGGCGCGAGAGCAGGCGGCGCAGGACGAGCAGATGCAGGACGGCGAGCACGATGACGGTGACGCCGATCACGCCGATCATCTTGCGCAGCTCCACCAGGGGATCGAGGAAGGAGGTGTCGGTTTCGGCGTAGACCGCGGCGCGCAAACGCCCGCTGGCCGAGGGTACCGGCGCGTAGGCGCTCAGCAGATCATTGCCGGCGAGGTCGCGCCGCTCGGTGAAGGCTTCCCGCCCCATCCAGACCTGCTCCAGGCAATCGGAGTCGAGTTGCAGGAGGGAGTATTGTTTGCCGGGCGTCATGCTCGGCCGGGCGTCCACGAGGCTGCGCAGATCCTTATCGAAGATGAACAGGGTTTCAAGGTGGTGGAGCTGCCGCAAATTATCGAGCAG
>JAHFOS010000150.1:0-10389 GCA_023261545.1 bacterium
AGCCCTCGATGGCCACTTCATCGGCCCCGCGCCAGAGCTCCATGAGCTTGTTGTGGTTGGCGTCGCAGGCCAAGTGGTCCATGGCGTAGCCGAACTTTCCACCCACCTTGACGTAGAGGTATTTGAACAGCTCCCCGGCGCGCTGGCTCGTGCCGTCCTCCATGGCGATCTCGCGATCCGCGGCGCCATCGCCGTGGGCCTGCTTGAGCTCGCGGATCCAGGGCCCGGGGCGGAAAGGGAACTCGCCGATGTTGACGGTGCTCTCCTCTTCGAGGAGATACGCGATGCTGGGGATCTTGTGGTCGAGCACGGCGAAATGCACCAGGATGCCCGCCTCCTTGAAGCACAGGCGTTCGGGTGTGCGCACTTCTTCAATTTTTTTAAGCTCCCAGCGCGGGGGATAGACCTGGTAAACCTCCATCCACTGATCCTGCAACTCGCGCACCTCGTAAACGACGCTGCGCCGGCGGATGAGGTTCCAGGTGTAGCTCAGGATGCGGGACTGCACCTGGCGGGCGAGTCCGCGCGGGCCGCAGATGGTGATTTTGCGGTTGACGCCGAGCTGGTGGCGCAGCAAGGTGTCGAAATTGGAGAAGTGGTCAATGTGCGTGTGGGTGATGAAGACGGCCTGGATGTTCTTGCAGTCGCCGGGCGCCAGATAGCGCGCCATGCCGCAATCGAAGAGGTAAGCATGGGGGTGGTTGTCCACCGTGACATAGAAGCAGATGTCCTCCCAGATATGGCTCTTGTTCTCGGCGTGAATCATGGCATACTCGCCGCCATGGTAGCCGGCGGGGCATCACCTTCAACACGCGTGGCCGGTAATAGTTCGGCCATTGCACAGAGCACCCCGCCGTTCGCCCTTTATCCCCCGCTTTGGGGGGTGAGCCTGTCGAAGGGTGGACGGCGGCGGGGTGGCGGCCCGCTCATGCTTCGATGAACTCAGCACGAACGGGCCAACACCGTGTTTCCGAGCCGCAAGGCCACAGAGCTTTATTTAAAAAAGGGACGAACATGAACGAAATCCGGCTGGATCCCTACGAGCGTGAGATTGACGAAGCCCTCAATCAGGGGCGCGTCCGGAAATCGCGGGATCGGACGCGCCTGTTGAGCGAAGCTCGGACGGCGGCCAGGAACACCGCGCGGAAGCAACAGGTCGGCTTGCGCCTGGACGCGTTGGACCTGAGAATGATCCGGGCGCGTGCCGTCCGCGAAGGTCTGCCCTACCAGACTCTGATCTCCAGCATCCTCCATAAATACGCCACCGGCCAGTTGGTCGAGAAGTCAGCATAAAGCCCTTTGCCGGCTTGAGAGGCGGGTGCTCATCCTTCCCAAGAGGGCGCGTCTGCCTACAATGGCGCGGTCGAATTTTTCTGATAGTACGGCATGAAACTCATCCTGATTCTGTTCTCATTCTTCTTGGGAATTGGGAGGTTCGTTTATGGCGGGGCTTCTGATGCGGTGTTCATCGAGGAGTCCGTCAAATCCAAGGGTGGGGAGGATATTTTGCAAATGCGGGAGTTGAAGCCCGGGGAACTCTACCGCACCATCGAAACGCCCGCCAAAATATTCGTGGGCGATAAGGTGGGCGGATCTCTGGAGGGTTTCATTGAAAATCCCACCCTGGAAAGAAAAAAATCTGAAAAAATTGACCTAATCCTGAACACTGGCACTCTGCGGATTCGGGCGCAAAAACTCGACACGGATTTCAGCGTCAAGACCCCTGGGTGTGTCATTGGAGTGCGGGGGACGCATTTTAAGCTGGTCGCCACTGAGGGCAAAACTGATGTTGTTTTGCCTGAAGGCAAATTGGAGTTGACCGCGAATGACAAAAAGCAGGTGTTGAACGCGGAGGAGAAAGTCGCTGCTTTTGCGGATCACTTCGGAGAAACGGGCAAGATGACGCAAGATGAGGTGGCGACGGAAATGCGGGAGATCGTATCTGCCACCAGGTTCAGAAATATCAAATTGGAAAAAGCCGTGGATGAGTACCAGCAAAAAGTTCAAAAGAGCAAGCTGGAAATGGAAAACAAAATGAACGACGAAAAATCCAAACTGGAACAGGAAATTGACAAGGAGATCGAGAAATCCAAGACCAAGGGGGATTTGGATTCTATTGATAAGCTCCAGAAGCTAAAGGAGGGTTTCGACCAGGAATCTTCAATTAAATCCATTGAAATTCGCAGAAAGTCCTATGTCTCCAAAAGAGAAAAATTGATGGAGGGACACGACGGGATCGTGACAAAGGAGTCGGAGAAATTATCGGTACTATTTGATGCGGAGATCCGGGAGGCGACCAAGAAAGATGATCTGGGATATGCGCGGGAGATGAAGGAGTGGAAGGCGCGCATTAAACTTCCGGAGGTAATCAGCAATGAAGAAAAAACGCGGTACGTCAAGGGCGGAAAAAAATTTGGAAAAAGTGTTTATAAGGCATTCTTTGTAGACAACCTGACCTGGGATGCTGCTAAAAAGCAATGCGAAGCCATGGGGGGGCATCTGGCGATAATCAACAGCAAGGAGGAAAATGATTTTGTCTTTAGTTTGACGAACAAATTAGATATGTGGGCGGGAATTTATTTTGATAAACAGAAGAACAAATGGGTGTGGGTGGATGGCCGCAACATAATATTCTCGAACTGGTATCCCGGCGGAGAGCCGGTGGCTGGAAGAAGTGTTGTACGATTAATGCGGCCTCATCCATTAGGGGAGAAATATTGGGGCACGATGGAGGATAAAATATATCCAGAAATAAAGGGCTTCGTGTGTGAGTGGGACTAGCCGAGTGAGACTGGCATCAATGCGAAAGCCATAGTCTCCGACGTTCACTTTATCGGCCAAATCTCCATGCCCCCCCCCATCCCCCAACTCTTCTACATCACCCACCGGGATAACCTGCCCTCAATCCTAGAGCACGGCATCCTCTCCCACCAGGCCATCCTCGACAAAGGCCTGAGCTTCAAGGCGATCTACGACAGCGGTATCGTCAGCCTGCGCAAGGACAAGCGCGTTCCCGGGGCCGAACGCTCGCTATGGGATTTTGTCCCCCTTGACCCGTCCCCCGGCGCTTCCCGCCCCCCCCAGCAGGAGTAAGCCATGCCCCATCGTCCGATATTCACTAGGGTTCTGCACGAACTGATGCACAAGGCGTCGGTCTCGGAAGCTAATCTTATCAAACAGGTGCCCGAATCCGCACGGTTAGTCAAGAACATCCTAAACGGGCGCGGCAGGCTTCCCGACGATCTGGCCCCGTGGTGCGAGGCCATGAGGGCGAGTCCGGCGGACAAACGCCGTCTGGAGGACGCCGCGGCTTTGTACAAACTTCCCGTGCAGGACCAACAACGCTTCGTCTCCATGTTTCAGGACGATACCCATATAGCGGCGATTCGCGGCACCATGGTGCTGGCGGATCAGGTATATTGCGATGCCTTCTCGGGGAAGTGGATCGTGGCAGGCACGTACTCGCGATACCATTTTAGTGGAGATGAACTGTCGCTTTCCTGTCTCACATTTTATCTCAGGTTACAGGTCGAAAGAACAGGCAGACACGAAGCCCGAATGTCGGCGGTTGATAGAGCAGCCTCTCCTTCGGATCCGAAATTGTGGTCCTTCGATTTCGAGCTGAATATCCCTGATGAGGGCCTTCCGGTTTTCGAATCCCGCATTGTCGTCCCAGGTCCCAGGATCGCCGCCCCCGTTCCTCAAAAGGACCGAAAACCGGGAGAATTGTACCTCATGCGGACTTCGATCTGGCTTCGTGTTGACCGTACCGAAGTTGCCAGTTGCCCGTTGGACTTTATAATCCTTCCCCCGCGTAGCCAAGGATCGCCGAATGAAAAACCAGACGATGACAGTCCCGCAAATCAGGGGGAATGACTCGTCCACTCGCCTCTCCCCATACAAGGTCATCTCTGTCCCGTGTACGAGGAAGCTGATAAAAATGCCCGTGGGTGGCCAGGTGACCGTTACCGCCTCTGCGGTTCATGCCTCTGACTTCAGTGTTCGCTGGAACCAGCGCATGGATGAATTCGGGGCCGAGCGGGGAAGCGTTCAGGATCTGCGCGCCATCTGATTTGATCGGTTTTCGGGGAAGGCATGCCTGAGCCCCGAATAAAGTCCACGGACATCCCGAAACTCGACGCCGGGGTTATGGCCTGGGCCAAAATATGGCCTAACTGGGCGATTGACGGAGAGGAACACCCGATCCTCATCATCAAAAAACGAGAGGATGGTCATGTCGGCGTTCTACCCCTGACCAGAAGACCTGAATTGGGCAAATTCCATGTCACGGTCACGCGCAAGTTCTATCCCAGCGCATTTCAGCCCGAGGGGCCCCTGTATTCGGATGAAAGCGTCATCTGTCTGGCCGACAAGCACGGCAGGACGACCATGGTCTGGGCAAGACCTGACGGGACAGCCTTGTTGTTTCCCCAAGGAAGGGTGGCGCTGCGCAAGATCTCTAAACTACACAAAAAGGACTGGAAATCTTTGCGCAATGCGATATTGGAGGAGGCTGCCTTGATGGATCAGAAGGGGATCGGACTCGATCACAACGAATGATGAAAAGGACGGCGTTGTTCAGCGATGGAAGTTGCTTGCGGAAACACCCAAACTTTCAGCGTATCCTTTCTTCGAGTTTGGCCGTTCGCCCTTTACCCCCCGCTTTGGGGGATGAGCTTGTCGAAGGGCCGATGGCACGGCCCGTTCATGCTTCGACAAGCTCAGCACGAACGGGACTGGCTGCTGACATCGCAATACGCAAGCGCGAATCATGGGGTGAACGCTTAAATTCAGGAATTGCCGCGGTGCCGTAATGACTGACGGCTTTCGCATCGTGAGCGGTTTCGAGCCCACCGGCGATCAGCCACGGGCCATCGAGCAGTTGGTCCGGCGCCTTGAGAAGGGCGAGCGCCACAGCGTACTGCTGGGCGTCACGGGCTCGGGCAAGACCTTCACCATGGCGCACCTCATCGCGAGGTTGCGGCGGCCCACCCTGGTGCTGGCCCACAACAAGACCCTGGCGACCCAGCTCTACGGCGAGTTCAAGGAGCTGTTCCCCGACAACGCCGTGGAGTATTTCGTGAGCTACTACGACTACTACCAGCCCGAGGCCTACCTCCCGGGCCGCGACCTGTATATCGAGAAGGAGGCCTCCATCAACAAGAACCTGGAAAAGATGCGCCACGCCACCACGCGCTCCATCCTGGAGCGGCGCGACGTCATCATCGTGAGTTCCGTCTCCTGCATCTACGGCCTGGGCAGTCCCGCCGAGTACCGCAAGATGACGGTGTTCCTCACCGTCGGCGAGGATTTCGGGCTCTCGCGCCTGCTGGCGCGGCTGGTCGAGATCCAGTACAAGCGCAATGACATGGCCCCCGAAGCCGGGCAGTTCCGCGTGCGCGGGGACGTGGTGGATATCTTCCCCATCTACGAGGAGAACCTTTTCGTGCGCGTGAGCTTCTTCGGCGACGAGGTGGAAAGCCTGGCTGAGCGCGACGCGCTCACGGGCCGGTTGCTGCGCGATCTCAAGAAGGTGGAGGTTCTGCCCGCCAGCCACTACGTCACGGATCACGATCACCTGAGCCGCGCCGTGCATTCCATCCGCGCGGAGCTCGCCCTGCGGCTCGGCGAACTGGAGCAGCGCGGTAAGCTGCTGGAGCACCAGCGCCTCAAGGAGCGCGTGAACTACGACCTCGACATGCTGGAGCACACGGGCTTCTGCTCCGGCATCGAGAACTACTCGCGCCACCTCACCGGCACCGCCGCGGGTGAGCCACCCCCGACGCTGCTCGACTACCTGTCCGCGGACGCGCTCATCTTCATTGACGAGTCCCACGCCACGTTGCCGCAGTTGCGCGGCATGTACAACGGCGATCACACGCGCAAAGCCACGCTGGTGGATTTCGGCTTCCGCCTGCCCAGCGCCATGGACAATCGCCCCCTGAAATTTGAGGAGTTCGAGCGCAAGGCCCGCCAGCTTCTCTACATCTCCGCCACGCCTGGGGATTACGAGCTGGCGCACTGTCCCGAACTGGCGGAACAGGTGATCCGCCCCACCGGCCTCATGGACCCGAAAGTGCTGGTGCGGCCCCAGGCGGGGCAGGTGGAGGATCTCCTCGGCGAACTGCGCGCGCGCGTCGCCCGCGGCGAGCGCATCCTGGTCACGACGCTTACCAAACGCATGGCCGAAGAGCTCACGCGCTACTTCCAGGACGCCGGGGTGCGCGTGCGCTACCTGCACTCCGACATCGAGGTTATAGAGCGCAGCGCCATCATCCGCGACCTACGCAAGGGGCTCTTCGACGTGCTCGTGGGCATCAACCTGCTGCGCGAGGGCCTTGATATCCCCGAGGTTTCGCTCATTGCCATCCTGGACGCCGACAAGGAAGGCTTCCTGCGCTCGCGCACCTCGCTCATCCAGACCATCGGTCGCGCCGCGCGCCACGTCGCGGGCACGGCGCTGCTCTACGCGGATAAAATCACCCCCGCCATGAAAGAAGCCATGGAGGAGACCGAGCGCCGCCGGAAAATCCAGCTCGAATACAACCGCGTCCACGGCATCACCCCGCGCTCCATCCGCTCCAACATCAAGGAGATATTGACTTCGATCTTCGAGCGCGACTACATCACCCCGGATTTCCCCGCCGCGGCGGAGGACGACGAGGCCTACGGGCTGGGCGCGAAGGAGATCCGCGACCTCATGGAGAAGCTCGGCAAACGCATGAACAAACTCGCCGGCGAACTGGAGTTCGAGCAGGCCGCCGAGGTCCGCGACCGCATCCGCCGCCTGGAGCTGGAGTTGCTCAAGTGCTGAGAGCTCTGGATTTGTAAGCAGGAGGTAACGGCTCAGGCATCGGCACGCTCCCGCTCCCTCCGAGAGAGGGTCGGGGTGAGGGGCTTTCGCGACATGAAAATCAAGAGGTGAAAATAACGCGAGACGAGCTTGAAAGGGTGATCTGCTGGCGGTGCAGCCCCCTCACCCTGCCCTCTCCCGATGGGTGAGGGGAAATAGGCCGGAGCAGTTACAGCGGGAGTTCATGCGCTGGGCATCACCACCACGAGTTCGAGATAGCGGCGCAGTTTTTCCAGGCACGTGCGCGCGCCCGCGGCGTTCTGCTCCTCGGCGGCGGTTTCCATCTCGCGGCCGATGTTCGTGATTTCCTGGAAACCGTAGCCGCCCCCGGAGCCTTTCAGCTTGTGGGCGATGTTGTACAGCAAGGTGAAATCGCCGCCTTGCAGCGCCGTGGCGATGAGGTCCAGATCGCGCTTGCGATTTTCCAGGTAGCGTGGGATGAGGTCTTGAAGTTCCGCCGGAACCTTGACGCGAATCGGTTCCCCGGGTGACTTTATCGCGGCCAAACCCCCATTCGGCGTCCGTGCGAGGAATCGCCGGGTGACATCGGTGATTTGCTGGCGATCCGCGGGTTTCACCAGGCACGCATCACAGCCGCAATCCAAACACCGGCGCTGTTCTTCGGCCAGGGAATGGGCGGTGAGCGCCACGAGGACGTTGCGCCGGGATTTCGCTGGCCCCATGGCGGCCAAGCCGGCGCTCTCGCGCTGGCGGATGCGTTGCGCGGTTTCATAGCCATCGAGGTTCGGCATCTCCATGTCCAAGAAGACGAGGTTGTAGCTTCTCTTCTCCAGCATTTCCAGGGCCTGGAGTCCGTCTTCCGCCGTGTCCACCGTGTAGCCAGCAGATCGCAGAAAGGCGGCGTACAGCGCGCGGGCATCGGTGGAATCGTCGGCCAGCAGGATGCGCGAATCGTCGCCGACGGGATCGGTTGCCACGGCAGGCGTCGCGGCAGGGGTCGCGTGCGCGGTCACGGACGGCCTGTTGGTGGCGGCGATAACCTCCAAGGGCACTTGAACGAAGAAGGTGCTGCCTTCGCCTTCGCGGCTTTTGAACCACAGCTTTCCCCCCATCTTTTCGATGAGGATTTTGGCGGTGGCGAGCCCAAGCCCCGTGCCGCCGTGACGGCGTGTCAGTGAGTCTTCAAGCTGGGTAAAACCCGAGAAGATTTCCGTGCTGCGTTTTTCGGGGATGCCGACCCCGGTATCGGAAATCGTGAACAGCAGTTCCATCCTGCCCGCGGATGCCGAGGCGGATTCCACCTTGAGGAAGATGCTTCCCGAGGCCGTGAACTTGATGGCGTTGCCGAGCATGGTCACCAGCACCTGATTCAGGTGATCGGCGTCCCCGACCAGCTTGCGTGGAATGCCAGCGTCGATGGCGCATCCCACCTTGAGGCCCTTTTCGCGACCGCGGCGGTCCATCATATCCATGACCTTGTTGATGAGGGCCTCGATGTCGAAGGGCCGGCGCGCTATTTCCAGATCCCCGGCCTGAACGCGCGAGAACTCCAGGATATCGTTGATGGTCTGCAGCAGTTGGTGGCTGGCGCGCCGGGAAGTTTCCACGTATTTTTTTTGGTCAGGACTGAGCGGCGTGTCCATCAGCAAATCGGCCATGCCGAGGATGGCGTTCAGGGGCGTGCGCAACTCATGGCTCATGTTGGCGAGGAATTCGGACTTGGTTTTGGCCGACTCTCCGGCTTGGGCGCGAGCGTGGAAAAGTTGCTCCTCGACGTCCGCCAAGCGCCGTCGGAGCCTCCCGAGTTCGATGCAGTGATTGAGTTCGCGCTCGAGTTCGCCCGGGGACAAATCGCCGCGGCAGAGGAATCCAGATACTCCCGCCGGGTGTTCTGGTGCCGTCCGGTTTGCCTCTGGCCGCCCACCGCTGGCCTCTGGGGCTGGGCCATTCGCGGCTGCATCCCGCCAACGGATGAGCAAGATGGGAATGCGGAAAGAGCCGAGCTTCCCGAGGAGCTCCAGAGTCGTGATGGAATCGAGGGGTTCCACCACGATGATGGCGTCATGGACCGCGCGCTCCAGCAGCGCTGGCGCTCCCGCCGGGCCGCCGGCGATGTCGAGGATGGCTGGCTGAGTGTGGAGCGAGGCGAAAAGGAGCCGCAAACGATCGCGGCTTTCGGGGTTTTCTTCCACGAGCAGGCAACGCAATTTTGGCTCTCCCTGAGTACCCACCTTGGTGTCTATTTTATCCAGCCGCTAGGAATAAAAGGGGGGCGCATGGGCGCCGGGGCGCGGCTATCGTTGATGATGCACTCGGGTGATCACAATGGCGAATCACTTTTTCGGACGAAGCCAGCCATGAAGACTCGCAAAGAAACGGATACCATGGGCGCGGTTGAGGTGCCCGCCGACCGTTACTATGGCGCCCAGACCGCGCGGTCGCTGCACCATTTCGCCATCGGCCGCGACCGCTTTCCGCGCGAGGTCATCCGTGCGCTCGGTGTCCTCAAGAAGGCCGCGGCTATCGCCAACGTGGAGCTCGGCCTGCTCACCCGCTCCAAGGGGCGTCTCATCGTGCGCGCCGCCGAGGAAGTCATCGAGGGCCGGCTCGACGATCATTTCCCGCTTTCGGTGTGGCAGACCGGCAGCGGCACCCAGACCAACATGAACGTCAACGAGGTCATCGCCAACCGCGCCATCGAGCTGGCGGGGGGCGAGCTGGGCAGCAAGAAGCCCGTGCATCCCAATGACGACGTCAACAAGGCCCAGTCCTCCAACGATACTTTCCCCACCGCCATGCACATCGCCGTGGCCGGCGAAATCCACACGCGTTTGATTCCCGCCGTGCGCACGCTGCGCCGCACACTGGCGAAGAAGGCCCGGGCCTGCCGCGGCATCATCAAGATCGGCCGCACGCACCTCATGGACGCGGTGCCCCTCACGCTCGGCCAGGAAATTTCCGGCTGGGTGCGGCAGCTCGAACAGGGCGAGGCGCGCCTGCGCCAGGTGCTGCCGGGACTCTATGAACTGGCCCTGGGAGGCACGGCCGTGGGCACCGGCCTCAACACCCACCCGCGTTTTCCCGCCAGCGCCGTGCGCGAGATCCGCAAGCTCACCGGCCTACCCTTCAAGCCCGCGCCCAACAAGTTCGAGGCCCTGGCCGCCCACGACGCCTGCGTTTTCGCCAGCGGGGCGCTCAAGGCTTTGGCCGCCGGGCTCAACAAAATCGCCAACGACGTGCGCTGGCTGGCCTCCGGCCCGCGCTGCGGCATCGGCGAGATCCGCATCCCCGAGAACGAGCCCGGCAGCTCTATCATGCCCGGCAAGGTCAACCCCACCCAGTGCGAGGCCATGACCATGGTCTGCGCCCAGGTGATGGGCAACGACGTGGCGGTGAACATCGGCGGCATGTCGGGCAACTTCGAGCTCAACGTCTTCAAGCCGCTCATCCTCCACAACCTGCTGCACTCCATCCGCCTGCTCGCCGACGCCTGCCACTCCTTCGAGGAGCACTGCGCGCGCGGCATCGAGCCCGACCGCCGCGCCATCGCCACGCACCTCGAGCGCTCCCTGATG
>JAHFOS010000150.1:10399-10917 GCA_023261545.1 bacterium
CTGATGCTGGTGACGGCCCTGAACCCGCACATCGGCTACGACCGCGCTGCCGCGGTCGCCAAGAAAGCCCACCGCGAGCACCTCACGCTGCGCGCCGCCTGCGAGTCGCTGGGCTACCTCAGCGGCGAAGACTTCGATAAGTTCGTGCGCCCCGAGCGCATGATCCGTCCCGGGGTGGAGTAACGTTAGCCGGATTCAATTATTCAGCACACGAACGGCTGTTGACCCGATGCGCTATTCACTATAGTGATTTTCTGCGCTTTGATCAACACTGCACGATGGACTAGCGGCACGGCGCGGCGTCTTTTTGGAGATCCGCGAGGCCCTATAGAATAGCGGAAGGACCCGATATATTATGCGCCTCATTCGACGTTCCCACCTGGGATAAAGCACATGGATCTATCTAGTGTAATTGGTTTGGTGCTCGGCATTGGCGCCGTTTTCGGGGGTGCGGCCATGGAAGGACTCCCGATGCACTCCATCCTCCAGTTCACGGCTCTCGTCATCGTGCTGGGTGG
>JAHFOS010000017.1 GCA_023261545.1 bacterium
CCGCCTTTGGCGACGGAAAGCAGCAGCTTGGCGTCTATATCTTCGTCCACCGCGAAGGAGGCATCGCCGGCAAGGAATTCGCGGACGGCGGTGCAGACGTTGTCGCCAACGGACCAAGGGCGATCCGCGGAGAACTCCTCCGGCATAGATTCGATGATGGTGTCAAAAGCCACCATATAGCTTTGCGGCGTCACCAAGGGCCCGTAAGTTCGGAGTTCCTGAAGGACATGGTCGTGCGTGTGATTGGAATCCAGGCAGACCAGGACCCGTTCGGCCTGGCGGGCGTGATCGCGAACCTGCCGCAAGACCTCGGGGGAGATGGAGGAGCCCTCGATCATGGAGATCCTCCCGTTCATGGGATGACTCGTGATTTCCCTACGGTTGTGCGCGCGTATATCCACGTCAATTCCGACCACCTTGCCCTGGCCGACCAGCTCCAGCATGGACGCGTAAAAAATCAGTGACCCGCCGTGCGCGACGCCTGTTTCTATAATCAGATCCGGCCGCACCTTCCAAATGATCTCCTGCATGGCGCAAATATCCTGGGGAAATTGGATGATGGGCCGGCCCAGCCAGGAGAAATTGTAGGAATACTTGCTCAGCATGGCCTGAGTCATGAAACGTTCCGCCGTGCTCTTCAATTCGGTTCGCTCGCGATAGGAGCGGATGCGCTCCAGTCGCTCCAGCTTGAACTGTTCGACGGGATCCAGGCTGTCGCGGGAGGGCAATAAACGACCTTGCGGGTATGCCGATGAAAACGGGCAATCTTACCTATAGCCGCTCTCCCGCAATACTAGCGGCGAAGGCTGCCCGGCCACGGGACTGTCCATTTCCCGGCCTGAAATCGTGGCCGTTGGCTTTCCTTTTAGGCGTAGAGCGGTTTTTTGGAGGGGCGCGGTCACCCCTTGTCTGGGGGCCTGCCGGTGTTTCGTTGGACGAGCGGTGGACGCCGTTGCACGCCAGGGGGGCCATTGCAACTGTATTGTCTCCTTGCATCTGGGGCCTATAATAAGGGGCCCTGGAGCGGCCGTCTTGAAACTCAGCCACCTTCGTCTGCTCAGTTGGACCTTGGGCGTAACCCTGGGTCTGGGCCTGGGTTTTGGCGCTTGGAGCGCCATCGCCGCGGCGCGCGCCCTTGATTTGCCGCGCATCGAGGAGTGGAAGCCCCTGGAGCCCGATACCAGCGGCATCATGGACAATGAGCTCATGAGCGAGCAGGACGTCACCAAGGCGCTCACCATCATCACCCAGCGCGCGTTGCCGCCCGCGCCGGTGGATGCGGCTCCCGCTCCGCCGCCGCCGCCGCCCCCCAAGCCTTTCACCCTGAAGCTGGCTTTCATCGCCTTCGACGAGAAGGAGCCGCACATGTCCATGGCCTTCATCACGGATATTCCCACCCTGGCCACCTCGCCCTTCTTCGAGAAGGACGACCTTTTCGACAGCGGCGCCAAGCTCAAGAAAATCTACAAGACGCACGTGGAGGTCCTCAAGGAGGATGGAACCATCGAGACGCTCAGTCTGGAGAACGTCACCATCAAGCCTGGCGTGACCACGGCATCCAACGAGCCGCCGGTGCTCCGGATCGAGGCCGGCCCGCCGCCGGCACCGGCGCCGGTCCTCAAGCCGGGAATTGACCCGCTGCAATACCGCACCGAGCCCGCGACGCGCGAGGTGGTTCGCGACGAGAGTTACGGCATTGACATCATCAAGTACGATTCCCCGCGCGAGGATATCCAGCGCTACGCCATCACCGAAAAGGACCGCGTCACCCTGGATTCCAGCAGCATGCGCCTGCTCACCGAAGTGTCGCCCGAGCTGGTGCGCGACGACAACGGTCAGGTCACGGGGATCAAGGCGCTTTTCGCCGTGGATAACCCCCTGCTCGCCAAATACGGCGTCCTGGCCAACGACGTGCTCACCCACATCAACGATGTCCCGGTCACCTCCGTTGACCAGGCCATGAAGATCTACAAGGAGCTCACCGCGGACACCCGGCGCGTCAAGCTCACCATCCAGCGCAACAAGCAGCCCATGTTCATCTTCTTCGAGATGGACGACTTCCCGCAGGTGAAGCCGCCGGCCGGAGCGGGTGGAGCTGCCACTGCCCGGGAGAAAAGCAGCTCCTCCGGCTGAAACGCATTTCTGACGCCTGAATCTGCACGCCTTGGTCCGTTGCATTTATCTATGTAAGCGTTCACGGCGAATCGAACCAAAGAAGAAAATCAACCGCGGATTACGCGGATGGCGCGGATAATTTCTTCTCTTTTCATCCGTGTTATCCGCGGTTAAAATTTTTTCGTGAACGCTGACTTATCTCTTTGTAACTGCGCATGAAAAATCCAAGCTTGGCCGGACCTCCCGCAGCGCGCGTGCTGGGCAAGATCCTCATCGCCGACGCCGGGCATAGCCGGCTGAAGCTCCATGTTTATGGCGCGGGCCGCGCCTTGCACTGGACGGCGCCGGACGTTTTCGGCTGGCCGGAGGATCCCCGTTTTTGCGGGCTCAAGGCGGCAGTGCTTATCGGCACGGCCTCGGGGCCGGCGCGCCGCCTCGCGGCGCTCTTGAAGCGCCGCGGCGAACCCCGGCTGCTGCTCGCCGGCCGGGATTGTACGCTTCCCATCCACAGCCAAGCCAAAGGTGCCGGCAGCGACCGCCTCGCCCAGGCCCTGGGCGCGCGCTTGCTACATCCCGGCCAGTCCTGTGTTATCGCCTCCGTGGGTTCGGCGTTGGTGGTGGACCACCTCGACGAGCACGGTCGGTTTCAAGGCGGGCTCATCGGCCTGGGGTTCGCCCGCTATCTCGCTGCCATGAAGGCCCTGAGTCCGGCCCTCGACGCCGGGGGGCTGCGCTCCGGCCGCTATCCGGCCCGCACGACGGCCGCCGCGGTGCTGCTGGGCTGGATCGAGCCGGCGGCGGCCGGCATCCGTGCTCTGGCGCGCCGCACCGGTGCCGCGCATGTCCTGCTCACCGGCGGCGACGCGCGACTCTTGCAAAAACACTTGCCCGGCACGCGCCTGCACCCGCACCTCGGCGCCGACGGCGTGGCGCGGGCGCTAGGGTATCGCTAGGCCTTGCCCAGGGCGTAATACCCGCCCGGGAGCTTGCTGGCGGCGCCGGCGGCCACGGCCTTCATGAGCCGCGCGGAGAGTTCTCCGGGTTCGAGGCCGCTCAATTCGGCGAGTGCGTCGAAGGATCGCGGCGTGCCGTCGAGGCCGGGGATCGCGGGAAGGCCTGCCGTGGCTTCTCCCGGCGCCGCTGGGGCGAGTTCGCCATTTTGGGTTCCGACACCTGGGGTGCTGGCCGCTTTTATTTCAAAAATATCGCGGTAAAACTCGATGACGTCCTCGGGATCCTCGGCGAGCTGCGCGCCGTCCTTGATCAGCCGATGGCAGCCGCGCGTGCTTTCCTTGCCCACTTGTCCGGGCAGCGCGAAGACGTCGCGACCCTGGTCCAGGGCCCAGCGGGCGGTGGCCAGGCTGCCGCTCTTGAGGCCGGCCTCCACCACGAAGATGCCGAGGCCGAAAGCGCTGATGAGCCGGTTGCGCCAGGGGAAATTGCCCCGCAGCGGCGCGGTGCCCGGCGGGAACTCGCTCACCAGGGCTCCGGCGCGGGCGGCGAGGACGAAGAGCTCGCCGTTCTCTTGGGGATAGACGCGATCGATGCCGGTGCCGAGGATACCCACGGCGCTGGCGCCGCTTTTGAGACAGGCCTCCATGGCCGCGGCGTCAATGCCGCGCGCGGCGCCGCTCACGATGACGAAGCCCGCGGCGGCGAGCCCGGTGGCGAAGCGCTGCGCCTGCTGCAGGCCGTAGAGCGAGGGGTGGCGCGTGCCGATGATGGCCATGGCCGGGGTTGCGGTCGGCGGCAACTTGCCGCGCACGTAGAGCAGGTGCGGAGGGTCCTCGGCGTCCAGGAATCCCGGCGGGTACTCTGGGTCCTCGCGCAGCACCAGGCTCACGCCCTCGGACGCCAGGCGCGCGGCCAGTCCCTCGCGCGCGCAGCGTTCCGCGGCTTCCCCGAGGCGCCGCTGCTCCTCCGGCAGCAGGCCGTCGGGCGCGGGCGCATCGGAAAACAGGCACAGCGCCCCGCCGCCCGCGGCGAGGAGAGCGTTCTGGCGCGCGGGGCTGAGGCCCACCGCGGCGTTCAGGACCAGCCGGGCTTCCCGCTCATTCACTCCGGCATTCTGGCTCGGGTCCGACTTTCGCCATCCTGTTCACGGTTGCGCCGCCGCCGCGCGCGGGTACAATCGGGTTCATGAAGAAGCTGGTGTTGAGACGCAGGACGCGGCGCTTCTCGCTGCTCGAGATCATGGTGGTCGTGGTGATCATCGGCCTGCTCGCGGGGCTCGTCATCACCAACGCCATCGGCCAGGGCGAGGAGGCCAAGGTCCAGATCACCAAAGCCACCCTGAGCCAGGTGGGCGACGCCCTGAAGCTCCACAAGATGAAGTATGGCACTTTCCCCAATAACGAGGGGGGACTGGGCGTGCTCTGCGAGGGCAGCAACCCCTTGCTGGACAAGAAACCTACGGATGCGTGGAACCACGACATCCACTACATGAACCCCGGAACTCAGGGCGCCCCCTTCGACGTGTGGTCCCTGGGCGCCGACGGCGTGGAAGGGGGCGACGGGGTGAACGCGGATATCTACTTCAACAGGGAAGAGAAACACTGACCCGCAAGGGGACGCGCATGCGCCGCGCAGCGTCCAGCGTCCGGTTCACCCTTATCGAGATCATGGTGGTGACGGTGCTGGTCGGGTTGCTGGTTTCCGTGGCGGTCATCAAACTGGACAGCCTGCTTCCCAGTTACCGGCTCAAGAAGCACGTGCATGGGGTGGCGGACGCCATTGAGATAGCCTTCTCCGAGGCGGCGGTTGAGGGCCGCGAGCTGGAACTCCATTTCGACGCCGAGAAGCGCCTGACCATCCTGGATTATCCCGCCTCCGAGGAAGCCGAGGTCGAAAATATTTTCGACAACCCCCCGCCGGAACCGCTGAAATCGGACGAGCCGCCGGCGCCCTTCTACTCCCTGGAGTGGGAGCAGGGGGTGAGCCTGACGCAACTGGAAATTGATTCCAGCGACGGCGAAACCAAGGAGTCCATCCTCTTCAGCCCCATGGGCTATGCCGACGGCGCGCGCATCACCTTCAAAGAGCAAGGCGGTGCCGAGCAGACCCTTGAACTCTGGTCGCTCACTGGCAAGGTCATCATCCATGACTTGCAGCAACGGGAGTACTGACACGCATAGACGGGGAGGGGTTTCCATTTTCCACGCGCCTTGGTTCCAGCAGCTTGGGGGGGCGGGTGCGGCGGCACGGCCCGCCAAACGGCGCACGCGCACGATGCAGCGCAGCTTCACCCTCATGGAGCTGATGCTCGCCATCGCCATTTTCGCCGTGGCCGCCCTGGTGCTCATTGACCAGCGCAACCAGAGCTTCGCCCACTCCTACAACGCCATCCACTTGCTGCGCGCCCAGGAAATTGTGGACGAGGTGTTGCAGCGCTACCGCCTCTACCCCTTTTCCAAGGAGCCGCTGCCCATCGAGACGGACTACCACCCCTACGAGGTCAAGGTGGAGGTGAGCGAAGAGTCCATCAACATCTGGCCCGAGGAGTGGCGCTTGGAGCCGGAGTTCATCACCGAGGAGGAAAAAAAGAAAACGCGCGTCGTCCTGCGCATCAGCGTGGACGTCTCCTATCCCGCGTACTCGGCCCAGGGCGAGAGCATGAGCACCTACCACATTTCCACCCTGGTGCGCCACATCGAGCTCGAGAAGAAAGACGAGGTCGGGGCCCGGACTCCGGGCACGCCGCCGGCCAAGAAATGAAGCCAAAAACAGAATTGGCAATTTCGTCTGTTTTCTTCGTGTCTTCCCCGCGCTCTCCGCGTCTCCGCGTGCAAGAAGATGGCTGCGTTTGGCGATGGCGTGAAAAGTGAAAAAGAAGATGGGGATTTGTTCGGAGCGGGGGGAAGCTGTTGACGACTTTTTTGATTCCGGTTTCGCCGGGTTAGCATGAAGCCCAAGCTGCTTTATGTCATCACGCGACTGGTGGCCGGCGGAGCGCAGCATTTGCTGCTCGATCTCGTCGAGCACCTGCGCGGGGAGTACGACATCCACATCGCCGCCGGTCCCGAGACCGGACACGAGGGCAGCCTTTGGAACGAGGCCAGGATGCTGTTGCCGGAGGGGCATGTCCACGTGTGCCGCCAGTTGGTGCGCAACGTGCGGCCACACCGCGACCTGCGCGCCTATTTCGAGCTGCTGCGCCTGATACGCGCCCTGAAACCCGACATCGTCCACACCCACACCAGCAAAGCGGGCTTCCTGGGGCGCCTAGCGGCGCACCGTGCCGGCGTGCCGCGCATCGTGCATTCCACCCATGGGCTCATCTTCCACAAGGAGGCCAACATCCCCGGCGTGAGCGGGCACCTGCTGGTCCTTTTCTTTTTCAAAATCATGGAGCGCATGGCCGGTCAGCGCTGCCATGCCATCGTCTGCTTGAGCGAGCGCGAGGTCGGCGACGTGCTGCGCCTCGACCTCGGCCCTTCGCACACCGTGACCTGCATCCCCAATGGCGCCGACCTCGCCCCCTTTGCCACCATCCCGCGCGCGCGCGAAGACTGGCGTCAGCGTGAAGTCCGCATCGGCGCCGCCGGACGCCTCAACAGGGAAAAGGGCTACGATCTGCTGTTGCGCGCCTTCCGGCATCTGCTCGACCGCTTTCCCAACCTGTGCCTGGAAATCGCCGGCTCCGGCCCGCTGCTGGGCAAACTCCAGAAGATGGTCGCCGCGCTGGGGCTTGAAGGCAAGGTGGTGTTTCGCGGCTACATCAAGGACATGCGCTCGTTCCTGGCGGGCCTCGATATTTTCATGCTCAGCAGCCACTATGAGGGCTTCGGCCTGGTGCTCATCGAGGCCATGGCGGCGGGTCTGCCCGTGGTGGCCACCGACGTGGGCGGCGTGGCCGAGGTGCTGGACGGCGGCAAGGCCGGCACCGTGGTGCCGCCCGGCTTCGAGGCGGACCTCGCCATCGCCGTGGAGTACCTGCTCGTCCATCCAGGCTTCGCTTTTGAGCTGGGACAAAAGGGCCGGAGTCATGCGCTCGCGAACTACTCCATGGATCACATGATCCAGGCGCACCGGCGCATCTACCGTGGCGATAAGCGGCCTCCCTTGGCGGAGCCGGTTTCCGGCCCGCGCCACGCCGTGGACCTGCACCTCCACACCCTGAACGGTGCCGCCAGCCGCGCCGACGTGGACGCCATCCTGGTCGCGGCCTTTCGTTGCGGCCTCAAGGCGGTCGTCCTCACTGGACATGGCAAGGTGGCGGGCGCGTTGGAGGCGCGCCGTCGCGCGCCCGTGGGGCTCATGGTCATTCCCGGCGTCGAAGTCCGCAGCGATGCCGGCGACCTCATTGGCCTCTTCGTGGAGCGGCCCATCACCGCTACGCATTTCAAGGACGTCATCGCCGAAATTCGCGCCCAGGACGGACTGGTCTATCTCCCCCATCCTTTCCGCGACCGCAGCAGCGTCACCACCGAGGTCGCCGCCGGCGTGGATATCGTCGAGGTCTGCAATGGCCGGTTCAACAAATCCGATGGCCAGGGTATCGAGTTCGGCGACATGGCCCTGGTCAACTTCGCGCGCGCCTACCGCAAGACCGGCGTGGGCGCCTCCGACGGCCTGGAGCTCGCCGATATCGGCCGCGTGCAGACGATACTGCCGCCCTTTGCCAACGAAGCCGAACTGCGCGCCCTGCTCAAAAGCGGACGTATCTTCCCCGTGCGCAAAGACGGCGAATGGGTGGCGGCAACGCTGGTGGAGGTGTGAAGGGCATGGGGTTGTGCATTGTGCAAATGGGATCCCAAAGCGGCGGTGCAACAATTCGCCTTATTTTTTTGCATTTTGGATCGGCTGAACTATTACGCGGCGGCGGCATCAGATCATGACCCGCCCGCGCATTGCCCTCACGCTTTCGGCGCCTAAGACCCTAGACGCCGAGGCGCGCGCCGGTTATATTGCGGCACTGGAGCGCGCGGGGGCCGAGGTTATTGCGCTGGACCCCGGCGACAAGGCGCCGGATCATTTCGACGGGCTATGCCTCTCCGGCGGCGGCGACGTCGCGCCAGCGCGCTACGACGAGAGCGATCCCGGGCGCCTGTGCGATGGCATCAACGAGAGCCGCGACGAGCTGGAGCTGGCCCTCACGGCGCTGGCGCAAAAACGCGACTTGCCGGTGCTGGGCCTGTGCCGCGGATTCCAGGTGCTGAACGTGGCTTTCGGGGGCAAGCTGTTGCTGCACGTCGAGGGCCATCGGGACCAGGCCGGAAAGGCCGTCACGCACGTGATCACGCCCGCCGCGGATTCGCTCCTGGCGGCCGCCTGCGGCACGGCGGCCTTCGCGGTGAATTCGCACCACCACCAGGCGGTGGACGCGCGCACGCTGGCGCCGGGACTGCGGGCCACGGCCTGCGCGGGCGATATCATTGAGGCCATCGAATCCATCGCTCATCGCTGGATCGTGGGTGTCCAGTGGCATCCCGAGCGCGTGAAAGAGGTCTCACTAGCGGCGGGCCGCATCTTCGCGGCTTTCGCCGCCGTGGCGGCGGAGCGCCGCTAGAAAAATCAGGAAAGATACGGTTTGAGCCAAGCCGCGTCGCCGCGCGCGAGGCTGGTGCCGATTTGCACGGCGTCAGGCAGCAGCGGCGGGCAGGAGCGCGCGAGTTCTTCCAGATCGGCGGGTCCGGAGATGCCCGATTGCGCCACGATCACGGTATTTTCAGGCATCCCGCCGCGAGCGATCAGATCCTGGAGCAATTTCGCCGCCGTGCCGAGGTCCAGGGGCAGGCCCTCCCGCTTGAAATCGCGGGCGTTGATGCCGATGAGCGGCGGGTGCAGGGCGAGGGCCGATTCAAGCTCGGCCTCGTCGTGGACCTCGACGAAAGGCTCCAGGCCCAAGCCGAGGGCCAGCGCGTAAAGCTCTTCAAGCTTAGCGCGCCGCAAGAGCTGGGTCATGAGCAGCACGGCGCTCGCCCCCACGGCGCGGGCGAGCTGCACTTGATAGGGCGTCTGCACGAAATCCTTGAAAAGCAGCGGCAGTTCGGGGAAAGCGCGGCGACATGCGAGCAGGTCGCGCGGGTGGCCGGCGAAGTGCAGCGGGTCCGCCAGGACCGATACGCCGTGGACTCCAGCTTCCACAAACTCGCGGCAAAGCTCAACGGCAGGCTTGGCACTCAGAGCGCCCGCGCTCGGGCTGGCCCGCTTCACTTCGGCCAGCACGCGCGGCCAGCGCGCGCCGTGGCGGCGCAACGCGAACGCCAGCGAAGGCGGCGACGGCGGCCAGTGAGCAGGGTCCGCGACGCTGGACGGCGGAAATTCGCGCTGGTCGTGGGTCTTGAGAGAATCCAGCCGGGCGCGGGCGAGCCGCGCAAGCGGGCCCGCCGTCACGGCCAGTTGGGGTTGGGCGCCGAGGCCGCCCGCCAAATCCCCAATCCCGCGCGTTGGGCATCCTCTTGCAGCTTCATGAGGCGCCCCAGTCCCCCGCTTTTCGCGCGCTCGCGATCCACCCTGCAATGGCCGCCGCTCACCAGCACTTCGGCGGCGGTGCGGCCGTTGTTGTCCATGCGCGCGTCCAAGAGGTAGCTTTTTGAATCGTGATGGCGATCCACCTTTTTCATCACCACCAGGAAGATATCCTTGCTGGAGCCGAAAAAGTCGCGCAACGCCCGCTCCGAGGAGGCCTTGAGTTCTTCGGCGTCCTTGGGCCCGAGCCCCAGCGCCACCTGCTCTTTCAGGGAGGGGAAGACCAGCGTGTCGAAGGCGACGGTGGTGAAAGCCCCGCTTTGCTTGCCTTCAACCCAGAGGGTGAGCGGCCCCGCCGTGCCGTGATAGACACAAGCTTCCTCGTCAATGGCCTTCTCGGCCAGCGCGCCTCCGGCGGCGATGTCGTAAACGAAACGCCCGGTCTGGAAGCAGCCGCAAAGCGACAGCGCGCACGCCGCCATGAAAAAGCGCGCCAGCCAGTTCCTGGGTCTGGATTTTTCGGCCAACTTGATGCTAACGGAGTGTATTAATCGGCGTTTTCTGTAAATTACCACCCCATGCCGCAGGATTGGTTGAATAGTTTGAACTGGCACGCCTTCTGCCACCGGCAGCCGGATCGCTGCTTCGCTTACGACGCGGGGCTGTATTCCCTGCTTTGCCACCGTTGCAGCGGAATCTATGGGGGCTTCCTCTGGGCCTGGATTACGGCGGCGGCCACGCGCTGGAAGGGCCGCTGGGGCCTGGGCGGTGTCGTGCGCGAGGCCGGCGTCGCCCTTTTCCTGCTTTTTCTCTCGCTGGTGCAGGTGCTGGCCGAGGACAACCTTGGCCCCTCCTTCTGGACGCAGCCTTTTCTCCGCTTCCTGCTCGGCTGTCTGGCGGGGCTCGCCTTGCTGCAGCTCGCCAGCCTCATCGAACATGATCAGGCGAACCGCAAAGCACCTTTTCCCTGGACGATCGCCATCCTGTTCACGGTCGCCTTCCTGTTCCACTATGAACTGGCGTTCGCCAGCCACGCCTACATCGTGGCCGTGACCATCGCCGGGATCACGGCGCTGTATCTGCGCATGAACCTGCTGGTGGCGAAGTCCTTCTGGCCGCGCCTGGCGATCCCTACAGCCTTGGCTCTGGCCGCGTTCATGTCCGGTCTGGAGTGGTGGGGACTCTCTTGGATCCAGGCGCACCGGTGACGCTGAGATAGCATGACGCGCATCTGTCTCACGCTCACCGGAGCGCTCATGGCGATGCGCCAGAGTTTGCGCCGCTGCCGCAAGTGGATCTCCATGGTGGAGGTGCGCGCCGACCTGGCCCCGGACCTCGGAAACGAGGACTGGCCGGGCCTGCTCGCCGAGCTGCGCCGCGAGAAACTCCCCGTCATCTGGACGGTGCGCTGGGGCGCGGAAGGCGGGGCCTTCCAGGGAAGCGAGGAGGAACGCCGGGCCTGGATCAGCAAAGGGGAATCCTGGGGTGCCGATTACGTGGACGTGGAGGCCGCCTCTCCCGTTGCCGGGGGTTACCGGCCCAAGCGCGCCGGGCTCGTTTTGAGTCATCACGATTTCACGGGTACGCCCGAGCACCCCGAGGAGATCGTCGCGCGCCTGGAAACGCAAAACCCGCACACCGTCAAGGTGGCCTTCAAGGCCGGCGCGACGCGCGACCTGCGTCGCGTGCTGGGGCTCTACCGCCGCCCCGCCACACGCCCATTGGTGGCTATCGCCATGGGAGAATGGGGCGAAGCCTCACGTTTACTACCTGCGGCCAGCGGACTGCCGTGGACCTACGCCATGGACCCCGAGGCGGGTCCCGCGGCTCCGGGGCAATTCGCGGCGCGCGAACTTTCCGAGCTTTATCGCATCGAAAAAGTCAGCCCACGGACACGCCTCTTTTGCGTCATCGGCAACCCGGTGGCGCACAGCCTTTCGCCGCTGCTGCACAACCGCACCTACGCTGAACTGGGCTTGGATGCCCTTTACGCGCGCGTGCGCGTGGATGACTTCCAGGAGTTCCTGGCGCTGGCGGACATTTTGGGCCTTCAGGGCGCGAGCGTCACCATCCCCCACAAAGAGGCCGCCGCCGCGTTTGCCGCGCCGGACTCCTGGGTGCGGCGCGCCGGGGCCGCCAACACCCTGGCGCGACAGTCCGGCGGCGCCTGGAAGATCGAGAACACCGATGTCGCGGCGGCCCTGGTTTCGCTGCGCGAGGCGCTGGCGGTGTCGTCGTCCCCGCGCGTGCTGGTGCTCGGCGCTGGCGGTGTCGCGCGCTCCCTCGTCTGGGGACTCATCGGGGCCGGCTACAAGGTGGCCGTGGCGGGGCGCACGCGCGAGCGCGCCGCCGCCCTCGCCCGGGAGACCGGCGCCGACCTCGTGGAGTGGAAGCAGCGCACGTCCCTGGGATTCGACGCCGTTCTGAACGGCACGCCGGTGGGCATGAGCCCGAAGGTGGACGAGACGCCGCTCGCCTTTCCCACGCCGTGCCCGCGGCTCGTGGCCTTTGACACCGTTTATACCCCCGAGGAGACGCTGTTCCTGAAGCTCGCGCGCGCGTCCGGTGCGCGCACGCTCTCAGGCCGGGGCATGTTCTGGCGCCAGGCCGCGCTGCAGCACGCCCTGTGGTTCGGCGGCAATCCGCCGAACGCGCTGATGCAGCGCCTGCTGGCCGAGGCCGGCGCGGGCGAGAAGGCGGGGAAATAGGGAGCGGGAACCATGAGCTGAGGGTGGGAAATTCGTCTCATCCATGGTGGTAAGTGGTACCAGACGGGAAGGAACCGGAAGCGATGCCGTTCATGAGCCCGTTGCACTTAGCCGAGGAGAAAAAATCGGAAGCTTAAAGTGCTTCCTGTAAGCGAGGTGGAGCGCTCTCGTGTGAGATGCGCCCTTATACCCCCTTCCACAAAACTACCGCCGCTTGCGTGATTTCGCGTTGGCCTTAATCAGCGACTTCGCCGGCACCCGTGCTATTTTGCCGTTGCGCCAGATGATCACGTGATGACCGAGGAGGGCGTGGGTGCGCAGAGCCTCGCGCACGGCATTGCGCAGCGCGCGGGTGACCGTGCGGTCGTCAGGTATCTTTGCATCCTGAACCGTCTTTGCGTTGCTACTCATGGCCAACTTGTCGTTGAATGTTTTCCCACGTGAACGGATCTGAAATTTGCACGGGCGCAGCATTCGTTTTTGCCGCCACGAGTCGCGGACCCGCGAAGCCTACGTTATCGTAAACCCGCCAGCAAAAAGCAACGGGCATGTAGAGTCCAAATAGGTTTTTCAGGCCGGCGTGGTAACGGCGTCGGATAACGTCCTCGGGAACATGATGGCCGCCCGTATGCACTCGTTCAGCCACCCGGGCCACGGCCACATCTTCGTTGGGTAACCAGAGAAACAGGATCTGGACACGGTATCCTTGTCCGCTCAGCACCCTCAGCCAAGGGGCAAATGTTTTGCTGGCCAGGGTGGTCTCAAAGGCGAAGGACGCCCGCCGGGCGGCGAGCCCCCTCAGGTGACGCAGCATGATTTTTCCCGCTTCCAGGGCGACCGACTCCGGACGAAGAGCACAGAGCCCTCTGGCAATCGTATCCGCGTTGACGAAATCCTCTACGGCGAAGGCTTGGCGCAACAAAAAGGGCGCCGCCGTGGATTTTCCGGCGCCGTTAGGGCCGGCGATGATAACGACCGATGAGGATGACATGGGTGCCATTCTGTAGCCCGCGAGCAATCCGCAGCCCCGGAAGACGGGATCTGGCGGGCGATCCGGGCGTGGGTTCCGCTTGAACCCAGAGCAGGGAAATATCTTGAAAAATGCAACTGCTCAGGCATCTCCGCCCCCCTCTCCCGAAGGGATGAGGGGAAATGGGCCTGAGCAGTTACTGAAAAATAAGCAGCGCGGCGGCGATCCGCCCGATACGCTGGCAGCGCCTGCTGGCCGAGGCCGGTGCGGGCGGAAAGGCGGCGGGGAAATAGGGTTACAGCAGCAGGGTGTGCGGACCGCCATCTTCGCGCGCCTTGCCTGCTTTGGCTTTGCCCGGCCTCGGGCCGACGAAGCTTAATTGGGCAAGCTCTTATTTCCCAGGGTGAGCGGGTGAGGTTGGGCTGACAGGTGTTCTCTGCACGAACGACGGCGCGGGCGGTTTTATAAAAGGCGTATTGTCGGACTCCGGTTTCGGGCCGGCGACCGGCAGCAGGATGCGGAAGGTTGCGCCGGCGGCGGGCTGGCTTTCCACTTCCACCCGGCCGCCATGGGCCTGGACGATGTGCTTGACGATGGAAAGACCGAGGCCGGTGCCGCCGAGCTTGCGGCTGCGGCCCTTGTCCACGCGGTAGAAGCGCTCGAAGATATGCGGCAGATGCTCGGGCGGGATGCCCTCGCCCTTGTCCGCCACCTCAAGGGCCACCCAATCCGGTCCCGCGGGTTTGCAGCGCACCAGGACCACTCCGCCAGCGGCCCCGTACTTGGCGGCATTGTCGAGGAGGTTCACCACCGCCTGCTGCAGCAGGTCGGGGTGCGCGAGGAACTGGAGCTCGCCAGGACATTCCACCTCCACGCGCAGCGCGGCCTTCTTGAGCAGGGCATCCGCGGCCTCAAGGGAGTTCGCCACAAGTTTAGTGGCCAGAACGCGCGAGAGGTCGCGGGGATCGAGCCCCTCTTGTTCCATGCGCGAAAGCGTGAGCAAATCCTCGACGATGGCGTGCAGGCGGTCGGCGTTGTCGGAGAGCTTTTTCATGAAGCGCGCGCGATCCTCCGTGGAGGCGTCCGCAGCGGCGACGATCTCGATGGCGCCTTTGACCGCCGTGAGCGGTGTTTTGAGTTCGTGCGAGACATCGGCGACGAAGCGCCGGCGCAGGTTTTCGAGGTTGCGCAGGCGGGTGACGTCGCCCAGAACGATGAGCGTCCCCATGGCTTCGCCGCCGCGACCGCGGATGCTGGAGACGTGCACCCGGAGGATGTGCATCTCTTCGCCCACCAGCCACTCGATATCCGCCTCGACGGGCGCCCCGCGCTCGCGACCCGTTTCCGTGAGCGCCAGCAGATCGGAGTTGCGCGCCACTTCCTCCAGCAGGTGTCCTTCCGCCTCCTCGGCGCGCCGGCCGGCGAAACGCAGGGCTGAAGCGTTGATGCCCTTGATGCGCCCCCGGAGGTCCAGGGCGATGACGCCTTCGCGCATGCTGGCCAGCACGGCTTCAAGCTCGCGGGCCTGTTCGGCGAGGTCCGTGAGACGCTGTTCCAGGGATGCAGAGGCCGAGCGCAGGCGGCTCGCCAGCTCATCCGCTTCGCGCCAGTCCGACTCCGGCCAGGACCCGGTGAAATCGCCCTGGCCGAGTTGTTCCGCCGCGCGTTCGAGTTCCAGCAGGGGAGCCGCCATTTTCCTGGCCCAGCGCCGCGATCGCAGGACCAGCAAGCCGGCCAGCATCAAGCCGGGAGGCAACACCAGCGCGATGGCTCGGCCGAGGTGCGCCGCGAAGGGGGACACCCCCATGTCGGCGCGCAGCACTCCGAGCAGGCGGTCTTCGCGCTTGACGGGCAGCGCCACATACAATGAGGACAGATTGTCGATCATGCTGGGGCGGAGGTCTTCACCGCGCCGGCCAGCGAGAGCCGCGGCGATTTCCGGCCGGTCGGCGAAGTTATCCAGATGCTGAACCTCGAAGTGCGAGTCCCCGAGCACACGGCCCGCGACGGAAACGCAGGTCAGGCGCGCCCCGCCGGCGCCTTGGGAAAGCTCGCGCAGCAACTGTTGCAGCGGTTCCGAAGGTTCCGGCGTGCCCTCCAGGAAGATGCGCGCTCCGGCGAGCCCGGCGCAGACTTCGAGACGCCGGCTCAGCTCCGCTTGAGCTGCGCGCTGGCTCCAGAGCGTTTCTCCCAGGATGCCGACCAGGAGCAGGACGCCGGCTGTCAGGACGACGCGCCCGGCGGCGACGCGCGCGAGGTTCGGAATACTGCGAAAAACCTGATCCATGTTGCTTTCCTAAACCTCGCCGTCCCGCAGGCGGTACCCCGAACCGCGCACCGTCTGGACCAGCCGTGCCGCTACGCCCAGTTTTTTGCGCAGTCCCGCCACCAGCACGTCCACCGCGCGCTCGGTGACGGGGTAGTCCTCGCCGTGCAAGGAGCGCACGATCTGCTCGCGGCGCAGCACCCAGCCGGGCCGGCGGGACAGCAGGAGCAGGAGGTCGAACTCCGATCGTGTGAGGTCAATGGGCTGGCCGGCGACGCTGGCCTCGCGCCGGCCGGGGTGCAGCGCCAGGACATCGAGGCGCAGGAAGCCTTCCTCCCCGGCGGGAGCGGCGCGCCGGCGCAGCAGCGCGCGCACGCGCGCGATGAGCACCCGGCCGCTGAAGGGTTTGGTGACGTAGTCGTCCGCGCCGACCTCGAGCCCGCTCACGATATCGGCCTCCTCGCTTTTGGCGGTGAGCATCAGCACTGCGGGGCCGCCGCCACCCGCCTTCAGTTGCCGGCACACTTCGAGCCCGTCAATCCCCGGTAGCATCAGGTCGAGGACCACAAGGTCAGGAGGAGCGCGCCGCGCGAGTAGCAGCCCCTCTTCGCCGGTCAGGGCCGCCGCCACCTCATAGCCTTCGCGCGCGAGGTGGTAGCGCAGTACGTCGAGGATATCTTCCTCATCCTCCACCACCAGAACGTGGCCCCGGGAACTCACAGCGCGGAGATGGAGAAGGCCCGGCGCAGACGCGCGCGCAACCAGATGGCCCCACCGGTCATGAGGACGACGATCATCAGCAGCAACAGCGTCGTGATATAGACCATGGGCCGCGCGGCCTCGACATTGGGGGATTGGAAACCCACGTCGTAGATATGGAACCCGAGGTGCATGAATTTTCTCTCGGCGTGCAAAAATGGAAACTCTCCGTCCACCGGCAACGCCGGCGCGAGTTTGACGACCCCCGTCACCATCAGGGGCGCCACCTCCCCGGCGGCGCGCGACATGGCGAGGATGAAGCCGGTCAGCATGCCCGGCGCGGCCATGGGCAGCAACACGCGACACAGCGTCTGAAAGGGCGTGGCGCCCAGCGCGAGAGAGGCTTGACGGATGCCGCCGGGAATGACCCCCAGAGCCTCCTCGGTGGCCACGATGACGACGGGAACGGTCAGCAGTCCCAGGGTCAGGCTGGCCCAGAGCAAGCCGCCCGTGCCGAAGGTGGGCTCTGGCATCCGCTCCGGGTAGAAGGCGCGATCCAGGGCCCCGCCCACCCCGTAGATGAAAAAGCCGAGGCCGAAGATGCCATAGACGATGGAGGGGATGCCGGCGAGGTTATTCACGGCGATACGTACCACGCGCACCAGCCAGCCGTCCCTGGCATACTCGCGCAGATAGATGCCCGTCATCACCCCGAGAGGGAAGGAAAGGATGCTCATGAGGAAAACGAGCAGCACCGTGCCGCAGATGGAAGGGAACAGTCCGCCTTCCGTGTTGGATTCGCGCGGATCATCGAGCAGCAGCTCGCGCACCCGTGAGGCATACAGGGTAACTTTTTCGAGAAAACTCATGCGTCCGGGGCGGTAGGCGCGCAGGATGTCGAGGTGCGCCAGCGTCTTCTCGCGACCCCCGCCGTCCCTGAGCAGCGTGGCGTGCGCCCGCTCGCGCGCCAGGGCGGCTTCGAACTCGCGGCTCGCGGCCTGGTGCTGTTGTTCGAGCCGCCCGTGTTCGACGCGCAGTGCCGCGGCTTCGTCCGAGGCGCCTAGATTTTGATAGCTGAGGCGTTGCAGCCGCCGGTTCAAGACCGCCATGCCGTTGTTGAGCCTGTTGAGCACGTTTTGACGGCGTTCAAGTTGCGCGCGCTCATGGGCGGAGCGCGCGACCGCGGCGGAGAAATTTCTCCAGGTTTCCTCAGCCGCCTCCGGCGTGGAGGCAAGAAAACCGAAAAAAGCTCCGTACTCGCGGCGTTCCAGGACCAGCGCCTGATCCGCGGGCTCGCGCCGCGAAATAGCGGAGGCGGGAAGCCAGCGGAAATCCTGGCCGTAAAGATCGCGGTTGGCGACCTTGAGGAGGAAACGCTCGCCCGCGGCCACGGATTCGCGCTTCTGGATCTCCCCCAGCACGCGCGTGCCGTCCTTGAGCACGAAGATTTCCAGCGGTTCGGGCCAGAAGGTGCCGATGCCGCCGGCCACGACCACCCCCAGCAGCCCCAAAGCCAGCAGCAGGATGATCGCCAGCGCGACGGCGGAGAGCGCGATGAAGGGACGTCCGGAACGCAGCGCCGCGCGCATGGCTAGAATTTCGCGTACACCCGCCGCAGGCGCTGGCGCACCAGTTCGGCGGCGGTGTTGAGGACGGAAGTCAGGAGGAAGAGCACCGCCGCCGACAGGAACAGCACGCGGTAGAGCGTGCCCCCCAGGGGCGCCTCCGGGATTTCCACCGCGATGTTGGCGGCCAGCGTGCGCATGCCGTTCCAGGGGCTGAGATCGAGGATGGGCGTGTTGCCCGTGGCCATGAGCACGATCATGGTTTCGCCCACGGCGCGGCCGAATCCGAGCATGAGCCCGGCGAGGATGCCGGGCCCCGCCGCCGGCAGCACCACGCGCACGGCCGTCTGCCAGGGTGTCGCCCCCAGCGCGAGCGAACCCGTGACCAGGCTGCGCGGCACGTTGGAGAGGGCATCCTCGGCCATGCTGTAGAGGATGGGCATGACGGCGAAGCCGAGGGCGAAAGCGATGACGATGCTGTTGCGCTGCTCATAACCCGGCACATGCCGGGCGATCCACAACCGGAAGTCTCCGGCGAAAAAGGCGCTCTCCAAAACGAGCGCCAGGGGCACGGCCAGCAGCAGCACGGAGACGAGGATCACGAAAGCCATTCCGAGACCCGGAGTGGCCAAGGAACGCGCCCGACCTTGATGAAAAAAAAGCAGCAGGACCGCGGCCACGGCCAGCAGCGCCGCCGCGGGGACGTAGAGCAGATGGCGATCCATGAGCGGCGCAAACCACAGGGCCGCCAGGAAACCCACCACCACCGAGGGCACGGCGGCCATGATCTCGACGAGCGGTTTCACCGCCGCCTTGACGCGGCGGGGCGCGAAGAGACTGGTGTACAGCGCCGCGAGCAAGGATAACGGCATGGAGAAAAGCAAGGCGTAGAAAGCGCCCTTGAAGCTGCCGACCATGAGCGGCACCAGGCTGAGCTTGGGCTCGAACTCGTCGTGGCCCGAGGAGGATTGCCAGGTGAAATCCGGTCGTGGGTAGCCCTCGTACCAGATGCGGCCCCAGAGGGCTTTCAGGCTGGCCTCCGGGTGATCGGCGTGGAGTTCATAGGTCCGGACAAACTGTGGCGAGATCTGAAGGATGCGCCGGCCGCGCATGGCGAAGCTGGCGGGGCCGCCGGTCGCGAAGGAAAAGCGCGCGAGCTCGCTTTCGTCGGTGGTGTAGTAGAGCCGCGCGTTTCCCGTTGAGCCCGCCACCAGCAGCGTGCGGTCGCGCGGCGAGGCGCACATGAAAACCGGGGCCTCCACGAAACGCGGCAGCACGCGCGCGGTTTTGAGGACACGGGCGCCGTCATCATCCACGACGGGCAGCAGCGCCAGCACCGTGCCGTCCGCGAATCCCACCGCCAAAGCGGTATCCCCCAGCATTATCGCGAGGGCCATCACCGCGCCCGCGTTCGCGGCTGGCGCGAGGTTGTTGATGAGTTCGGGCTGGGCGGCGCTGGTGAGGTTCCAGCGCAGCACGCGACCCGAACGCGTGCCCGCATACAGGAACTGGGCTTGGCGGTCCGCTTCGAGGGTCGTGATTTCCTCGCCCGCCACGGCCAGCTCCGCGCGCGCGGTTTCTTCGCTCGCTTCGCCCAGGAGGTTTTCGCTGCGCGTGCGCCGCTCCAGGATGATGCGGCCACTGTTTTTCTGGACAGCGGCCAGCAAACTCCCGCCGCCTTCAATCTCTGTTCCCAGGGCCAGATGCCAGTCTTTTCCGGGGAGGTCCATGGCGGCCAGGCGCTCCACGCGCCAGTTCCGCTGCCCTTCCAGCTTCAGGGCATGAAGTTCGACGCGGCCACCGGCGCGCAGCACGGTGAGGAAGTTCCCGGGGTCGCTTCGGGCCTCAAGCACGCGGCCACTGGCGGCGAGTGCTGTGCTGACGATCTTGACTCCCGGAGCGGCGGGGTCAATGGAGATTATCTCCCCCGCGCGATTCAAGACCCAGAAAATTCGTCCCGACTCGTCCATCCCGCCTGCCAGCATTTCCCCCGCGGCGAAAGGCGCGGACAGCGGAATTTCGGCCAGCAGCGTTACGGTCGGCGTCCTGAAAAGCGGCAGGGTCTCGAACAGGATGACCAGCAGGATGGTGATAACCACGAGGATGGTGCCCACACCGGTACCGGTGATGACGAAGCGCGCGGCGCGATCCTGCCGCCGCGCGCGCCGCGCGCGCGCGGCGGTTGCGGAATCGCTCAATGGAGACGCTTGTGGCGCACGATGCGCCCCTCGATCATATAGACGACGTCCTCGGCGACGTTTTCGAGGTGATCGGCGATGCGTTCGAGATACTTCGAGATGGAAAGGTAGTCGAGCATGCTGTCGAGCGAGCCGAGGTCCTCGCGGATGCGCTCCTTGACGCGGCTGTACATGTCGCGGTTGATGGCGTCCACCTCGTCGTCTATTTCCAGCACGCGGCGCGCCATGTCGAGGTCGTAGTAGACCAGGGAGTCAAGGCTGAGGCGCATCATGGTGCGCACTTTTTCGTGCATGGTGCCGAAATCGTAGGGGATGGCGTACTTCTTGACCTCGTGCAGGTGCAGGGAGCGCTCGGCGATGTTGACCGCGAGATCGCCGATGCGCTCCAGTTCGTTGTTGATTTTGAGCACGGCCACGATGTAGCGCAGATCCCCGGCCACGGGCTGGTGCAGAGCCAGGATCTTGAGGCACTCCTCCTCGACCTCAAGCTCCATCTGATCAATGCGGTCGTCATCGTTCTTGACTTTGGCGGCGAGGTCCCGCGATCCCTCCTTCACGGACTGCAGCGCCCGCAGCATGCTCTCCTCGGCCAGCGTCCCGAGCTCGAGGATGAACCTCTTGAGCGTGGCGATCTCGTCGTGGAGGTGACGGGCCATCAGCCGAAGCGTCCCGTGATGTAGTCCTCGGTCTGCTTTTCCCGGGGCTTGGTGAAGATCTGCGTGGTGATGCCCTCCTCGACCAGCCGGCCTTCGTAGAAGAAAGCGGTGCGGTCGGAAACGCGCGCCGCCTGCTGCATGTTGTGGGTCACGATGACGATAGTATAGCGGGCCTTGAGGTCTTTGAGCAGGTCCTCTATTTTAGCGGTGGAGCGCGGGTCCAGGGCCGAGGCCGGCTCATCCATCAGCAGGATTTCAGGCTCGACGGCCAGCGCCCGGGCGATGCACAGGCGCTGCTGCTGCCCGCCGGAGAGATCGAGGGCGCTCAGGTGCAAGCGGTCCCTGACCTCGTCGAAAAGCCCCGCCTGCGTCAGGCCAAGTTCCACGACGCGCTTCAGCTTCCCCCGGCTGCCGACGCCATGGATGCGCGGACCGTAAGCCACGTTCTCGAAAACGGACTTGGGGAAGGGGTTGGATTTCTGGAAGACCATCCCCACCTTCTTCCTGAGCGCCACCAGGTCCACCTCCGGGGCGTAGATGTCCTGGCCGTCAATGAGCACCTGGCCGCTGAGCCGGGTCTCCCCCATGAGCTCGTTCATGCGGTTCAGGGTGCGCAGGAAGGTCGTCTTGCCGCAGCCCGAGGGCCCGATGAGGGCGGTGACCTGGCGCGGGGGGATTTCGAGGTTGACGCCGAACAGCACCTGGCGCGCGCCGTAGGAGAAGTCGAGATCGCGCACGCGGACGATGCCTTCGTTGGCCGGAGATCCGCCCCAAGGCGGGGCGACGGCCTCTTCCATGGTGGCGTTCATGCCTGAAGGATAGCCGCCAATGTGAGGAAAGCGTTAGGAAATCGTCAGTATTCCGTCAGGGGATCGCGCCGCCGTCCCTTCCCGGCGCGCCACCCCGGGCGGCCTGGACCCACGTCATTTTTGCCTATAATGGCAGCGGTTGCAATTTTATGCTGCGCTGGAAAGTTTGCGCCCTTTTGGCGCTGTTGGGGGTCGGCGTCCTGGGATTCCTGGGTGGGGTTCCGGGCGGCGGCGTGCTTTGGGGCGACATCCTCACCGACTCCGGCAACATCTACTTTGACGCCAATGCCGACAACGCCAGGGAGGTCGCGTTAAACGGGAAGAACCTCGGCATCGGCACCACGACGCCCTCGACCAACCTCCACGTGCTGGGCAACGCCTACATCTCGAGCAACCTGGGCATCGGCACCGCCAATCCGCTCTCCAGCCTGGAGGTGAGCGGCACCCTGGGTTTGTCCGTCCAGAGCGTGAGCGCCAATACGACGCTGAGCGGCAACACCATCGTGCTGGCCGACACGTCGAGCGCCAACCTCACGCTGACTTTGCCTTACTCCGGAAATGCGTTTGGGAGGATGTACACGATCAAGAAAGTCACCAATAGCAACGAGCTCGTCGTCGTCGCCACCGGCAACGTGGATGGCGTTTATGATTCCCTGTCGCTCAGCAGCGGCAACACCAGCTATCCTTTCGCGAGCGTCGTGAGCGGGAACACGAGTTGGTCCATCACCTCCATCTCCACCTACAGCCTGCCGCACCTCAGCGCCAACCTCATCGGCTGGTGGCGCCTGGATGAGACGAGCGGGACCAAGGCGCTGGATTCCAGCGCCGGCAACCAGCAGGGCACGACCTCTGGTTCCCCGACGTGGAATTCCACCAGTGGAAAGATCAAGGGGATGCTGGCGTGCCCCACGTCCAGCGACAATATGAGTTTGGGGAATCACAGCAAGTTCTATTTCGGTTCGGGAAATTTTACCGTGGCTTTCTGGGTGAGGAAAAACGCGAATTCAAGCGGTTGGACCAACTGGCGGGGGGTCACCAAATGGTATGACAACAGCACCACCAGCATGGATGAATGGTCCGTGGATCTCGCTGATTCAGCCACAGGGGGCACCAACAAACCCGAGTTCGAGAGCTATTTCAACAGCACCAGCCGGGTTGCCACCGCCACTAATGCCCTCACTATCGGGCAGTGGGCGCACCTCGCTGGAGTGCGGGACGGCACCAGCATCAGGCTCTATATGAACGGCAAGCAGGAAGCCGTGACCGGTACGCTCGCCGCCAGCGATGCGCTCACCAATACGGGCCGCCCCATCGTGATCTCCGCCAGCGGCAGCCAAGCCACCGGCTCCAACGCCGATTACGACGACCTGCGCATCTACAACCGCGCGCTCTCGACCGCGGAGATTTTGGCGCTTTACAGCCTGGGCCAGTAAAGCCGCGCATCGGCGCTCAAGGCGAACTCTGGGTTCCCCTGCCCTCCTCGGGAGGACGGCCTCAGTCGCGGCGCAGCCGTGACAGGAGGTGATCGCATTCCGCTCCTCTCGGGGATGATCGGCTTCGTGCGACCCGCCCGGTGGTCCGCTAGCGCTTCATCGGCCAGGTGCTCAAACTCATCCTGGGCGCCAGTCAGGAGCTTGTCCCAATTCTCGTCCGATCTGATTTCGGCCCGAATCGCCTCGGCCAGGGAACACTGCTCATCCTCGGGCAACTTGGCGGCTTCAGCGAAAACCTCAACCAGAGATGGGATCATTTTTAGCTTTTAGCGCCACAGGTTTCAGTATAAAACTTGGTGGGTTTTTCAAGGCAACTCCAGGGAAAGAAGTGCCCCAAAGACCCCGGTGCGCTCAGTTATATCGTCAGGCCTGGAATCACCGCCGGTCCTTGCCTGTCTCGCGCGCCCGCGCCTCGACAGCGCTCAAGGCGAACTCCGCGCATATCTTTCTCACCCTCGTCAGATCGCGGTATTTCGGTTTCAGCATGCGCCAAGCACTCAGGTCCACGAGATCAGCATCGGCGGGCTCGTCGTGGGCCGCCTCGGCGAAGGCGGTCAAGGCTTGAACGCGGGACAATCCCTCGTAGAGGTCATTGAAAGGCGCCATGGCCTCCAAAGCCTTTTTCATGCCTGTGGTCTCGACCAGCGCGCAGACGTCCACGTAATCTCTGACGGCGCGCCGATCGGAGAGCACGAAACTCTTCACGCGGATCATCTCAGGCAGGGTCGGCAGACACAGGCCCTCCTTCTCCACGGTTTCCAGGGGAGCGCGCCGGCGCAACTGGCGTATGCCGATCTCGTCCGCTCCGACTCGTCCAAGGATGATGACCGGCCTGCGGATGCGCGCCGGGGTGAATCCTGGCAGACTCCGCAGGGCCTCTTCCACCTCGTCGAAATGGTCCCGTAGCAGCGGGGAAACGAAATCCACGTCGAGAGAGACCCGGTGCTCGGCGTACAGGGCGGCCGCGGTGCCGCCGACGGCGACGGTGGGCAAGAACAACAGTTGCTGGCGCACCAAGCGCGCCGTCTCCAGCAGGCGGCGGAAACTCAGGAGCGCAGCGCCAGGGCTCATGGTCCGGAGGTCGCTCCGCCACTCTTCTCGCGGCGATCGAGGATGGCCGTCCACAGGGCGATCCCACCGCGCAAATCGGGATCGGCGCGCACGAGCATGCGCCTCATGAGCACGCGCAGTTCAGCATCGGTCTGTACGGCATGGTAGAGCTTCCACCACTGCTTTTCATTTCCCCGCAAAGCCATGTCCAGCACGCCCTCGGCACTCAGGCGGGTTCCAAAACGATCTCCGCGCGGGCTGCGAAAAATCCGGCCGAGTCTCTTGGCTCCCATGGCATTAATAAATTAACGGGACGCCTTGGAAGACAAGTCTGGAATCCCGCATGCCACCAAGCCCTCGAAAAGGAGGGCTTTTCAACTCAGCGCGCCAGTTTCGGCACCGCGCCCACCTGGCGCACGTCCACGAAGGTGCCTCGCTCGGAGGACTGTTTCGCCGCCAGGCAGGTGTAGATGCTCCGCAGGCCGTTCGCAAGGCTGGTGATGGGCGCGGCTTTCCCCGCGATGACATCCTTGAAATGCAGGGCCAGGGTGAGGTCGCCGCCGAAGTGGTTGGTGCCGGCGGGGAAATTGAAGACGCCGCCGCCAGCCTGGAAATGGGGCATCAACCGCAGTTGCTCCTTGTACCAGTCGAAGCTCAGGGTCCCCTCGTATCCGCTGACGGTGGCGCCGCGCATGCCGGCCTCCTTGCGCGCGTAGAAGACCTGCGTGTAAACGCCGTGGGCGCCGGTGGAAAATTCCATGACGCAACTGGAGGAGTCTTCGTTCATCCCTGTCTTTGGAGATCCGCAATCCACGCTGAAGGGGCACAGGTGATCGTTGTCGGTGTGGATCTGGCTGAGCTTGCGGCGGTAGGGACTCTCGGGGCAGGTCTCCGTTTCCCCGCATTTGGAGCAGGTGAGCCCCGACGGCTTGTTCCCGCCGAAGACGTGCCCGCGGGTCGCCATGGCCGCGACGCGGGTGACGGGTGAACCCATGAGGTCCATCATGTAATCCAGGTCATGGGTGGCCTTCTGCAGGAACAATCCCTGCGTTATCTGATAATTCCGGTATTCCTGCTCGAAATACACCATGCCGTAAGTCACGTAGTTGTGGGCCATGATGTGCTGGGGCTCGCCCACGGCCCGCTCCGCGATGCACTGCCGGGCTTTGCGCTGGATCGTGGTGAAGCGCAGCGGAAAACTCACGACGACCTGGCACTTCGAGTTTTCAAAGGCGTGCTCCAGCTCGACGGCCTGCTCCATGCTGATGCTCACCGGCTTCTCAAGGAACAGCGGCACGTCGTACTTCGCGGCCTTGACGGCGTAGGGCGTGTGCTGATGACAGCGCGTGCCGATAGCCACGGCGTCCAGGCGCTCTTTGCGCATCATTTCATCGAAATCGGTGTAGAACCTGGCATCGCGATCCTCCTCGTGGAGCCGGGCCTTGGCTCCCGCGACGTCCGGATCCAGCACGGCGCAGACCTTGAGGTCCGGCATGGCCGTCTTCATGCTGCTGCCGGTGCCCGTGTTGCCGCCCATGCCGGCGCTGCCGCCGATGAAATACTGCATGCGCAGGCCGTAGCCGATGACTCCTAATCTAATCACGGGAGCACCTCCTGGTATGGTGAACTGAGCCGCGGTCCATCATATAAGGCCCAACCCTTGCGGCCAAGAACATTTCCTGGCAATTATTGGCCATTTTCGGAGATGCAGGTGCTAGCGCCCTAACGATGCTGGTTGAAACTGCTCATGCCAATTTTCCCCTCTCCCGAAGGGAGAGGGAGAACGTCGGTGCCTGGGCAGCTACGCTTTTTGGGGTTTCAGAAGCCGAGAAAGCAGCCGCCGCCGGCGCTGCTGGGAGCCAGGTTCTTGGCAACCGCGTCGCTGACGGTGGAACTGGCGCTTGGGGTGGAAGTCGCTCCGGACGCCGCCGTGGAAGGCCCCGCCGCGGTGCCCTCCAAGGCCACCGCCGCAGCGTCCGCCTCAAAGGTCAGTTCCTGCTCCAAGCCGCGCGGCTTGCCGTCATCCACGTAAATTTTGAAAGTGTAAGTTCCCGCCTGCTTGGCCTGGATGACCAGGATCTCGTTTTCCACGCCGTCGTCCGCGCTGGCGGAATCGAAGCGGAACAGCGCCGCCGGCCCGGAGGCCTGCGTCCAGAAGACCCGCAGCTTTTCCCCGCTGTCGCCCGCGGCGTCCACCTGCACCGCGATGCGCGCCTCTTTGCCGGTGGCGATGCGCTGGCTGGCTCCCCCACCCGCCAAGGGCGGAAAACTAAAGGCCTTGAGCTCGGGGACGTGCTCGCCCGCCGTGTTCACCAACACCGCCGTCGTTGCGGCGTTGGCGAAACCGAAGGCATCCCGCACTTCCAGGCGGAAGCGGTACACCCCAGCCCGGCGCGGACGGCTGGCGGGAATCACGAAGGTCGGGGAGAGCGAAGTGGCGTTGAGCAGTTCCACGGCCGGTCCTTCGAGCTGTGTCCACCGATAGGTCAAAATATCTCCGTCCGCGTCCGTCGTCTGGCCGCCGTCCAACTGCACCGGCAAGTCCCCCGCGCCCGCCATGAGCTTTTGGATGGCACCGGCCTTGGTGACGGGAGGGTGGGCCCCCGCGCCCGCGGCGTAAACCGTCAGGGTCCGGGCATCCGTATGGCCTTCGCCGTCTTTCACCGTGAGGCGGATCTTATAGGTGCCGCTGATATCCGGGGTCAAGGCCGGGGCCGCAGCGGTCACGTCGTTCAGGGCCGCTTGGCTGCCCGCGGGACGGCTCACGAATTCCCAGGCGTAACTGAGCGCCGATCCGTCCAGGTCCGAGCTGCCCGTCGCGTCCAGCTTGACCGGAGTTCCCGCCGCTGCGGTGATTTCCTCCTTCACGACCTGCGCCCGCGGAGTATGGCCGGTGCCGCCGCGCACTTCCACATAGACCGTGGCGTCGCCGGGAAGTCCCGCCGCTCCGGGAGCGCCGGGATCCAGCGACACGCTGGGCTGGCTGGAACTATCCCAGACGCTGAGAGCGAAAACGTAGATCCCCGGCTGATCCGGAGTGAAGCGCCCGATGGCCTGGTCCGCGACGCTCAGATCCGCCGCCGCGTTCCCAGGCCTACGCAGCAGCTTCCAGCGGTAAGTCAGGTTGGCGCCGTCTTCGCTATCGCTGCTGTTGAGCCCGTAAAGTTCTACCGCCTTTCCCACGTCTCCATATACATCGGGGCCGGCATCCGCCACCGGTGGCAGGTTGCCCGCGTCGTAGGCCTGCACATGCACGACGGTGCTGCTCTTCATGCCGTTCGCGTCCGTCGCGGTCGCCTCCAGGACGTAATCGCCTTTGAGGCCGATTTGCAGGCTCGCCGCGCCGGAACTTGATGCGGCGATGAGCCAACCTCCGCCGGGCTGGCTCAAAAGCGTCCATGCCACGGACGTGATCACAACGCCACCGCCATGTCCCGACACGGCTTCAAGCGTGACCGCGCTTCCGGTCCGCGCCGCGCCGCTGCATTGGGTTTCGGGGGGCATGGGCGGTGCGGCCACGGTGGGTTCCTGGCCGAGTTGGTATTCCTGGACATCGCTGACGCCGTCATGGTCCGTATCCGTGTTGGAGTTGTCCGCCAGCGGGCTCAGACCATGCTCCACCTCGAACTTGTCCGGCAGGCCATCTTTATCCGTATCGGCCAGCTCCGGGTCAATGCCGCGCTGGTACTCCTGCAGGTTGCTGAGGCCGTCGTTGTCCGCGTCTCCCGCCGCGCTGGCCGTGAGCGCGCTCAGGTGGTGGACCACCTCCCAGCCGTCCGGCATCCCGTCCCCATCCGTGTCGGCCTTCTGGGGATCCGTGCTGGTCTGATACTCCTGCAAATTGTTGAGTCCGTCGCTGTCGGCGTCCAAAGCCGCGTCCGCCGCGCTCAGGGGATTCAATCCGTGCGCTGTTTCCCATGTGTCCAGCATGCCGTCGCCATCGCCGTCGGGGTTGGGATTGACCTGGACGGAGACATTGCCGGAACCGCTTAAAGCACCATCGGAAGCCGTGAGGTTCAGCACGTAAGCACCGGCCACGGAAAAGCTCGCCGTCGTTTGGGCCGCGGCAGGAGCGGAGAATACCACGGTGCCGACTCCGGAGATTTTGGTCCAGGCGTAAGCCAGCGCGCTTCCCGCCGGCAAGCCGTCGTCGCTGGCCGAGCCGCTCAAGCTGGCCGTATTCGGCAGCGTGACCGCGAGGGCCGAGCCAGCGTTGACCACCGGCGCATGGTTCACCGCCGCCGCGGGGTTCACCGTGACTTGTACATCATCGCTGCCGGAAAGCGCGCCGTCGCTGGCCGTGAGAAGCAGGACGTAGGTGCCCGCGGCTGAAAAAGTCGCCGTCGTCGCTGCCGCGCTCGCGTTGCCGAAAGTTACGGTCCCAGTACCCGAAACCTTGCTCCAACGGTAGGTCAGCGTGCTCCCGGAGGGCAGGCCGTCATCGCTGGCCGAGCCGCTCAAGCTGGCCGTATTCGGCAGCGTGACCGCGAGGGCCGAGCCAGCGTTGACCACCGGCGCCTGGTTCACCGCCGCCGGGCTCACCGTGACTTGCACATCATCGCTGCCGGAAAGCGCGCCGTCGCTGGCCGTGAGAAGCAGGACGTAGGTGCCCGCGGCTGAAAAAGTCGCCGTCGTCGCTGCCGCGCTCGCGTTGCCGAAGGTCACCGTTCCGCCGCCTGAGACCTTGCTCCAAGTGTAGGCCAGCGTGCTCCCAGAGGGCAGGCCGTCATCGCTGGCCGAACCGCTCAAGCTGGCCGACTTCGGCAGCGTGACCGTGAAATCGCTTCCAGCGTTCGCCACCGGTGCCGTATTGGTGGTGGCTGCATAGGCAATATCCACGGGGCCGTTCACGAAGGCCGGCTGCGTGATCAGGGTGAAACTGTCGGTGCGGAACGGCGAAGCCGGCAAGCCGTTGCTGTTGAACAGGTTGACCACGGGATAGTTCGCCCAGCCGTAGCGCACGGCCACTGGGGACGGCACGCCCGCGGCGCTCACGATGACCTCCGAGCCTTGAACCGCCGCCGTCGCCGCCACGAAGTTCTGATCCGCCCCCGCGATGGTAAAGCCCTGCAAAGCCCCGCCGCCTTGGGCCATAAGACCGCCCCCGGTGTTCTTGAAACGCAGGCGAATCGAGCCGCCTTCCACGGCTATGGTGTCGTAAAGCGGTCCGAAAGCGACCAGCGACTCGCCGTAAGCCACCGCCCGGGCCGCCAGGGCCAGCCGCTGCCCCACCGGGGCCTTGTTGGTGGGATGGATGTTCGTGGCGGAGGCCGCTGGAACGGTATCGCTGATCACGGCCATGCCGACGGCGGGCACTTTGCGGTTGACGTAAAATTGCGAATCGCGGTTCTCGGCGAAAACCGGAGCGATGCCAGCCCCAGGGTCATAGGGGGCCAACTGCGTGAACAGGAAGGGGAAATTGCCCTGCTGCCAGTCGTCGCGCCAGTTCTTGATGAGCACCTGGAACAGGATGCGGTAGAGGTACGCCTGGGCGGTGCCCGGCGCGCCGGTGTTGGACTCCCCTTGATACCAGACCACGCCCTTGATGCCGTAGGGCATCAGCGGCGCGATCATGCCGTTGAACCACGCGGAGGTGTAATCCAGTTGATTGCTGAAAGCCGAACCGCGGGGATAGCGGTCGGCGTAGGGCTTGAGGTCCGGGTGCGCTTCCAGCGCCTCGCGCCGGGTCCAGGCCTCGGCGGGAGTGCCGCCCAGCGACGCGTGGATGAGGCCAACGGGAACCCCCCGCGCCGCCTGTAAATCGCGACCGAAATAGTAGGCCACGGCGGAAAATACGGACGCGTTCGCTGGCGTGCACTCCTTCCACACGGGAGGGGTGGCTGTTCCCGCGGCGTTGGCGAGGCCGTATTGCGGACTCGTGGATCCAGCCATGGGAACCGTGAACAAACGGATTTTTGAATTCTGCGCCGCGGCGATGGCGCTGGCCGCGTTATCGCTGTCCTGCAAGGCAAAGGCCATGTTGGACTGGCCGCTGCACACCCAGACCTCGCCAACATACACGTTGCTGTAGGTGATGGTGTTGGTCCCGGCGATGGTCATGGGGAAAGGGCCGCCGGGGACAAGCGACGCGAGGACGACTTTCCACGTCCCATCCGCCGCCGTCACCGCTGTTTTCGTCTGGCCGGCGAAGGTCACCGTCACGGACTCGCCCGCCGCGGCTTTGCCCCAGATGGGAACCGCCTGGCCCTGCTGCAGCACCATGCCGTCCGCGATGAGCGCATGCGGCTGAACGGTGGCCCAGGCCTCCGGCTCAACCAGGCCGGCCAGCGCCAAAAGCACCGGCATCCAACGGATCAAAAAGGGTGATTTGGACATCATCGCTTCACGTGCGTTACAACGATGTTAGGGCAAGAATACCGCGCGGCCAAGGCCATTTGCGTAGGGTCATTTAACATTTCCGGAGGTGCGATCCCCCACTTTCACCTTCACGTTCTGTTCAGGGATAATCCGCGAATTTTGATATCAGACACCCGCCGCCTCCCGCGCTGTTGGGGGCTTGGACCTTGGCCGACGTCTCCAAGACAGCCGTGTGGCTGACTCTTGCAGAGGAAGATTCCGGAGTTTTCGCGGAAGACACGCTGACCGAGGAGGCTTCGGATGTCGTGCTCGGCTCGGAAAGTACGGTCGGTTCCGCCGCCGCGGGATTCTGGCCTGAAGACTGCCCTGGGACGACGCTCGCTGCGCCGTTGCCCGAGCTCGTGGCGACTGGGCTTGCGGTCGGATTGACTTGCGGCGCAGCCGCGAGGCTGTCCGGCGTGCTGTCCGCGCCAGCGGCACTGCTCAGCTCCGCCGTGCTCGGCGGCGTGACCGTCGGTTCAGCTTCAGCCTGCGGTTCAGGCGCCGGGCTCGCCGCTGGAGCGACATTGACGGGATTGGTTTCAGCACCGATGAGCCGGAACCCGCGCGCAGGGACGGTCAGCGTGCCGCCGACGGCGGCTTTCGTCAAGGCGTCGCTGGCGTTTCCCGAAAATTTCGCCAACGTCGTGACATCAAATGCACCGCGATTGACGATGACGATGAGCGCCGATGCGCCCTTCAGCCACGCGCTGGCCAGGAGCGTCGCGTCGGAAAGCTCCACCGGCACGTTCTTTTCCCAGTAAGGCGCGAACTCGGCATCGGCGCTGCCGAAATCCCTTTGCGCCACGCGGACGTTTTCCACCGCCGTGGCGTTGCAATAGATGGGCCAGATGCCGATATCATGGAGCAGAGCGAGCGCCAGCAGCTCGTGGGTCGGCCCGGGGACATTGCAGAGGTTCGCGTCGGGCTGCCCCGCGAGGGTCGCGAACTGCGGAATGATGAACGGGGCCAGTCCCGCGTGGTGCCCGCGGTATTCAGCCCGCAACTCTTCCAGGGGCAGGACGTTCATGTAGTGGCCGTAGTTGGCGCCCGCCAGCACCGACTGGGTGGGATGGGACCGCTTTTCCTCCCCCATCAGCATGAGATCGCCGAAGCTCATGCAGGAGTACATGAGCGCGTCCGAGGCATGGAGCATGATGAGCGAGTCGGCGCGTACCGCCTTCACGCGCTCGTAGGTGTCCTGGGCCAGTTTGCGCATCTTGAAGATCTGGAAATCCGCTTTCCGGGTGCCCTGAGCGTCCAGATGCCCACACGGATGGCTCGCTGAGTTGCAGGGAACCGGGAAGAAAAAGTCGTAGTAGAGGCCGTTGGCCTTGCAGTCCTTGAACAGGTTTTCCATCTGCGCGGGGAAAAAGCCCAGCCAACTGCTGTTTGGGCACATAAGCGAGTGCGCTGCGCCCGCGCCATCCGGCGGCGAATCCTCGTAGGGCTCCTTGCGCCAAAGGTAGCCGCTTTGGGTATAAACGGGCGTCCCTTGCGTGTAGGTCAGCATGGAGACGTAAGGCAGGAGATACTGCCCCTTGGCCTGCTTATCCGCGAACTGCTGTGTCAGCGCGGCCGGATCCTTGGGCACCGTGTCCGCGTGGTTCGACGTCCAGGCCTGCCACCAGGCTATTTCCACGTTAGCCGATGCGCCCGGGCCGATGCGCCAGTCGCGCCACCGGGGAGCCGAGAAGGGCCGCGTCGGCGTGGCGATGAGCCCGAAGCGCCATTGCAGAGGTTTCGTCAAGGTGACGGCGTGGTCCATGAGCGTGATGCGCAGGGTCGTCACGGTGCCCGCGCGTTGAATGGCGATGGCTTGCGCGGGCTTATTCAGTTGGAAAGACGCGTCGCTGTCCGCCACCCATTGCAGGCCCACATCATCGTCCCCCACCCATACGCCGCAGTCGAAGCCATCGCTATACACCTGGCCGTCGCCCGTGGAAAGCGCCAGTGTATTCGTTTCCTTGTAGTGCGTCTCGTTCACGAAATGCAGGAACTTCACACGGGAGGAAAGCAGAGGAATTTCCAGCACCAGTCCCTTGCTGGCACCCTGGCCCAGGTCCACGGCAATGTCCCAGAAACCGTCGTATTCGATGGTCGTGCTGGCGCGCAGCGTCTCGCCGCCGCGCGCCGCGGTTGCCGTCCATGCCAGGCTGCGGCCATTGCCGGAGACGCTGCCGCTGGTCCAAACCGGCAACGCCTCGCCCGCGAAGCGAAAAACCACCGGGCCCGCCAGAATATTCTGCCCCTGGGTGACGATCTGCTGGGGAAAAGGACCCTGAATGACGTGCTCTCGGCCCCAGCATTTCACCCGGTCGCCAACGGTTTCCAGCGGAGTCCAGGGGACGGGGACCGAAGCCGTGGCGCCCTCGATCTCAGGACTTCTTTCCCAAAAATAAGACTCCAGCATGACCGTCAGAAACAGCACCCGCAGGATCCTGATTTGCGCCGTTTTGTTCACGCCGATTGTCCTGACATTTGCATAGTCGTATTCCGATCCAGCCACGGCGCCACTTGCCGCTTGCATTCCAGTCTATAATTTGCGCGCCCCGGGTTCAAAGCCAAATTAGCATGAGGATTTAACACTTTCGGAGAAATGGCGACCTCCCTCGCTCAATTGGTCCAGCGGGTCCGCGGCCTGCCGGAGCCTTTCGATTACTATTCCGGAGCCACGAGTCGCTGGAAGGAGGTCCCGCGCGAGGCGCTCTTCTACATCTTCACCAAGGACCTGGTGGGCTCCCCGCGGCACTTCCATCACCGTTTCGTCCTTTCCATGGCCCTCGAAGGGGCCGGAAGCGTCATCCTGGACCACGAGGTCTTCCGCCTGAATCCAGGCCAGGCCATCGTGACCTTCCCCTTCCAGCAGCATTGGTTCGTCAATTTTGCCGAGAAAGAGCCGTATTTATGGCTTTTCGCCAGTTTCGAGCTGCCGGACCCCAACGTTATTTTGCCCTTGCGCAACGGCTTGCTCACGCTCTCCGAGGAGTTCCTGCAACGCCTGGAAACAGCGCTGGCGCTCTACATGGAAGACCCCAAATGGAAACGCCGCGCCCACGACATCGGCGTCTGTCTGGCTTTGATGCTGAACTCGCTGCTGGACAACGTGAAACCGGCCGCCAAGGAAGGTCCCCACGGAGCCTCGCACCTGCTGATTCAGAACGTCACCCGCTACGTCCACGGCCACCTCAACCACCCCATCGCCATCAGCGACATCGCGAAGCTGTTGTGCATGTCCGACGGCTACCTGCGCCAGCGCTTCCGGAGCATCATGCACGTCAGTCTCGGCCGCTTCATCCTGGAAACGCGCCTGCACCAGGCCTGCAAAATGCTCAGCGGCTCCAACCTCAACATCAAAGAGGTGGCCAGCAACTGCGGCTTCACCTCCCTGCACACCTTCAGCCGCGCCTTCCGCCGCAGCCTGCGGCAATCCCCCCGCGACTATCGCCTCCAGCAAACAGCGGGTTCCAGCCCGGAAGCACACGAAAGCCCCGGCACTTAATTCAAATCTTGCTGAGGCGCAGCCTAACGTTTCGCGACACGCAAATAACGCAACCAGGTCCGTTCGTGCTGAGCTTGTCGAAGCATGAGCGGACCGTGACCCTACCGCCGTCCACCCTTCGACAAGCTCAGGGCGAACGGCTTTTCGACCGGCTGAATTATTACTTGCGTGTCACAACACTAACTTATCAGCATACCGCCACGGCTGGCTTCCCGTTCTTGAGGCCGAGCAGCGCGGCCAGCGCGTGCTGGTACACCGCGGCGGCTTCCACGGCCGGCGGCGCAGGTGTCTTCAGGTACAGATAGGCGAGATCCGCCTCGTAGCCGGGCGCCGCCAGGGATTCTCGCGTGGGGATATAGCCGCCGATGCCGTTGCTGTAGCCCACGAACAGGAAAGGCCGGCCCTGGTGAAGCCGTTTCAGGGCGAGCTGGTATTCAACGAAGGCTTCGCCCTGGGAAAAGACCAGGGTGGCGGGACCGATGCGGAGGGCGGCTATTTCCAGGGGCAGCTTTCCGCTCAAGGCGCCTTTTTCCAGGCGCGCCAGCATGGAATTTTTCCAGAGTTCCACGTAGCCGGGCCAGTTGTTGAACTCCGTGGGGCGGCGACTTTCGCGTTCCGCCACCGCCAGGATGGATTCCCTGCTGAAGACGTCCTGGCGCAGCGGCAGCAGCACTTCCCCGCTGAGAGTTTCCAAGGTCAGGGGTGGGGCGCAGGCTTCCAGCCGGGCCGCCAGCACGGCGGCGGCGAGTTCACGGCCCGCGTGCTCGGCCACTTTCACGTCGGACTGCTTGCACCATTTCGGGTTGAGGTTGCCTCCCGCCCCATTGGTGTAGAGCACCATTCCTCCCCAGGCCTGCTCGACGGCCTCCCTGGCGGGGCCCACGAAATCCGGCGAGATGAGCCGATTCTCGGGGCCCAACACGACGGGATGACAGGCGTAGTTGAGCAGGATCACCCGGTTCTTCCCCTCCAGGTCCTCCAGGCTCAAGATGGCCACTTCCGGGTCGTTCGCGGCGCCCGGTATGGCCGTCCGGTTCTTCGCCAACTGGTGCTGCGCGCGGCCAAAACTCATTCGCATGGGACGGAACGGTCCGTTCAGCAGGCGTTCGGCCATGGCGATGACCCTTTCCCGGGTGGCGGCTTTCCAGCGCGCGTTGGCGGGGCTGGTGTCCCAATAGATGGAGGAATGCGTGTGCGTGGAATGGAGGTGGATGTGGGCGGCCGGCACTCCCGTGCGACCCGAGATCGCCTGCTTCAGCTCGCGCGCCACCACGGCATCCATATCCATGATGTCCAGGGCGAGGAGGCAGCAGGCCCTGGCGTCCTCGCGCAGCGCCAGCCCGCGGCAGGTGATGGGGAGATGCACGCCCAGGGAGCCGCCGCCGCGGTTGGCGAAGCCGCCCATTTCGACGCTCTCCTGGGGCGTGATATCCATGAGTGCGGAATTGAAGTCCATGGTGGTCCGTCCGTTTCTAAAACCCGTTGCAGCAATTCTATTGACATTTTCCGGAAAGTCAATAGAATACTAAAGCGTTTTAGCAAAGGAAATTATGCAAATTAAGCGCGTGTGCCGCGCTGGAATCCGTCACCATGAAGATCAAACTCCTGCCCTCCATGATTTGCCTGCACTTCTGGGGCCTCGCGGCCTGCGGCGGAGTTTTTGCCGCTGGCGTCGGCGCGCCGCTCGTCCTCACCCCGTCCCCGGAGGGGTACGCGGAAAAAATAACCAAGGCGCTGGCCGCGCCGCGCGATATCCTGGGAGAAGGCGTCCTGGCGCAGCCTGGAGGCCCCAGCTATGAAAACGTACAATCCGTCATCGCTCCTGTTCGCTACGTCAATGCCCCGTTCCGGTTCTATCCTATTATCCTGAGCCCGCGCGGCGCGCCGGAGAAGGTCCGCCTGATCTCCAACGGCAGCCAGATCGATCCGGGGCTCACGCTGGATAGCGCGCTGGATATCAACATCGTCTGGCCCAGCGGCGCTAAGCACCTCTTCGTGCATGTCGGGAACGCTAACGAGCTTTTCGGTGGCGATGAAAACCGCTTGAGCCCCCCCGCTTACGATGAGGGGTATCTGCCCGCCGTCACGCTGCGTTACGCCAGCGGCGGCACGACTTACCAGGAGGAGGTCTTTGCGGCCCCCTTGGATGCGGAACACGACGCACTGGGCGGCAATACCAAGATGACCTGCGCTTATGTCAAAGTCACGGCGCTGGACGCTCCGGGTCAAGTGACCTTTCGTTGGGTGGCCCCGCAAAATAAGAACCTTCCCATGTGGGCGCCGCCCTTGCAGATCCGCGCTGGAACACTCACCGACGGCATCATGAACCGCCATGCCTGGTTTTATCCCAAAGGGCATCGAGAGGTGGATGCGGGAGAGGGAATCGAAGTGCGCTACCCGTTGGAAAAAGGCCAATCCGCTTACGCGCTGGTGCCCTGCGTTCCGCGCCTCCCCGGCACCCAAGTCGTCTTTGATCCCGAAAAATACCAGTCCGCCCTGGAGGGCATGAAGCAGGAATGGCGCAAGGAACTCGGCGGCGGCGCCGTCATCGAGCTCCCTGAAAAGATCGTCATGGACGCTTGCCGTTCCCTGCTCATCGGCAACTGGATGGCGGCCACCGGCGCTATCCTGCCCTATTCCACCTTCAACTTCTACGGGCAGCGCTATCAGAACGTGATGGCGGAGTCGCTCCAGATGGTCGCCCCGGCCATCGAATGGGGCTATAGCGAAGAGGCCAAGGAGCAAATAGCCGCGTTTCTGGAAGTCCCGTTCTCGGACAAGGGCGCCGGTCTGCACGTCACGGCCAATCGCCTGGAGCTCGCGGCGCTGTACCACGCCTTTTCGCGGGATGACGACTTCATCAGGGCGCACGCGCCGGAACTCGGCGCCTTCGCGGACCAGTTGCTGGAGCGGCGCGACGCCAAAGCCGGCCTGGTGCTGGACAGCTATGCCGTGGATCGCAGTCACGAGCGCGTTTACAACCTCAACACCAACAGCAACGGCTGGCGCGCCGTCCGCGATATGGCCCGGGCCTTCGCAGCCGCGGGAGATCCGCGGCGCGCCCAGCCTTATCTGCAAGCCAGCGATGATTTCAGACGCAGCATCCAGGAGGCCGTCATCAAATCTTTGCGCCAGGATGTAGATCCGCCCTTCCTGCCCTTCGCGCTGCTTTCCGACGAGACCAACTACAAGAGCCTCACCGAGAGCCTGCAAGCCAGCTACTACAACCTCGTGGCGCCCTACTTCTATGAGTCCGAGCTTTTCGATCCCCACAGCGAGCCGGTGACAGCCCTGCTCAGGACCCAGGAGGAGAAGGGCGGCGTGCTGCTGGGCATCAATCGTTTCGACCAGCACAGCAGCCTGTATGCGGGAAACGCCATCCATCCGCTCTACACCTGGGGACGGGCCTATGCGCTCCTGCTGCGCCACGAGCCGGAAAAAGTTCTGCTCACCTTCTACAGCGCGCTCGCGAACGCCTACACCAGGGGATCGTTCATCGCTGGCGAGTTCACAGGGATAGCGCCGGAAAAGGGCGAGTACTACCGGCGCCTATATTTGCCGCCCAACACGGCCAGCAATGCCCTGCTGCTGCGCATGCTCCGGCACATGCTGGTGCACGAGCAGGACCTCCAGCAGGACGGCCTGCACGACGAATTGTGGATCACGAGCGCTACGCCGCGCGCCTGGATGGAGGACGGCAAAACCCTGCGCCTGGGCAAGATGCCCAGCCGTTTTGGCCGTTTGGATCTGGTGCTGCGATCCGCAATCGCCCAGCGCCGCATCCAGGGCGAGATCAGTTTTGAACGCGATCTCGGCGGCAAAAAGGCGCTCTGGTTCGTGCGCGCGCCCGGCCAGCTCAAAATCGCCAAGGCTTGCTTAAATACAGGAGAAAGCCTGGTGTTTGACGAAGCCCGCCAGGCTGTCTGGCTGCCCTCGACTCAAGGCCCGCACAAGTTTACGGTGGAACTGAGGTGACGCTCGCGGCTGGTGATGGGGCTGGGGAAAATATTAGGCTCATCCGAAGAATGCGTACCTCTGGTAGTTTCCTCTCCCCAGTTTTTGCCGAAGGCTCCGTGTTCTTAACTCGAATTTATCCACAGATTACACCGATGGGCACTGATAAAGAGGCCAGCCCTTGAGTACTTTCCGTGTTAATCTGTGTCATCTGTGGAAAAATCCCCCCGGTATTGCGATGTGGTTCCCACCATGCCAGATCGTGGTCCCGTGTGAAAACTCTTGAAAAGTACGCATTATTCGGATGAGCCAAATATTAGCTCCAGATTTTAAAATTTGGGATCCATCATGAAAAATTTCTGCGTCCCATGGGTTTTGCTGCTGCTCGCGCTGATCGCTGCTCCCGCGGGCGCGGGGCTTTCCGTTTCGGAAACGGAAGATGCCGTAACGGTCGCGGGTGATCACTTTCGTCTGACGTTTGACCGCCGCCAGGGCGGAGAGATCCGCCGCATCGAGCTTTTCGATGGCGCCGGATGGAATACGCTGAATCGCGGGTCCGAGGAAAAGGACGGGGCGACTTTTCCTGATCTGCGGCTGGCGGACGCGGAAACGGATTACGCGCTCGCCATGGACGCCACGGCCGCGTGGAAAACCGTTCAGGTCACGCCCGAGCTGGTGCGCCTGGAAACAAGGGGAACGCCACGCGCGCGGGAAGGGCAGCCGTCCCCCTTCAGCGCGAAGCTCAGCTACGAAATCCATGCCGAGGGCGCGCTGTTTATTGATCTGGAGCTGGATCTCTCCCAGAAAGACTTCAATCTGAAAGAGGCCAGCGTCGGTCTCGAAATAGATCCCAGGCTGGTCCAGGGCGCCAAATACCGCGCTCAGGGGTCCGGCACGGGCAACGGGGGCTTCAAGTCGGGCCGCATTGCTTTCGGAGTGAATCCCGCCAAAAGCTACACCAACGAAGTGGAGCTTTTCGTCGAGTCGCGAACCCCGCTGGGCGGCGCCACGGATTTCAGGGAAGGCGCCGGGAAGTTCCGTTGGACCCTCGGCGGCAACGGCGCCGCGCTGGCGCCGCCGCTCCATTACACCAACCGCATCTCCCTGGGGCTCGGCGCGGCCATTACCGCCAAGCCGCATAGCCAGGTCATCGGCCAGCGCGTCTTCCACTGGGTGAACTTCTACGATACCAAGGACTGGTTTCCAACCAACGAGCAGATAGACCAAATGGCGACGAACCACGGCACGATGCTCGTCCTGCACCACGAGTGGATGCTGAACCGCGGGAGCAACGGCAAACCGCACGCCGATTATAATGTGGTGCGCGACCACGGCGAGCTGCTGCGCACGATCGCCCGCGCCCACGAAAAAGGCCTGCGCGTGGGGCTGTACATGCGCGGCGTGGAACCCTACGGCCTGGAAGCGCATTTCTTCGAGAAATATCTCAAGCGCGACTGGGATGGCATCTACGTGGACTGGCACGGGGCCGCCTGTGTCTCGTATCATGAACACGAAAACCGTCCCGAAACCAAACTGGGCGACACGCATTTTTCAGCCGACGGACACACGGTGGCCGCGAAAGACTACTTCCTGTTCATGAAGCGCCTGCGGGGCATCGTGGGGCCGCGCGGATTCCTCATCGGGCATCAGGGCTCCTTCAACTCGGGTTTTTTTGCCAACCTGGGTTTTGACGCCTATCTCCCGGGGGAATCCAACGCCGATCACGGGATGTTCGGCAACGTGGATGAGGCGGTCTGGAACGGGATGATGGCGGGCGGCGTCTGCATGCCGTGGACCTTGGACTCTCCGGCGTTCCGCACGCCGGCCGGAGCGGCCAAGATGGCCGTATGGGGACTTTACCCCCACCTGGTCATGGGCATCCAGCGCGCCAACGCCAAGACCGGACTCTCCCGCGATGCCGGCGACGCGGGCCACGCCTGGGTTCTGCCTTACTGGAGGATCCTGGCGAAGATCGATCAGGAAAAGGCGGTAGTGTATAACATCCCCAGCCAGAACGTGGCGGCGGTGACGCCTTCCAACCCCAATTTCGGCGCCATCGTCTATCGCCATGAAGACGGCGGCCTGCTCGTCATCACGGCGAACCTGGGCCCGACGACGGCCAGCGCGACGTTGACGCTGGATACCAAGGTCCTGGGAATGCGCGGATCCTATAAGGTCTGCCGTATTGATTCCCAGACTGGAACCGAGACCACCCATGGTTCCTGCGAAAATTCTCTGCTGACGAGCGCGCTCCCCGAGTGGGGCCTCGAAGGCTTCAGGCTCATGAGGGAGTAAGCCATGCCGCAGACCCTGCAGACGCTGGACTGGATCTTCCTGGCCGGCTTTTTCGCCCTGGTGAGCGGCGCGGGAATCTTCGTTTCCAAATACGTGAAACGGACCGACGATTTTTTCAAGGGCGGCGGGGCTATTCCCTGGTGGATGGCGGGCATTTCCTGCTACGTGGGCTACACCAGCGCCTTCGTCTTCGTGGTTTACGGCCAAATGGCCTACAAACACGGCCTGGTCGCCCTGTGCGCCATGCCGTGCGGTTTTTTCGGGTTCGCCTTTTCCGCCGTGTTCCTGGCGAAAAGATGGCGCAAGGCCGGCATCCTGACGCCGGTGGAATACCTCGAAATGCGCTACAACAACGTCATCCGCCAGGTTTTCGCCATCGGCACCATCCCCTACCGCATCATTGACGACTCCCTGAAGGTGCTGGCCCTGTCCATCCTGCTCTCCCTGGTCACCGGCCTGTCCATCAATTGGATGGTGGGCATCGCCGGACTCCTGGTGCTGGTGTATTGCACGACGGGCGGCCTGCTTTCCGTCGTGGTGACTGACACCCTGCAATTCCTGGTGATGCTCGCCGTCGTGGTGTGGCTTTTCATCGCAGCCCTGGCTTCCACCCACGCCCCGGAGTTCGCTTCGTCCGTAAACACCGGGAGCGCCTGGTCCGGGCTGTGGGCAAGCCTGCGGGCGCAGGACAACGAAGTGCATTTCTTCGCCTCCGCCGCGACGGGGGGGAACATCACCCTTTCATTCTGGATGATCCTGGTTTTGGTCGTCGCCCTGTCCACCAACATGTGGTGGTCCCTGATCCAGCGTTACCTCTGCGTCAAATCCGACCACGACGCCCCCAAGGTGGCCTGGACCCTGGCGTGGCTGAACGTGGCCATGGCGATCCTCATCCTGGTGCCGGTCTTCATCGGGCGGCGGCTCCTGCCCGGCCAGGATGACGCGGAGTCGAAAAGCATCTACGTCAGACTCTGCATGCTGCTCCTCCCCTCGGGAACGCTGGGCCTGGTCGTCGCCGCCATGTTCGCCGCCACGACGACTTCCCTGGCCGCGGAATACACCGTCCTCGGGTCCGTGATGGCCCACGACATCTATCGGCGCATGATCCACCCCCAGGGCTCGGACGGGCATTACCTGACCGTGGCCCGCGTGTGCACGGGACTCACAGCACTGGTGGCCATTTCGGTCTGCATGATCGTGCTCAACAGCGGTGCCACCCTGTTCACCTGGATGGCGAAAGCCACGGGCCTTTTCCTCCCACCCATGGCCGTCCCCTTCATCGGCGGCATCTTGTGGCAAAAACCCAGCGCCCGCGCGGCCATCATCACCTACCTGGTCGGCTTGGCGACGGCCATCCTGCTGTTCGGCGCCGAAATGCTGTTCCAGTTCAAGGCAACCCTGACCCCCATCGTCCCCGCGCTCGCGTCTTTCATGGAACGCTCCCCATGGGTCAGGTTCTGGGAGTTCCATACCTTCCAGGTCACGACCCTGGCGGGTTTCGCCGTCACGATCAGCGCCTTCATCGCCAGCGGCCATCTTTGCCGGCCCCCCGCGGACGAAAACGCGCGCCGGGAGGCGCTGTTCCAACGCCTGCGCGGGGTTTGACGAATTCCCGGGGTAACGGCTCAGGCCCACGTCCCCTCTCCAGAGGGGGGGGTGGGGCTGGTTGGGTGCGCGGGCGTCTCGCCCGCAGGGAAACGAGACGAACCCTTTTCGCGCCTCAGGCAACACAAGACCCTCACCCCAATCCTCTCCCGAAGGGAGGGGGGGCGAAGATGCCTGAGTAGTTACCCCTGGTGAACGAAACCGCCCGGGGATAGCTTGACTTTAGGGTCGCGGCGCCTATAATTGCTAAACCGCTTTATTATTAGAATAAATGAGATTGACAGCCCAGCGCGGGGGTCGGAACACGGCCCGGTTTCGAACGGCACGGCGGTTTTTTACCTTGGTGGAGATGCTGGTGGTTATTTCGGTGATCCTCGTCCTGTTCGGCCTGCTATTGCCGGCGCTCAAAAGAGCGGTGGATCAAGCCCGCATGATCATGTGCCACAATATGCTGAGGAACGTCGGCGTCGTCACCCACGTTTATGCTCAGGATTCCCAGGGCTATATCCCCAATCCCAAGGATTACATCCAATACATGGGCTTCGACGCTATGCAGCTCGACTATAAATTTCTCGCATTCGACTACGTTGACAATACGGATCTCTTCTTTTCTCCCCTGGACGAGGTGCGGCGCCCGACGCGCAAATCCCCCAAGGGTTGGGCGGCGGCTCCCGAGATAAACTATCCCGCCACCTACACGTTTTCCGGATTTTGGACTTTTTACATGCAGGGGGATGGCTTCATGAATTCCGTTCCATTGATGTTGAAATCCCGCTGGCGCGTCACGGATGATCCGCACGTCGTTATCCATTACGATCAGTTCGATTACTGGAGCAGTCCCGAATTCAAAGCCTTCCATCCGGACAAAAGCGTTCACGTCGTGAGGATGGACGGCAGCAGCCAGTGGGTGCAATGGGAGGATTATATTTCCCCGTATCCGTCAACGACCCTTGATAGTTTCAGCTACTCCATGAAAAGGCTGGACGAGTTTTGAACAAAGTCATGGGCGGCAACGCCGCCTGAAAAGCCTTGCGGCGGGGATTTTAAGACTGGCGGCGACTGCCCTTTTGACAATGTATTGGCTCATCCGAATAATGCGTACTTTTCCAGAATTTTTACACGGGAGCACGGTCGATCAAGACCGAAACCAAAGCGAGGTGCCGGGGGAATTTTACACAGATTAACACTGATCATACCGTTGCGTCAAACTCCAATATTACTATTACCTTGCCATTTTCTGGAAATTCTACCGGGCGCGTTTATATGATTAAAAAAAATTCCAACAGCGGCAATGTTACTATTTTTGGACATATAGATAATATGGATCAAATTATACTTGGATCTTCCTCAACCGGTTTTCCTTTTTTTCGTCTTGTGTGTGACGGCGCGCAGTGGTATTCCCTTGACTTATCTGGAAACACAGGCAGCAGTACGATTGCCTCCAGTAACCTTGTGGCCCTCTGGAAGTTTGACCAGTCCAGTGGAAATACTGTGACGGATTCTAGTGACAATGGTTTTAATGGCACAGGATACAATATGAGTAGCTCCGACTGGGTGCAGGGAAAAGTTGGCAACGCTCTTAGTTTTGATGGTGTCAATAAGTACGTGCGCATAACTCACAACGCTGCGCTTGATCCATTGAGCCAGTTGACCTACGCATGTTGGATTAAGCCCAGTGCCCTGAATTCAACCATCATGGGGAAAAACGATTTGAATGTCGCAAATTTTCGCATAAAGTATATGGCATTAACTAGCGCTGGTAATCTAAAATTCGTCGATTATAACGGTACTACTAATACGTATACGGCTACGAGTGGCAATG
>JAHFOS010000262.1 GCA_023261545.1 bacterium
TACATCTACGACACGCACCTGCATCTCGACGAGCTGTGCACCGCTTCCTATCTTTTCGATCTGGTCTTTTGTCCCAGCGAGGCCGACCGCCAGCGGCTTCTGGCTCGCGGCGTGCCGCGCGTGGAGGTGCTGGAATTTGCCGCCGATCCGGACATGTACTTCCGGCCCATCGAAGAAACCCGGCCCAAAAAACTCTGCCTCGGTTTCGCCGGCAGCGCGCGCGGGCATGCCCAACTCAAAGGCCGCGAGGAATTTCTGCGCCGGGTTGCCGAACGCTACCCACTGCACATCGAGCACCGCACCCTCCAGGGTGGGCCCGTGGCCGATTTCTACCGCGACTGCGACATCGTGCTCAACCACGCCATCGGCGGCGAGCTTAACATGCGCGTGCCTGAAGCCCTTATGAGCGGGTCGGCGTTGCTCACTCCCGAAGTGGAGGGTTTGACCGATTTCATTGACACGCAGCGCTCGCTCGCCATCTTCAACGGGGATAACGTATTTGAAAAAATCGAGACCTTGCTCGCTCGCCCCGATCTAAGACTGGAACTCGCGCGGCACGGCCAGCAAGAAGTCCTCGCCAAACACACCTACGCGCATCGGGCCCAAAAGCTGGTGGCCTGTCTCGAAGAGCACCGCCGCCAGGGTTTCCCTTCCAAAAATCCCTGGCTGCTCGAAGCGGCGCAGCTTCGTTACACCATGTTCCGGCATCCGGGAAGCGGGGTTGAAATGCTTTCGCGGCCCGTGCTGCTGCCTCCAGGCTTGGCCGGCCGTGGTTTGGGACTGTTCACTCGACTCTGGGCGAAAAAGCTGCGGGCTCTCGCCAAACTCATGGGGAAGAAAAGTCTCTTCGAGGATCTGGCGGAATGAGGAGAAAAACCCAGCTCGCTAATTCCCGCCCTCTAGCAGCCTCCTGCAGCACTTTTTGTACTTGAGGCCGCTGCCGCAGGGGCACGGGTCGTTGCGGTTCACCTTGGCGGCGGGGCGCTTGACCGGCTGTGGCGGAGCCAGTCGCGCTCGTTGCGCGCGCAGGTGGAGGCCGAGAGACTCGGCGCCGCCGATGCGTCCCTGCAGTTCCATAACGTCGAAGAAGGCGGCGCCGAGCTCGGGGAAACGCTCCAGGACCGTCGGTGGCGCGGGGCGGCGCAGGGCAAGCTGTTCGATGCCAAAAGCGAGGTCGCCAGAGGCGATCTCGGCGAGGTCAATATCGCGTTTCTCGCAGGCCCCCTGGAGAAAAGCTATCAGCAACCTGGGCGCGTGCTCGCGTAGGTCTGCCGGCAATGCGGCGCAGCGATCCGACTGGCAGAAATCGGAGACCCAGTTCTCGATCTTCTCAAGCCGGTAGGGGTTCATCAACCCGGGGTCGGGGTGCGGAACATGAAGTACACGGCCCCCAGCATGCAAAGGGCGGCCCAGAGATAATCGAGGCGCACCGGCTGGCGCATGTAGAACAGCGAGAAGGGCACGAAAATGGCCAGCGTGATCACCTCCTGCATGATTTTGAGCTGCGGCAGCGTCAGCACGCCGTAGCCGATGCGGTTGGCGGGAACCTGGAGCAGGTACTCGAACAACGCCACGCCCCAGCTCACCAGGGCCGCGGTGAGCCAGGGCCACTCATGAACCTTTTTCAGATGCGCGTACCAGGCAAAGGTCATGAACACATTGGAGCAGGCGAGCAGCAGGATGGTCTTGGCGATATTGGGCATGGGTCTCTGGCAGGGGGTCGCTTTTCAATGTACCCCGGTGCTCTGCCCCGCAATCGCCCACCCCGCCAGCTTGAACCCCCTCTCGCGATGCCACAATCGCGCGTCATGGCCAAGCTCTGGACCGCTGCTCCCGGTGCCCTGCACCCCGCCGTGGAGCATTTCTGTTTCGCCGCGGACGCGGCTCTGGATGGCCGGCTGGTGCGCTACGACATCCTGGGCTCGCTCGCGCACGCCCAGATGCTGCGAAGCATCGGCGTGCTGGACAAGGACGAATGGCGGCGGCTGCAGCACGGCCTCCGGCGCGTTCTGCGCGCTCACGAACGCGGCCGCTTCACTATCACCACCGCGGACGAGGACGTGCACACCGCGGTGGAAACACGGCTCGGGCGGGCTGGGGAAAAACTGCACACGGCGCGCTCGCGCAACGATCAGGTGCTCACCGACATGCGCCTGCTGGGCCTGGAGCAGCTCTGCCACACCGCCATCGCCGCCGCGCGAGCCGGTCGCGCCCTGCTCGCCCAGGCGCGCCGCCATGAGTTCCTGCCCATGCCGGGCTACACGCACCTGCAGCGCGCCATGCCATCCTCTTACGGAATGTGGATGGGGGCTTACGGCGAGGAACTGGCCGACACGCTCGTAGAGTTAGACGCCGCCTACACCCTCATGGATCAGTGTCCCCTCGGCTCCGGCGCTGGCTATGGCGTGGGCCTCAAGGTGGATCGCCGCCTCACCGCCAAGCTGCTCGGATTTTCCAGAGTGCAAAACAACAGCCTGTACTGCCAGAACTCGCGTGGACACTTCGAGGCCGTTGCGCTCTCAGCCCTGGCCTCGCTCACCGGCGTTCTGGGCCGCCTCGCCAGCGATATCTGCCTCTTTTGCAGTGAAGAATTCGGCTTCCTGAAGCTTTCCCCCGGCTTCACCACGGGCTCCAGCATCATGCCGCAGAAGCGCAATCCCGACCCATTTGAACTTATCCGCGCCAAGGCCGTGCGCCTGGCGGCCCTCGAACAGAGCGTGCGCTTGGTGACCCACGGCCTCATCTCAGGCTACAGCAAGGATCTTCAGGAAATCAAGGGGCCCGTCATCGAGGCCTTTGACCTGGCTCCGGCCTGCGCTCAGATCATCGAGCTGGCGGCACCAGAACTTGTCCCCAATAAGAAAAGGCTGGCCGCGGCCTTGACTCCCGATCTCTACGCCGCCGACCACGCCTACGATCTCGTCAAACAGGGCGTGCCCTTCCGGCGCGCCTACCACCGCATCAAGGGGCAACTGGACAGGCTCGAACCCGTGGACGCCGAAAAAAACATCCGATCCAAGGCCCACTTCGGGGCCACGGGCCGCCTGGGTCTCAAAGAAAACTCTGCCCGCCTGCGCGAGCTTGAAACAGGGTGGGCGCGCCGCCTGCGCCGTTTGCGCGCGGCCTGGAACCGGCTTCTCAAGGACTGAATTCTCCCTTCCGGCTTCCTTGCGATAGCAGGCTGCAATCTACGATCAATCGCAGCATGATGGAAACCCCCAACGCCATTCCCCCGCTGGTGCTGGCCGGACAAACCCTGGGCAGCCGCCTCTTCGTCGGCACCGGAAAATACCCGGACTTCGAGGTGATG
>JAHFOS010000282.1 GCA_023261545.1 bacterium
GGTGCAGTATCGGCCTTTTCGTGCATGGATTGAGGGTTTCGCCGCAGATTGGGGGGATGTGGGGGGGCGTGGCGCGGGGTGTTGGTTGGAAGTGTGGTCAGGTACGAACCGACGAGATTGTGTCAGGATTTTGAACCCGACGGGTTAGCGGTAGTTAAGAGTAATCCAACTTTATGAAGGAATTCGGCGAAATCCGAATCTTTGACATCATCCAGGCTCATCACTTTGGCGATTTTCCCACCGTTCTTTTTTACTCCGAAGCCGAGCTGATCTTCTACTGCTTTGTCTGGATCCAGCTTTTCGATGCCTGTGGGCATTTGGCCTTTCATGACCGAACCGATTGCTGCAAGGGAGAAGTAGTTTTCCAGTGAATAGCGTTGTAGCCGTGTAACAGGGATTTTCGCGTCGTCGCAGTTCTTTTGAAAACGTTTTCGTATGACCGAACTTCCTGGATCACCGTCGATAAGCGCAATCAATTGATGACTTTCTTGGAAAACGGAGAGATCTAACTGATCCATAATATCTCCGCCCAAAGGCCAGACTTTTATATTTCCACGCTTATATAGATCCAATTTTAGGAAAAATTCCTCAAGTACAGGTTTATCAGATGGTCCTTCACAGAGCACCACTAAATCCGATACGAGATTATCGGCTATTGAATACCCAAGCTCCGTAAGTGCGGATGCACGATTAGTGGCATTTTCTACTTTGACTTCATTGGTCATTCGACATGTGAAAACGCGGTCTGCAAATTGCGTGTTAAGAAAAACGCTCGAATGAGTTGAAAGGAAAAATTGTTTTTGTGTTTTCTTGCGCAGAAAGTCGATTAGCCGTCGCTGGATTTCAGGGTGAAGATGATTTTCTGGCTCTTCGATCAACACGACCTCGTGATCGGATGCCAAAGCAAAATAAAGTGTGATTAGCAGTTCGTGTAATCCCAGTCCACAGTCTACCGCCTGAATCCATGTGCCACCGGCCTTTCGGAATCTCAGTTCAACTAGAGTTGGCGCAGGGCTACTGTTAATATTAACTGCCTGGAAATATACTTGAAACTCGAAGCCTGCAGAAATTTCCAGAAAAGCAGAACAGATCGCCTCGAAATTTTTTCTTTCGACTGAAGTTTCTGCTTGGTTCTTTGCCATGAAGAGAAAATTCAAAATCCCGCTTCCGTCGGTTTGAATGGTTTCATGTGCATTCACTCCTTTGGAAGTTTCCATTTTCCGTTTTGCCGGAATGAGTGCTATTTTGGGCAGCTTAGGGAATGCGTTTCTGTAGGCGGACGTGAGGTTGGCTTTGGGATTCCCCCAAGGTTCGGCGAAATGCCAATCGATTGAACTCACAAGGTTTTCATATTCGTCTGAAAACCAAACGGGCCGATGTGTTAAAGCTTGCGAGACTTTTTCAATATACTGGTTATCCAAATGTTTATTATGATCGCCCCATGACTTTCCTCGGAGACCTGCCTTCGCGATCGGAAGGCTTGTTTCTATTGGAACGTTGATGCCAGCAACAAAGAGTTTTGGGTTTGCGATACACTCCAAAACGGTGGTCTTGCCACTATTGTTTGGGCCACACAGAACATTGATTTTGCTAAGATCGAGAAGCGTCGCGCTATTCAATCCTTTATACGTTTGGAGCCGGATGTGTTTTAGGTGTCCCATAAAATTTGGGTAAGAGACTTGGGTGAGTTGACCATTTCTGCTGATTCAGTTGAGAAAACAGCGATTGGAAACGCGAACGTTTAATCCTCTGGCGATTAGGTTGGCAGCGGACTACAGCTCAATCGCGTAGCAACCCTGATTAGGCCAATGACGGATTTTGGTGTCGTGTCACTTCGCTCAAATCTCCCCCAACCGCACGCAGGCGATTTCGCGGGCGTTGGCGGTGGCGAGTAGGGGCGGGACGGAGAGTTTGCATCGCTCCTGGGCGTAGGCGCAGCGGGGGTGGAAGGCGCAACCACTCGGTGGGTTCACGGGCGACGGTGGATCTCCGGCGAGGACGATGCGCTGGCGGGCGCGTTCGACGTCAGGATTCGGTGTTGGAATCGCACTGATCAATGCACGCGTGTACGGGTGCAGCGGGCGTTCGATCACGTCGACGGCGTTGCCGAGTTCGACAATTTTGCCGAGGTACATCACGGCGATGCGGTCGGAGATGTGTTTCACGACGGAGAGGTCGTGCGCGATGAAGATGAGGCTGAGGCCCATCTTTTTCACGAGGCTGGCGAGGAGGTTTAGGATTTGCGCTTGGATCGACACGTCGAGGGCAGAGACGGGTTCGTCGGCGATGATGACGCGGGGCTGGAGCGCGAGGGCGCGGGCGATGGCGATGCGTTGGCGCTGGCCGCCGGAGAATTCATGCGGGTATTTTTGCATGAAGCGCGGGGCGAGGCCGACGGTGGTCATGAGTTCGGCTACGCGGGCGGGGATCTCGGAGGCTGGGCAAATCTTGTGGACGGCCATCGGTTCGGCCAGGGTGGCGAACACGGTCATGCGGGGGTTGAGCGATGCGTAGGGGTCCTGGAAAACCATCTGCAGGTGGCGGCGGGCGTCGAGGACTTCGGCGGTCGAACCAGCGGTGAGGTTTTTGCCTTCGAGGATGATCGTGCCGCTGGTGGTGGGGACGAGTTGGAGGATGGTGCGGGCGAGAGTGGATTTACCGCAGCCGGATTCGCCGACGAGGCCGAGGACTTCACCGCGAGCGAGCGTGAGGTTGACGCCGTCGACGGCTTTGACGGTGCCGGTGTGGCGCTTGATGAGAAAACCTTCCGCAATCGGGAAGTGGGTTTTGACATCGGTGAGCTGGAGAATGGGAGCAGGGACGGGCATCGGAGATCGGGAATCAGATTTTTTAACCGCTAATGGGCGCTAATTGACGCTAATTTCGGAGTGCGGAAGAGGGCGGAGGATTAGGGGGAAATAGGTTTTGTCACAGAGGGCACAGAGCTATGACACAGAGGGCGGAAGAGTTTCGGAGGAGAGTTTTTTACCTCTAAGGGCACTGATTGAGAAAATGAAAAGAGTTCTGGGTTTGGGGTTGGGCTCTGTGAAACTCTGTGTCTGGGCTCTGTGTGCTCTGTGACCAAGATCGGGATCGGATTCTTTAACCGCTAATGGGCGCGAATTGACGCGAATTTCGGAAGGCGGAAGAGGGCGGAGGATTTGGGGGAAAATAGGTTTTGTCACAGAGGACACAGAGCTATGACACAGAGGACGGAAGAGTTTCGGAGGCGGAGAGTTGTTGAGTTAAATCTCCC
>JAHFOS010000151.1 GCA_023261545.1 bacterium
CAAATCTGTGTAATCTGTGGATGCTCCCGAGTTGATGACTGAGAGCCGAGAACAAATGAGCGGGAACCCTGCCCGAGGTACACATTCTTCGGATGAGCCGGAAAAATTTCCGGACCCGCAGTGTCCTGAAGCCTTCCGCGCGCAGGGAAAAGTAAAATTCAGGTCGCCAGCGTCCATCACAGGCCCTTCCAGGGCTTGGGGAGCACGGCGGTATCCTTGAGCGTCAGGAAAGACGCGCCGTTGGCGCTGAAACCCTCGAAAACGGTGCCGCTGAAGAAGGGCACGGAAATTTCAGGAAACAACAGCTCGTGATCATGTTCCACTTCCACGCTGACGCGATCACCGTCGGGACTCAAGGGGGTGAGGACCTTGATGCGCGTGCGACTGCGCGCGGCGCGCGAGCGCGGCAATTCTCCCCAACCGGGAATGATGACGGGATCATCGGGTCCATCCAGAACCGTGGGCCCGGCAACGGCGCTCAAAATCGAGGTCGCCGCGCTCAGGGGATCCTGTCCCACCAGCTCGGCGCGGGCGGCGGCGTGCGCGGCGCCGTCGAGGGTGGCACGCGCCGTGTAGATCACGGCGAGCTCCGCGATCCCCATGGTGAGGAACAGCACCAGGGGCATCACGATGGCGAACTCCACCATCGCCTGCCCTTGCTCCGGGCCGCCGGGGCGGGGCGGTTCCAGCCGTGCCGTGCTGCCCGTCATGCCCTTATTTTCCACGGGATGGCGGCGATTCAAGGAAAAATTGCCGGCCAGGGACCCACGCCTATCATCGCTGGCATGTTCCGGGATTTATGGGCTTCGCGGGTTCCGGCGACGACTTTCCTGGTCGTCGCCGTGGCCTTGTTCTTGTCCCCCAACTGGATGCCGAGCCTGACCCGCGCCTTCCTCGCCAGCTACGCCTGGACGCGCGGCTACAGCAGGGGGCATCAAAGCGTCGCGGTGGGATGGCAGGAGGGGGAGGGCTGGCTGGCCCCGCAGCCGGAGTCCGGGCGCTTGGAGCGCCTCGAGTGGGATTTGCGCCGGCTGCTGCGCGAGAACGAAAGCCTGAAGCGGGAATTCATGACCTTGGGCGCCTCGCGCAAGCGCGTGGGCGCGGACCTGCTGTTCCTGCGCTGTGAGCTCATTGGAAGCCTGTGCCGTCTCGACAAGGACCTTTGGGTGCTCAACATGGGAGAAGACTTCGCCGTGAAGGAGGGCGACGGGCTGGTTCAAGAGACCCGTTTCATTGGACACGTCATCAGCGTGGCTGAGACATGTTGTCTCGCGGAGGGCACCGCCGCGCGCTTTTCCAGCTTCGCCGTGCATGTTGGGGACGACCCCGAAATCTATCTCTGGAAGGGGGACGGGGAGGGCCGCGGACGCATCCATGCGCCCGAGCGGCTTTCCGAGGCCGTGGGGAGAAAAGTCTATCTCGCGGAAAGCTCTTCCCTCGGGGGGGGATTGGTTTTGGGGGAGGTGGTGGGTTTCGACGGCGCTCCCGAAGGGGGTATGATCTTTCTCATCGCCCGCTGTGCGTTGCTGGACCCCGGCCAGCCGCTGTTCATCATCCAACCCAGGGAGCTCAAGACGCTGGGTCTGTTCGAGCGTCGCGACGAACTGGCCAAACTGCGCGGTCAGATCAACGAAATAGAGCTCCTCAAGCTCAGGATGGAGCTGCTGCGCAAATGAGCGGGTCAGCGGGGGAGGTTTTATCTGGCTCTGGAACTGCCCACGGGCCAGCTATAAGGCGGGTGGTGCGCCGGATCCAGGACATTCTCGTCGTCGGCAACGTCTCCGACAATCCTTTCGCCCTGGACATGAGCCATTTCTTTGGCCAGCGCACGGACATCAGCGATATCATCTCCCTCAAGACCTTCGAGAACACCGAATTTTGCCCGCGATTCATCACCACGCTTCCCGAGAACGGCGGTGACGTCGGCAAAATAGGGCATAGTCTGGAGGGCAAGGCGGTCATCCTGGTTTCCGTTTCCACTCAGTACTACTCGCGCAACGACATCGCTTACCGCAACCTGCTCGTGGCCAAGGCCGCCAAGGACAACGGCGCCGACTGGGTGCTGCTGGTGGAGCCGGATTTGTTCTACAGCGCCCAGGATCGCGGCCCGCGTTTCGAGCAGGGCAAGACGGCCTTCAACCGCGACAACGCCGACCTCTACAAGTTCAACGGCCAGCCCTTCTCCTGCGAGATCTACGCCAAGCTGCTCAAGCTCGCGGGCGTGGACGAGGTGATGACCGTGCACATCCATTCCGCCTCGGTCCAGGCCGTTTACCGCGACACTTTCGGCCCGCACTTCACCAACCTGTTGCCGGACAAGCTCTTCGCGCGCTACATCCGCGAATCGGGCATCGCCGACCTGAACAAGCTGGTGCTGTGCGCACCGGACAAAGGCGCCCTGGACTTCGTCCGGCAGACGCACGCCGCCTTGGGGATGGACAAGGTGCCCATCATCATCATGAACAAAGTCCGCAGCGGGGAACGCAAGGTGAGCACCCAGGTGAGCCCCGACTCCCCCTACCCGCTGGAGTACATCCGGGACAAGGACGTCATCGTCATTGACGACATGGTGCGCACCGGGCACACCATCCTCAATTGCTGCTCGCTGCTCAAGGATCAGAAGCCCAACCGCGTCATCTTCCTGGTCACCCATTTCCACTCGTCTCCCGAGGCGCGCGAGAACCTCTCCTCGCCGGTGGTGGACGAGATCATCACGACGCACACCATTCCCAACATCCTGAACCGCGATAGCCAGGGCCGGCTGCGCAAGAAAATAGCCGTGCTGAAGTTGAGCCGCTGGATCGCCCACCACTTGCGGGTGCGCTTCAAGCTGGCCGAAGGCGAACTCGAGGGCAAGTGGTACCAGGAGGACATTTCGAGCAAAAACCCGCGCTCCCCGCTCTACCGCGAATACCTGCCCGCTGGCGCGGGCTGAGCCCTGCGCCCAGAACGGGCGAAAACAACCTAGGGCTTCAGCAGACAGCCTCCCCCACCTTCGGGATGAGGGGGCTGGGGAGGCGCGCCGTTCTTCATCGTGAGGCCCGAGTCGTTGACGCTTGATGAGCCGACGGAGGCATCCGAGGCGTGGCGGTTGTAGGTGGCGACCGACATCTGTTTCAGCGAATCAACGTTCCCCGCCCACATGATGGCGACGCCGAACTTGACCGATCCCCCCGTTTTCACGCCCTCGTAGAGCTGGGATACCACGATGGTGGAATCCGAGTTCTGGGCGCCGCTGGCGAGGGTCACGCCGCCGGTATCCATCACCTTGTACTTCTGGGACGAAGACATTTGCAGGAAATTCGGATACTGGTGGAAGGCGATGGCGTAGGGGGAACCGGTATTGACGCGGACGCCCATATAGACCTCCAGGGCCGGCAGGTTCTGGGCGATGAGGTAACTCCCGTCCTTGGTCAGGACATCGAACTTGTCTTTCGATCCCTCGTTGAAGCCCGCCGGCACATTGGAGGGCTGGAAATCAAAATAGTGGCCGAGATACATCTTCTTGATGGTGGAGGTGGAATTATTGATGACCGTGTAAACCATTTCGATAGTAGATTTGTCATTGGAGCTGCTGGAGGAGTACGTCAGCACATGGGTGGCGATCCCCAAGTTATAGCCTTTGACCTTGGCCTTGAGGTAAATAATGCTTTCCTGCGCCGCGGCTCCAGCGGGCGCCGTGAAAATGGATGTCTTCGAGGTATCTTGAGTGAAAACGGCGGGGTTTTCGAAGTAATAGCCGACTTCGTCCTCGATGCCGATGAGCAACTCCATCCCCTGGGTGTAGTACGGCCACGTTACCGGCCCGTACTTCGGGGAGTTTTGAGGCCAAGACAGCGGATAGACGCGGCCCGTTGCGGCCACCTTAGCGCCCACTTCGCCGGAATCGTGGGTGAACGGGAGCGCCGTCGAGGTGCCGGCCCAGAGCGCGCTAAAGCAGCAGGCGCCAAAGACTAGCGCGGCGATCCGCACGAAACGACCGGAAAACATGAACATGCCTACCTTGATTCTATGGATAAAAATGCCAGAGTCAATCGAATTCCCAATTCATTCACTTCGGTGAGGCACCTGCGGACGCCTCCATTCAGCCCAAAAGCGACCGCGCTTCCTCGTGAAACTGCTCCCTGAGCTTGCAGATCGCCGCCGAGAGGATCTGAGAAATGCGACCCTCGCTCACCCCCAGGACGGCGCTGATTTCCTTGAGGGTCAGCTCCTCGACATGATACATGACCAGCACTTGTTTCTGGCGCTCGGGCAGGGCCTCCACCAACTGGCGCAGGAACTGGCGCCGGTCGCGGTTGCGGTCGTCGCGCACGTTCCGGGTATCCGGGAGCCAGCTTTCCGCGTTTCCCTCCTCCCCGGAGGGATCGGCGCCGCTCAGGTCCTGCAGCGGCACGATGGTGTTCAGGTTGGCATCCCGGCATAACTGGTGAAATTCGTCTTCCCCGATCCCCAGGCGCTGCATCATTTCAGCGTCGCTGGGCAGGCGCTGATACTCCTGGAAGAGCTCGTGGAAGGCTTCGCGATAGCGCTGGTGGCTGACGCGCACGCTGCGCGGCACCCAGTCGCGGCTGCGCAGGTCGTCCAGCATGGCGCCTTTGATGCGCAGCGAGGAGTAGGTCTCGAATTTTATCTGCCGCGAAGGGACGTACTTGCTGACAGCGTCAATGAGCCCCAGCAGCCCCGCTGAGTAGAGGTCGTCCACCTCCACGTGCTGGGCCAGGCTGTAGTACATGCGTTCCGCCGCCCTGCGGACCAGGGGCAGATAGTACTCGATGATGAGGTTGCGGCTCTCTTGATCGCCGCTGGACTTGAACTTCCGCCAGAGTTCCGTCAGTTCCGCTTCATCCACGCTGTTCTCCCTGGCCGGCCTTGGGCCCCGCCTTTTTCAAGGGAGGAGCTTGCGGGGTAGGAAGGTTGGCTCCGGGGACGTGGAAGTGCTCCTCGTTATCCTGGTAGCCGGCGCGCACGAGGTCGAGGGCGAGCTTGGTGAAGGGCCGGCCCAGCAGCAGGATGAGGAAGACCAGCAGCAACAGGTAGGCGAAATAAGTCTCGAGCGAGAAGTCCACGGCCAGGAGGTACTTGAGGATGAGGCCCGCGGCGGTGAGCCCCACGAAGGAGATAAGCGCAAAAAGAGCCGTGAGTTTGGAAATCACTGCGGGGACCTCGATGAGAAAAGGGAAAAAAGGCGCGCGAAAAACGAATTCGCCACGCGCGGAGCGGCGGCGTTGGAGCCGGTGGGCAGGAGGACGCGGCGCATTTCCGCGGCGAGGTCCACCACGGCTCGCGCCGCCGGCGAGCCGGGATTATTCAGCAGGAAGGGACGGCGCTTCTTCACCGCCTTGGGGATGGCCGGATCTTGGGGCACGAAGCCCAGGAACTGGGGGTGATTGGAGAGGTGGCGCTCGCACACGGCGAGCAGGCTCTGGAACACCTGCTCGGCCTCGCTTTTCGAGGCGACGCCATTGACGATGACCTGGATGGGGAGCGCGCCTTCGCTCATGCGGTGCACAGTCTTGATGAGCGCGTAGGCGTCCATGCGCGCGGTGGGCTCGGGGGTCGTGACCACCACGAGCACCTGGGAGGCGAGGGCGAATTGCAGGACGTTATCGCTGATGCCGGCGCCGGTGTCCACCAGCAGCAGGTCCGCGCGCGCCTCGATTTCGGCGAAACTCTCGATGAGGGTGGCGCGCTCCTGCTCCTTGAGGTTGGCGAGGCGACTCACCCCCGAGGCCCCGGGAATGATCATCACGTTGTTGGGTCCGGGCAGGATGATGTCCGTGAGCGATTTCTGCCCGGCCATGACGTGGCTCAAATTGTGGTGCGGAGTCATGCCGAGCAGGATGTCAATGTTGGCGAGCCCGAGGTCCATGTCGAAAAGCGCTATTTTGAGGTCGAGACCCGCCAGCGCGATGGCCACGTTCACGATGATGTTGGACTTGCCCACGCCTCCCTTGCCGGAGGCGAAGGTCACCACCTTGGCGTAATGGTGGTGCTGCCCCACCATCCCCCGCAGCGTGGCGGCCTGGTCACTCATGCGGCTGGATGCGGTCCAGGCCCAGGATCAGGCGCGCCAGGCGCTTGGGGTTCACGAGCTCGATGTCCTCCGGCACCGCCTGGCCGGTGGTGAGATAGCCGATGGGCTTCTGGGCCTTGCTCAGGATGGTGAGCACGATGCCGTAGTGGGCCGCCTCGTCGAGCTTGGTGAGCAGCAGCTTGTGCACCGGAAAGGCGGCGAAGCGCTCCAGGGTGTCGCGCATCACGTCGTTGTGGATGTTGATGCTCATGACCAGGTGCACCTCGTCGGGATGGGCGGCCTCCACGAAGCGCCGCAGGTCCTCCATGCGCTCCTGGTTGCGCGGCGAGCGCCCCGCGGTGTCAATCAGGATGAGGTCGTGATCCTGGTAGAGCTTGAGCGCCCCGGCCATGTCGGCGGGGGTGCTCACCACCTTGAGGGGCACGTTGATGAGCTCGGAATACACCTTGAGCTGCTCGACGGCGGCGATGCGGTAGGTGTCAATGGTGATGAGGGCCACGGAAAGCTCCTCCTTGAGCTTGTAGCGCGCCGCGAGCTTGGCCAGCGTCGTGGTCTTGCCCACTCCCGTGGGGCCGACGAGCATCACCACCGTGGGTGATCCGTTGCCCTTGATGTGGATGGGGCCGGCGGGGACCACCATCTCCCCCACGTATTTTTCGAGCAAGCCCACTTCCACGCGCATACCCTTCTGGTAGTCGGGGTAATGGCTGAGCCAGCGCTGGATGAGGGCGCGGGCGATGTCCTCGTGGATGTTGTGGCTCTGCAACTTTTGGAAGGCTTTCTCGAATTCGGGCGGCATTCCCGGCCAGTGGCGGTAGCGCCCCGAATCCTGGATCTGCTCGATCATCTGGCGGATCTCGGAGATCTCCGCCTTGAAGTTGTGGTAAACGGCGTCTCCGGAGGGCGACGGCGCGGGAGTGGGGGCCACCGGGGCCACCGCCAGGCGCGGCCTTTCCCCGGCGCCGCGGTAGGTGCGCTCCAGCAGGGGCACGGCGAGGGACGCCTGGGGTTTCTTCGCGCGCGGCTGGCCGATGGCGTCGGCGGCGGTGATCTCCACCATTTTGTGCCCCCAGAGCCCCAGGATGCCGCCCTTCTTGAAGGTGCGCGTGCGCAGGATGACGGCCTCATCCCCCATTTCGCGCTTGAGCTTGGTGTAGGCCTCGAAGATGGTCGGCGCCGCGAAGTGCCGCGCCGTATTCTGGGGCTTGGCGTTCATGTTTTGGGCAGGCGGATGACGCCGAGCGATTCCACCTTGAGTGAGGCGATGATCTCATTGTACGAGAGCACCGTCGCGTTGGGCAGCGCCGAGCGCAGCGTCGTGGAAATATGGTAGCGCACCTGGCCGGAACACAAAACCACGGGATGGTGGCCGGCGGTGATGAGCCGCTCCAGCGCGGTACTGGCGGCGCGGATGAACTTCTGGATGAGGTCGGGATCGAGCGCGAGGTAGGAGCCGCCCTCGGTGCTGCGCGAGGATTTCTGGAAGAGCTGCTCCAGCTCCGGGTCCACCGTCACGCAGTGCAGCGTGAGCTTGTCGTCCACGAAGGGGGCGCACAGGCTGCGCCCCATGCGGGCGCGCACGTACTCGGTGAGGATCTCGGGATCCTTGATGCGATCCCCGTAATCGCCCAGGGTCTCCAGGATGATTTCCATGTTGCGCACGCTGACTTTCTCGCGCAGCAGTTGCTTGAGGACCGCCTGGATCTCCGAGAGGCGCAGGCGCTCCTTGACCTCGTCCACGATGGCGGACGAGGTCTTCTTGAGCTCTTCGAGCATCTCGGCCACCGCCTGGCGCGAAAGGATTTCTGAGGCGTGGCTCTTCACCACCTCGGTGAGGTGCGTGCTGATAACGGTGGTGGCGTCCACCACCGTGTAGCCGTTGAGCGAGGCGGCCTCGCGCAGGCTCTCGGGGATCCACACCGCTGGCAGCCCGAAGGCGGGCTCCACCGTCTCGATGCCCTGGACCTTCTCGGTGACCACACCGCTGTCCATGGCGAGGAACTGGTCGGGCAGCGCCATGCCGTGGGCTATTTCGGCGTCGTAGAGCTTGATGGAGTAATCGTTGGGCGGCAGTTGCATGTTGTCGCGCACGCGGATGGGCTTCACCAGCATGCCCATTTCCAGGGCCAACTGGCGGCGCATCATGGTGATGCGTTCCAGGAGATCCCCGCCCTGGGTGGCGTCCACCAGCGGGATGAGCGCGTAGCCGACTTCGAGCTCCACCTGGTCGAGCTTCAAGAGGCCGGTGACGTCCTCGGGCAGCGGCCCCCCGGTTTTGCCCTTGGCGGCTTCTGCGGCGGCGGCGCCCTTGCCCTTGGCGCCGGCCCCTCCAGCTCCCGGGGCGTGGACCGCCGCGCGCGGCGCGCGGCGCGCGCGCTCCTCCTCGTCCGGCAGCTTATAGGCCATGAACAGCAGCCCGATGCCGAAAAGGCTCAGTTGCCAAAGCGAGGGCATGGCGACGCCCAGCACCAGGAGCGCGATGCCGCCCGCGGCCACGGGCACCCTGCGGGTGAAGATCTGGTGGACGACCTCTTCGCCGAGATGCCCGCCCGACTCGCCGCGCGTGATGATGAGGCCGGAAGCCACCGAGACGATGAGCGCGGGGATCTGGGTCACCAGCCCGTCGCCGATGGTCAGGCGCGTGAACTCTTCGAGGGCCAGGAGGAAGCCTTTGCCCATGATGGCCATGCCCACCACCAGGCCGAAGATGAGGTTGATGGCGGTGATGATGATGCTGGCGATGGCGTCGCCGCGCACGAACTTGGCCGCGCCGTCCATGGCGCCGTAGAAATCCGCCTGGCGCGCCAGGTCCTCGCGGCGGCGGCGCGCCTCGGTCTCGTCAATGATCCCGGCGTTGAGGTCGGCGTCGATGGCCATCTGCTTGCCCGGCATGGCGTCCAGGGTGAAGCGCGCCGCCACCTCGGCGATGCGCCCGCTGCCCTTGGTGATGACCACGAACTGCACCACGATGAAGATCACGAAGATGATGAAACCGATGATGATGCCGATGCGCTTGTCGGCACTGCCGGTGATGAACGAGCTGAACGTCAGGACGAGGTGCCCGGCGCGGTCGAGGCCCTTCTCGGAGGTGCCGCCCAGGATGAGGCGCGTAGTGGCGATGTTGAGCGTGAGCCGAAACAGCGTGATGCCCAGCAGAATCGAGGGAAAGCTCGAGAGTTCGAGCGGACTCCTGACGTAGATGACCGTCATCAGGATGATGATGGACAGCGTGATGTTGCAGGCCAGCATGAAGTCCATCACCAGCGGCGGCAGCGGCACCAGCAGCGCCAGGAACAGGGCCATCATGGCCGCCAGCAGGATGCCCATCTCCTTCTGCTTGAAGGCGGCGCTCCTGAGGACGCCGAGGTGTTCGCTGACGGTGGTGGCCATGCTTTAGAGCGCCGCTACTTTACGGCCCTTGAGGCCGTAAACATAGGCAAGGATTTCCGCCACGGCCTTGAAGAGCTTCTCGGGAACGGGGTCGCCCACGTCCACCAGCCGGTAGATGTTGCGCGCCAACTCACGGTTTTCCACGAGCGGCACCCCGTGCTCCTTGGCGATTTCGCGGATGCGCAAGGCGAGGATGTCCGCCCCTTTGGCGACCACGACGGGCGCGCGCATGGTGGTCTCGTCGTATTTCAGGGCCACCGAGAGGTGGGTGGGGTTGGTGATCACCACGTCGGCGTCCTTGACGTCGCGCATCATGCGCTGGCGCGCCATTTGCATCTGGATCTGGCGGCGGCGCTGCTTGACGCGCGGATCGCCCTCGTAGTTCCTCAATTCATCCTTGACTTCATGGCGCGTCATCATGAGGTTCTGGTAATGGTTCCACTTCTGATAGAGGAAGTCCAGGAGCCCGAGCACCAGCAGGACCAGCGCCATCCAGAAGGCGAGCTTGAAGAAGGTGCTGGCGAGCAGGCGCAGGGAGGTCAGGATATCGCCACCGGTCAGGCGGAAGATGTCGTTCCAGTCCGCGGCGAGGACTTTCCAGGCGATCCATGAAACCAGCGCCACCTTGGCGAGGTTCATGGCCGCATGCACCAGGGTCCTCATGGAAAAGCGGCTGGTGAGGCCCTTGATGGGGTCGAGGCGCCCGAAATCCGGCAGCAGGCGCTCGGGGGCGAAGAGCAGCCCGACCTGGAGGATGTTGGCCAAGAGCGCGGCGGCGAGCACCAGCAGCATCATGGGCAATACCCCCGCCATGACGAAGGACAGCGCGGCCATGGCCTGGGCCGGCAAGTTGTCCAGGCTGAGCTCGATGGAGTCCGAATCCGCGAGCAGGAAGCGGGCGGCGACGAGGTGCAGGCGCACCAGCCCCCCCCCGAAGAAATAGAGGAAGGCGATGGCGGCGATCATCACGATGGCGGACGTGAGGTCCGGGCTGCGGCCCACTTCGCCCTTGCGGCGCGACTCGGTTATTTTGCGCCCGGTGGGCGCTTCGGTTTTGTCTTCTTCAGCCATTGCGGAGGTGGCTTATGATAAACCAGCTTTGCTGGGTAAAACGCTCGATGTGCACCTCGGACGACGCGCCGAAATGCAGCGGCACGCGCGT
>JAHFOS010000152.1 GCA_023261545.1 bacterium
GGGCGCAAGAGTCGGGGGAGGGAGGGCCGGGGAAGAAAGCGCCGCTGGTTATTCCCGTGCGGAAGCGCTCACTTCGCAAAGCGCTGCTCTGGACTGGGCGCGTGGCCGCGATTTTGATGTTGGGGGTGGGGGTGGCGATTTTTTCCTTGCATGGGGTTCGAATGAAATCGAACGAGTCGCGGCTGGCGACAAATCTTGAAGAAAAACCCCTACAACTTAGCAGTAGCAGAAAAGATCTTAGCATTCCAGCGATTGAGTTTGAAATTGATGTTAATGTTCCCGTTGCGAAGTCAGATTTGCCCCATCGGGATCTGGAAACTTTTGATGGAACGCGTCGGACAGAATCCCGCGATCTCCACGCCTCGGAAGATCGACTTCGCTCCGCTTCCGAAGAATTAAAAAAACTGCTGTCCCCGACTGATGTGGCCAAAAGCATGGGTCAGCCATCAGAGTCCCGTTCAGAAGATAACCGGGACAGGGAGGCCGAGGCAGCGATTGTGGTTGCAGAGGCTGAAGTCACAGGCAAGCATGCGGCGCTGGCTTCACGCCGCGGAGAGCCCCAAATAGTTGCCAGCGCGCCTGTGAGCCGCAGCTTTTCGGAAGGGCTAAGCAGCGAAGCGCAGAGCCTCAAGGATCTGAAAGAAAAGACGGATTCAGCTAAAGTCGGGGATGCGGCAGATGCCAGAAAAATCACCAGAGAAATTGAGCTGGATAAGGCGGTTGCCATGGCCGCTCAGGCCGCATGGGATCAGGAGTCGAAAGCGAAGAGCGAGAAATCGGAGATCGCTGCGACGGGGGAGGGGAAGACCCTAGTTTTCGATTCAATGGGCAAGGTGGCACTATTGAGCGATCTCAATAACGGGATTGCCAACCAGCAATTGAGCAATTCGGCGAGTACGCATATCAACGCCGATCTGCTTTCCCAGGATACAGAGCGCACCAAGACTTCAGAAAACTTCGAAGTTTCAGCCGACTTACTCATCGAGCGACCCTTATCGAGCGCGCAAACTTTTGGTCCCCAGCAGCAGGAGGGCACTGGAATCATCACAGGTTCAGGTGAATCAGAAAATGCGAATGCTCCGGCGGCAGTTCTCGGAGTTGGCGGCGGGGGGCCCTATGGTTATAGGTCGAGGTCAGATCACAAGACAGATCGGCGGAGAGGCGAAATGCCGGATACTCTCAGTTCAGAACTCGCGAATAAAAAATCTGGAGGAGGGTATTTGTTTGTGGCCTCAACTGGCAATCTGAACTATAAACCACAATCTGCCCCACCCTCTGAACCAGCCCAGTCCTTACTTGCAGCCGCCCCCCCTGAAACGTTCTCTGTAACAGGCAAAGTTTCCGGTGATGTGCTGGTGTACGACGGAGAAAGTTGGAGCCGCCGCGACAGGTTGTTGGATGGCACGCAGTTAAGGGTAACGGGAAATGCGTATGTCGATCTGAAAGAACTTAGCCAATATATAACGATAAGTGGCAATCTAACCGCATTGGCTGCCAATACACCCATGCCACCACCGCCCCCGCCCCCCGCAGCCCCCGCCCCGCCAACTCTCCCGAAAAGCACCCGCGCGGCCATCATTGCTCAGGACCCCGCCGCCACCCCCGCCACCTACACCGGCCTGCCCTCCCAGCCTTTCGTCGAGGCATCACAAGACCCGCTTTCAACCTTCGGCCTCAGTGCCGGGAGCGCGGCCTACCAGATTGCCCGCCGGCATCTACTCGGGGGCAAGCTGCCGCCGCAAGAGGCCGTGCGCGTGGAGGAGTTCGTGAACGCTTTCGACTATCGCTATGCGGTGGAGGGGAAAAGCCTGTTTCGCCTGCACGCGGATGCCATGCGCTCGCCCTATAATCCGGGCCTGACTTTGCTGCGCATCGGCGTCAAGGCGGAGGCACCTGGACCCGAGGGCCGCCGGCCGGCGCGGATCACCTTGTTGCTCGACACTTCGAGTTCCATGGCCCGCGAGGATCGTCTGCCGCTGGTAAAAGTCGGCATCGAGGCCCTGCTGAGCCGGCTGGAGGCCCGCGACCGCGTGAGCCTGATCACCTGTTCAGAAGAAGCGCGCCTCGTTTTCGAGGACGAGAGCGTGGCCAATGCCAAAGACCTGCTGGCGCGGGTGAGCGCGCTCCAGGCCGCCGGGCCCACGCAGCTTTCAGCCGGTATCGAACTGGCCTGCGGCATGGCCGAGCGGCATTATCTGCGCGAGGGCGAGAACCGTATCGTTTTATGTTCGGATGGCGCGGCCAATCTCGGCGAGACGGAAGTGGACGCGCTGGCCCGCACGCTGCGCGCCGGCAAGCGCCAGGGTATCGCCTTCACCAGCGTGGGCTTCGGCATCGCGGGCCTCAATGACAAGCTGCTGGAGCGCCTGGCGAGCCGCGGGGACGGCAGTTACTTCTACGTCGGCGGGTCGGATGAAGCGCGGCGCGTCTTCAGCGCGGAGATCGCCGCGGCGCTCGACCAGGCGGCGCGGGAAGTGCGCGCCCAGGTGGAGTTCGACCCCAAGACCGTGCGCCGCTACCGGCTGCTGGGCTACGAGACGCGCGCCATCGCCGACGCGGAGTTCCGCAATGACGGCAAAGTGGAAGCGGCGGCAGAGGCCCCGCGCGGCGGATCGGTGACGGTGCTCTATGAAATCGAGCCTGTAGTCGAGGGCAACGACAAAATCACGCGCCGAAACCTGAGCCAGCCGGGTGGATCGCTGGGCGTAGCGCGCGTGCGCTACCGAAACGCGCGCAGCGAGAAAATGGAGGAGGTTTCCCTGGACTTGCCGTCCCTGGAGGCAGGAAACCGCGAGACGACCAGCGAGGATTCCCCTTTCCTGCACCTCGCCGCCGCCGCCGCGCGCTTCGCCGAAATCCTGCGCGGTTCCGCGACGGGCAGCCCGGCCCGCAACCTCGCGGATCTCGAAGCCGTGGTCGTGAAACTGCAACACGCCCTGCCGCAAGACCGACAAGTCGCGGATTTTCTGGATCTGGTGCGCCGCGCGCGCGAAGTGGCATCTGGGAGCAGGTAGATGTCGGAGCAACGCAACATGGACAAAAATTTTCGGGCGAGTTTTCTTATCTTGTCCATGTCTCGAACAAACACCGTTCGTGCTGAGCCCGTCGAAGCACGTTTTAAGCTCAGGCATAGGGCGCACTCTGTGTTTTGTCGAAATATGGGGTCTGCGGAAAGTCACGGTCCGCTCATGCTTCGACAGGCTCAGCACGAACGGACCTATTGGGCTATAAGAGCAGGATGATCATGTCCTTTTGGGTCTATATCCTCCGTTGCGCCGATGGTAAGTATTACACGGGGCATACGGATAATTTGGAGAAACGCATGCATGAACACGCGTCGGGAGAGGGAGACCCTACATTTGTTTCAGCGCGGTGGCCGGCTGATTTGGTGTTTTCTCAGGAATTCGGGACGAGGGTTGAAGCGCTTTCGGCTGAACGGCAGATCAAGGGTTGGAGCCGGGCCAAGAAAGAGGCCATGATGAAGGGGAATTGGGATGAGGTTGTTCGCCTGGCGAAATCGCGGATGCAAAAGTGAAGAGCGGCTGTTTTTCTTCAAGAGGGCTGATGCCTCGACCCGTTCATCCTTCGATCCTTCGACAGGCTCAGGACTCAGGACGAACGGGTAAGGTTGTGTATTGCAGAAAGATTCAAAAAGCCGTGCTAGATGGTCGGGAACCTCGTAAAAGTTCAGCCCTGACTCAACACTTCCAGCCGTTCGCCCTGAGCTTGTCGAAGGGAGGACGGCGGTGGGGGTCTCGGTCCGCTCATGCTTCGACCAGCCGACAGGCTCACCCCCCTAAATGGGGGGTAAAGGACGAACGGGTAGGTGCTTGGGTTTTGGGTTGCTTGAATCAAGAATAACAGGAGGCGGGCGATGAAAAATATGATGGTATTTACAGTATTTATGGCATTTTTAGTTAACGTACCCGCTGGTGCAGGCGAATCCAGTCCCTTCGGTTTTCTGCGCCGCCCCGCCGTGCCTCCGGGGGTTGTCCCTGGGGTGCAGCGCGTGACGCTCAAGGGTGAGATCGCCGAAGAGGAGCTGGCCTTCAACCTCGACATCGAAGCCATCACCGTGACCAAAGGCGAGGAAACCGCGGTGCTGGCGGGCGAGGCTATCCTCGTGGAAAGCAAGGCCGAGATGCCCGCGTTGCGCTTCGAGACGGCCAGCACTGGCGCGCGTTATCTCGCCGCCTGGCCGCGCCCGGGCGCGCAGCGTACCGCCCTGCGTTTCAAGGCGCGCGGCCACATGGGGGAGGGGGGCTGGATCGAAAGCACGCTGGAGTTGCCCGAGGCGCCCTGGCGCGAAATCGAGATCGTCGCGCCGGATGCCCAGGCCGAGATCGAGCTCCCTGGCGCTTTCCGCGTGGAAAAAGGGGTGCGCGAGGGGCGCGCTTTCGTGAGCGGCCTCATCGCTTCCGGCGTGCCGCTCCAAGTGCGTTGGCGCTTTCGGCGCGGGGCGGCAGAAGACGCGCCGCTGCTGTACTCATCCGTCTCCCGCACGCTGGTGCGCGTTTCCGCCGGAGAGCTGGGTTGCGATGCGCGCTTTGCATACGAGATTTCCCAGGGGCGTTTAGAACGCTTGGAATGGATCGTTCCGGGCGATTTCGCCGCCACGGCCGTGGAAGGCGAGGGCATCCGCTCATGGCAGTTGGAGCGCGATGCCGTTGGTCAGCAGCGGCTGGCCGTGGTTTTGAGCCGTCCGCAGACCGGCCGCTATGCGTTGCGCGTGGCCGGGGGTCGGCCCGTGAAAGCGCTCCCCGGAGAAGAGCAGGCGCCGCTCCTGGAGCCCGTGGGGCCCGTGCGCTCCGAGGGCTGGCTGGCGGTGTTCACCGACCAGGCGCTGCTGTTCACCGCCGCCGACGTTCAGGGATTGGTCCAGGTGGGCAGCGACGTCTTTCCCTGGGAGGGACTCACGCGCGGCGCCCAACCTCTGCAAGGCCGCCTGCTGTGTTATCGCCACCAGGGCACGGGCGCGCGGGCGCGTTTCAGCTTGCGGCCGCTTTTTCCCGCCGTGGAGGCGCGCGCGACGGGACGGGCCTTGCTCTCCGAGGAAAACCTCAAAATCAGTTGGGAATTCGACCTCGACGTGCGCGAGGCGGCCCTGGAGCGGCTGGTACTGCTGGTGCCCAAGGGCTTTAGTGCCAGCCGGCTCTCCGGCACGGGACTTGCCGAAGATGCCTGGACGCTGCGCGCCCCCGCGGCAGCCAACGCGTCTTTCCAGGAGTTGGAGGCGGTCTTCCATCCGCCCCTCATGGGCCACGGGACGGTCAAAATCGAGGTTGAAAACGGATCGAGCCCGCTGCTCGCGCCCAGCGAAGTCCGTCCCGTGCTGGTCCAGAACGCGCGCAGCCTACGCGGCACGTTGGCGCTGGAGGCCGGCCAGGGCCTGGAGGTTCCGGTCCCTGGGGCGAAAAACCTGCGCGAGGTACCGGCGGCATCCCTGCCCGAGCAGCAGGCCAAGGCCCTCTATGCCTATCGCTTCCGCGATGGCGAATGGAGCCTCACGCTCGCGCCCAAGCTCAAGCCGGCGGGACTGCGCGCCGAGGCGCTGCAACTCGTGGCGCTAAGCGAGGAGCGCCTTTACGGCATGGCGGCGCTGAATTACGACATCAGCGGCGCGCCGCAGGACGAGCTGCGCTTCGATCTTCCCGCCGGCGTGGAGCAGCTCGAATTCACGGGTGAGCACGTGAGCCGCCATGAGGTTTCCGGCCGGCGCGTCACGGTGCATTTGGCGCGCAAGATCCTGGGACCCTATCACCTCGCCGTGAGTTATTCCACGCCCTATACCCCCGGGGCGCCTTTCGCCGCGGGCGCGGTGGATCCCGTGGGTGTGGCCCTCCAGTCGGGTTTTATCGCCATCACCAGCCGGCTGGACCTCGAAATAGAACCCGCGGCCCAGACCGGCGTGCCGGTCTTCCCCATTCGCCGCGAGGAGATCCCCGAGGCCTACCGGCTGCTCATCGCCGCGCCGATTCTCGCGGCCTACGAGTACAGCGGCACGCCGCACGAGGTGCGCGCCATGGTGCGCGGGCGCAGCGCCGCGGTTTTTCCCGCGGCAATGGCCGAGTTCGCCAGTTTAGAGTCACGGATTGAGCTCGGACGCGAGGGTGGCGTGGAGGTGCTGACGCGCGCGCGTTACCGCATCAAGAACGCTCTGGCGCAGTATTTCTCGCTGGTGCTGCCCAAAAACGCGCGCCTGTGGTCGGCTCACCGTGGAGGGGAGGACGCAAAAATGAAGACGGCCATCGTTCCTCTGCTGGATGGCGCCGCGCTCAAGCTGCCCCTGGAGCGCCGGCGCGATGCGGACGATCCGCTGGTCTTGGAGATCGAGTACAGCGAGCAGTTTCCCGCGGGCGGGTGGTTGGGGCGCGCCGATCTTCGCGCTCCTGAGCTTGGGGCTCCCGCGACTTTCACGGAATGGCGCGTCGTGCCCACCGAGGATTTCAGCCTCGCGGCAACGGGAGGGAGCATGAGCCCGCAGGTCCAGACCAGCGGGACGGCACATTTTCGCGAGCAGTTGCTGGGCGCTTGGGGCCGCGCTCTCACGAACTTTTCCACGGCAACGGGCCTGGGAATCCTGCTCGTCATGGCTGGAGCGGCCCTGCTCGCCGTCCTTTGGCTGGGCGCGCGCTGGGTTCCTGTTCTAGGCGTTCTGGCGCTGGCGGGCTTCATCGCTCTGGGAATATCCGCTTCGTGGCAGTTGCCGCCCGCCGCCTCCGGTGAAGACGCCGCGCGCGACCTTGTCTTTCGCCAAGCCGCCAGTTCCGCTCCGCCTACGCTGGCCCTGCGCCTCGCCCCGGCCTTGTTCAGGGGTTGCGATCCCCTGAGGGCCGCCATGGCCTTGGGCGCCGCGCTCCTGACCTTGCTGCTGGCCTGGCGCGACCAGCGCCGCCGCGGGATCTGGACGGGCGCGACCCTGGGCATGGTCCTCGCCGCGGGCTCCATGGCGGAAGGAATGCACGTTGCCCTGCTGCACTTCTGCACCTGGGGGCTGCCGGTCCTGATGGGCGCTACTCGTTTCGCGCCACGGGCAGCTTCCTTGCGTGCCGGCCTGCGCGCGGCGGCACCGGCGGCGCTGCTGCTCGCGGTCCTGCCTTGGGGCGGGAATCTGGCGGCCAGTGAGGTCGAGATCGCGCCAGGGGGGGCGACAACCCCGGAATCCCTACCTTCTGAAAGACTCTGCAGGATGGGTCTCGAACTGCCCAGGGTCATCCCGGCGCCCGCGCCCCTGGAAAGCGTCCGTTGCAGCCTGCGCGTGGGTGAGGATCATGCTGAAATAACGCTTTCCCTCGATGCCGGAGCAAAACCGCCGGCAGTCGTGCCACTGTTGTTCCGGCCCGCCATACCCCGCGCGACGCCAATGGCGAAAGGCTGGACCCTGCGCGAGCGCGGCGGCCGTTATGTGCTCGAATCCGGCAGCCGCGCCGCGCGCGAGGTCGCCATCACTTTCCTGGTGCCGCTGCCGGAAGAAGGCCCCACGGGGCTTAGAACGCTGGCCGCCGAGCTGCCGCCGGCCTTGGTGAAGACGCTGTCCCTGGACATGGGCGGCCATGATCTTGAAATCACGGTCACGGGCGCCGTGAGCCTTTCCCAGCGCGAAGAGGGCGCACGCACGCTGGCCCAGGCCTCTTTGCTGCCGGGCGCGGGTCTCGACTTGCTCTGGCATCCCCGCGAGCGGCGCGCTAGTCAAGAGGCGCCGGCCTTCTTTGCGGAAGTCATGAGCCTTTACCGGCTGGAAGGCGGCGGGGCGCGCTCGGTCCACGCCGTGCGCCTACGCGTGGCGCGCGGGGAGGTTGACCGCGCGCGCGTTGAACTGCCCGAGGGGTTCAGTCCCGCCGGGGTGGGCGGCGCGGCCATTTCCTGGCGCTACGATCCCGCGAGCCGCGCCGCTGAAATATTATTTGCCAAGCCGGTCTCCGGCGAGGTATCTTTCTTGCTGTCCGCGCACACCGGCGCTCTCAAAACACCCTACGAGCTCGATCTCAAAGCCGTTGGCATCACGGGGGCCGAGGGCTGGAAGGGAGCCGTGGCGGTTGCCGCGGCTGACGAGATCCTGCTGGGACTGGCCACAAAGGCGCCAGAGTCCACAGGGCCCGTGGCCCTGGACCCCGGCGATTTCGCGCGCCGCGTCGGCAACGGCGCCCTGACCAGCCTGGGGGTGGGCGGCGGCGAGGTGCGCTACGCCTTCAGCCTTTTGAGGCCCGTGGAGTTCGCGCGCCTGCGCGCCGAGGAGGCGCGCGCCGAGCTGCGCAGCCGCGAAACCTCGGTCCTGAGCGCTGGCGACGAACGGCTGCTCTACGGCGCCGAACTCGAAATCGAGATATCCCGATGCGGCGTTTTCTTCCTGGACCTCATTCTGCCCCAGGGCTTCGATCTGGATCAGCTCCAATCGCCCGCCATCAGCCGTTACGATGAACTGGCCGAGGAAGGCGGTTCGCGCCGGGTGCGCCTGCATTTTCCCGCGCGCCGCGAGGGCACCTTCGCCCTCAAGGCCGCTCTGAGCCGGCCCTTGCCCGAGGGCGGAGGCGGCTTCGCCATCACCGGGCTCCGACCCCTGGGGACCTTGCGTCATTCGGGCCGGCTCATCGCCGCGCCGGAGCGTGGCCTGCGGCTCAGCGCGCGCGAGCGCGGCGGTCTTTCCGACGCCTCGGCGGAGGAATGGGGCGCGCGCGCGGACGGGACGCTGGCCTTCCGCATCCTCAAGGAGGACTGGCGGCTGGAACTCGGCATCGAAGCCCTCGAAGCGCGTTTGGCGGGGGAGGTCCTGCATTGTGCCCGCATCGGGGAGGGGCGCACCGTCCATGAGCAGCGCCTGCGCGTGCGCTCGGTTGGCGCCGGCTTCAAGTCCCTGGTCCTGCGTCTTCCACCCGGGGCCACGGGCGTGAGCGCGGAGGGTGCGGAGATTTCACGGCAAGGCGAAGCAGGGCAGGGGCTTTATCACGTCGAACTCGCGCGGCGCTGGATCGCATCGCCTTATTCCTTGACTTTGCGCTACGAGACGCCGATGGATCCGGAGTCCGGTCTCGTGACCCTCAGGATACCGGAGCTTCAAGGCGCGCAGTCCTGGTCGGCAACGCTCGCCGTTTTCGCCCAGGGCCGAATGGAACTGCGGACCGCGGCACCCGCGGGGGCCTTCGAGCCGGCGGATGCGCGCGCGGCGGCGGGGGAATTCCCCGCCAGCGATCTGCATTCCGCGGCGCTGTGTTACACGGTGCATGTCCCAGGGCGCGAGCTTGTGCTCCGGGTTTTGCGCCACACGGACGCCCCGCAGCCCGGTGCCGAAGTGCTGGGCGTGGAGCTGGACACTGTGGTCTCGGAGCAGGGCTCCAGGTTGCACCGGCTCAAGCTGCGCCTGCGGGCGGGCGACCGCCGCCACCTGCTCTTGAGCCTCCCCGCGAGCGGGGAGCTCCTCGATCTGCGCACCGCCGGACTTCCCGCCAATGCCGCGCTGAACTCCGCTGGGAATGCTTTGACCCGGGACTACCTGGTTCCCCTCGAAGCCTTGCGCGGGGCTGCGGAAGGCGAAATCGAGGCCGCTTGGCGCGAGAACGATCCGGGGTTCTGGGAAAAATCCCCGCAAAGCATTCCTGCTCCCGGCCTGGATCTGCCGCTGCGCAACGTGAGCTGGCGGCTCTACCTGCCCGAGACGCGCCGTTGCCGCGCTTTCGCGGGTTCCCTGGTTCCCGTCGCAGCGACCCTGGAAATGGAAAATATCATCCGTTTCAACGGCGAGACGCTGAACACCGAGCTGATCCGCGACCGCGAACAGCGCCTGAAGCGCGCCATGGTGCTCCAGCGCGATGGCGTGGAACTCGCGCGCGCGGGACGCGGCGACGAGGCGCGCCGCGCCCTGGAGCAGGCCTGCTTCGAATCGGCGGCGGATGAGGGCCTCGGCGAGGACGCCCGCGTTCAGCTCCGCGAACTCCTGAAAGACCAGGCCATGGCCGGCCTCAAGGGCGCGAGCGACCGGTTGCGCGCCTCCGCGGGAGCGGACCCTGGCGCGCCAGGCCGCGATGGGAGCGCCGGCCTGGAGCGCATCGGCTCGCGCTTCATGGAATTGCAACAGGCGGCGGCGACCACCCCGGCTCGCTTCCGCTTCGCGCTGCCGCGCCGCGGCCGGCTCGTCGAGTTCCGCCGCGAACTCAAGGCCGAACCCGACGCGCCCCTTGAAATCCGCTTCGCGTCCTCCCCGGTTTTCTCCGGCGGATGGCGCGATCCGCTTTCCTTCGCCCTTACAGCCCTGCTGCTGGCCGCCGCCTGCGCGCTCGTATTCCCCGCTCGGGCAGTTTCGTGAGGTAGGAAGGGGAATTCAACCGCGGATGACGCGGATGATTTCTCATCCCTCATCCGTGGCATCCGCGGTCAAATATTTTTTGGTAAGCATTCATCCATGGTACATAACTCCCCGCCGTTCGCCCTGAGCCTGTCGAAGGGCGGATGGCTCTGACCGCACGGCCCGTTCGTGCTTCGACAAGCTCAGCACGAACGGACATGGCTGCTGACACCGCAATGCGAAGGCGCTAATCACATGCTGAACGCTTACTATTTTTTGTGAACGCTTAT
>JAHFOS010000153.1 GCA_023261545.1 bacterium
GGGTTCAAAATTTTTGTAGCGCGCATCCAGTGGTGAAATATACCGCCATGTTCTGGAATGTCCAGTAAGGCGAGGTTGGCGCGTCCGTCGGCAAAAACCTAAATGAAGGGGAACCTCGCTGGTTCCCCCTCTGGGCCTGCGGCCCATTCACCCGCTCCAAGACGGGTGACCGGAAACCGTCAAGCGCCCCGTATTCGGATTGGAAGCTGGCTCCGAAGTGCTCAGGTCGGATTTTCAGGGGGTGGGGGTGGGACGAGAGGCACCAGTGATTTAATAAGATCAGAGATTTCGTTCCTCGCCAAGCGCCAGATGTCGTGGTGCCGGACCATGGAATATCCATGTGCAAGGACGTTTCTTTGGGCGACGATCTGGTGCCAGGGGATTCCAGGATGGCTGTCTCTGAAGGTCTGGGAAATCGCGTGTGCCGCCTCGCCGATGATTTCCAGGCGCCGTTCGGTGGCGTGGCGGAGGTTGTCGTCCGTCAAGTAGTCGGTGAGGCTTTTTCCTGTCATGGACCGCTGAATCAACCGGGCGTGTTCCAGCATGTCCCAGAGTCGGGCCGCATCCCCCCCATCAGGCCGCATGGATTACTTCGCGGTTATTCAGGATGCTATGCCGCATGAATGGGTTCCGCAAGGTGCTCTTCTCTACAAGATCCACATCGCGGCCGAAGATTTCCTTGAGTTCGTCAATCATGTCCACCCAGTCGAAGAGGCTCCAGGGCGCGTTCTCATCCAACAGCACCAGAACATCTATATCGCTGTCGGGGCGGAAATCATCGCGCAGGGCGGAGCCGAAAATGGAGAACTCCTTCACCCGCCATTTGTGGCAGAAGTCCGCGATGCGCCCGCGATCCACGGCAAGCTGCAAGCTCAAGGTATGGCCTGTCCCAGCCGGCGGCGGCTGCGAGCCGCGCGTATCCGATGTTCAGTTCGCATCGGGTGCCATTATAGCCGCTCCGGCGGAGGGTGAAACGCTCCCACTATCCTGACGACCCAGCGCCAAGGGCTTGGGGGTGGCCCGCAAAACTCGCGCCGCTGAGAATTCGGCACGGCTGCTCCCCCTTCTCAAGGGAACTGCTCCAGGGATCGACGGCCTCCCCTGCCGCATAACATCGCCAGGATGTTCGCGCTGTTCGGCAAGAATCTGGAGAAGGCCGTCTTAGAGGCGCTCTCGGGAGTGATGGACCCCGACCTCCACAAGGATATCGTGAGCCTGGGGTTCATCCAGAACCTCAAGACCGAGGGTGGGGAAGTCGGCTTCGATTTAGTCCTCACCACCCCGGCCTGTCCGGTGAAGGAGGATCTGAAGGCCCAGTGCACCCAGCGCGTACAGGCCTTGAGCGGCGTGAAGAGCGTGGCTATCGAGCTCAAGTCCGCCCCGCGCCGCTCGCCTTTGGCCGAACAGGCCGCCGAGACCCTGCGCGACGTGCGCAGCATCATCGCCGTGAGCAGTTGCAAGGGCGGCGTGGGCAAGAGCACGGTGGCCGCCAACCTCGCGGTGTCCCTGGCGCGCTCAGGGGCCGCCGTGGGCCTGCTGGATGCCGATATCTACGGGCCCAGCCAGCCCACGCTGTTCGGGCTCGCCGAGAAGAAGCCCTGGGTGGAGGATCAGCGCTTCGTGCCGCTGGAAGGTTGCGGCGTGCGCATGATGTCGGCGGGCTACCTCTTTCCCCCCGGCGAGGCCGCCGTGCTGCGCGGGCCCATGGTGAGCAACGTGCTGCAACAGATTTTGCTCAAAACGCGCTGGGGCGGGCTGGATTACCTGGTGCTGGACATGCCCCCCGGCACCGGCGACATCCAGATCACCGTGTGCCAGGCCCTGCGCCTCACGGGAGCCGTCATCGTCTCCACGCCTCAGAAAATCTCGCTCCTCGACGTCGGCAAAGGCATCGCCATGTTCGACAAGGTGAAGGTGCCCATCCTGGGCATCGTGGAGAACATGAGCGAATTCATCTGCGACGGTTGCGACAAGCACCACGCCATCTTCGGCCCTTCGGGGGTGCCAAGGCTCGCTGAAATCTACGGCATCCCCGTGCTCGGGCGTATTCCTTTCAGCCCGCGCATCGTGACCGAGAGCGACCGCGGCAGGCCGCCGGCCTTCGCAGACGGCACGCCCGAGGGGGCGGCCTACCGCGAGCTCGCCACCGCCGTGGTGCGCGCCGCCGCCAAAGCCACGGCGTCCGAAGCCGATCTTCCCGTGGTGGATATCGCGTGGTGATGGCGTCATGGTTCCCTCTCGCAAAAATACGAAGAATTAGTGTGAACCTGGAACTCGGGAACTCAGGAAAATACGGGGAATTCTCGCTGCCCCCCAATCTTGGGGGATGCCTACGCCACGTTCGTTTTCAATCCCAGTTTCCTGAGTTCCTGAGTTCCAGATTAAAAATATTTAAAACCATGGGAACTGTGACGTGATGGCCCCCAGCTCCCGCCCCGTTTCCGTCGAGAAGGCCGGTCCGCGCACGCTGCGCGTCGCCTGGTCGGACGGCCTCAAGAGCGACATTGACGTGGTGGAGTTGCGCCGCCGCTGTCCCTGCGCGCACTGCGTGGACGAATTCACGCGCCGCCCGCTGCTCAAACCCGAGGACGTGAGCGACACGGTGCGCCCCGTGCGCGTGCGCTCGCTGGGCCGCTACGCCCTGAGCGTGGACTTCAGCGACGGCCACAGCAGCAGTATCTTTTCCTGGGACCTTTTGCGGGGGCTAGCGCCGTGAACGCGCCACCGCCTGCGCTCGAAACTGGGTCCGGGCCCGTCCACCGCCGCCAGGGAGCCGGGGGACTTTTCGCCAGCGCCGGGCCGGGAAGGAAGATCCTGACCTTGCTTTGGCCGTACTTCAAGCTGCTGGCCTTTGGCGCCGCGTTCTTCGTGGTGGCGAGAACGCCGCCCGTGAAGCTCCTGCCCTTCCTGCGTTTCAATATCCTGTGTTTCCTGCCGCTGCTGCTGTTGCCCTCTTTGCTGCGATCCGCGCGCATCAACGTCCGCAGCGCTTTTATCTTCGTGGCTCTGGTATCCTACCCTTTCGACTCCATGGGCTGGGTGCTGTTGGATCAGAGCTTTCACCCCAAGCTCTTCGACGTTTTTTATCAGGCCTTTTTCACCGCCGCGGCCCAGGATTTGGAGCCTACCAGCGAAGTGATCATGGGTCTCGTCGAACGCCAGACCACCGAGATCCGCCTCGAACTCCTGCTCTACGAGCTGACGCCCGTCTTCTACGCCGCCTGCGCCTGGTTCCTCCTCACCCGCGAACGCCGCCAGGCGCCGTCGGGGTGAGCGCGGAAGCATCCGGCGCGCCGGCGGTTTTCCGCCAGCGCGTCGCGGCCTTTTTGCAGTGGCTGCAAGTCGAGAGGGGTCTGGGTTCGGCCACCCTTGAGGCCTACCGGGACGACCTGACGGAACTGGAGCGCTTTCTTTTGGGCGCGAGCCTGCCGCTCGCGACCGAGCGCTGGAGCATCGAGCCGCTGCGGCGCTTCATCGTGAACGAAAGCGAACGCGGCCTTAAACCCGCCACGCTGCTGCGCCGGCTCGCCTGCCTGCACGGCTTCTGCGGCTTCGCGCTGCGCGAGGGCTGGGCGCAAGACGATTGGGCCGAACACCTCGTCAGTCCCAAATTGCCGCTGCTGCTGCCGCACTTCCTCTCGCGCGGCGAGGTGGAAAAACTCCTGGAGGCCAGCGCCGCAAGCCCGCAGCCGCTGCGCGACCGGGCCCTGGTGGAGCTGCTCTACGGTACCGGAGCCCGCGCCTTCGAGGTCACGGGGCTCAGGCTTTCCGGCGTGGATTGGGAACGCGGCTTCCTGAAGCTGCGCGGCAAGGGCGACAAGGAGCGGCTGGCCCCCATTGGCGACCCGGCGCTGGCGGCGCTGAAACGCTACCTTGAGGAGGAGCGACCCCTGCTCGCCGCCCGCGCCCAGGGCCGGCGCGAGGAGGTTTTCCTCGGCGGCTATGGGCGACCGCTCAAGCGCCAGGGCCTCTACAACATGCTGCAACGCCTGGCCGCGACCGCGGGGCTCGCAAAGAAGGTCCATCCCCACCTGCTGCGCCACAGTTGCGCCACGCACCTCCTGGAGAACGGGGCGGACCTGCGCGTGATCCAGGAGATCCTGGGCCACGCCGACGTGCAGACCACCGAGCGCTACACCCATGTGGCCACCGCGCGCCTGCGCGAGCGCTTCCTCGAATGGCACCCGCGGGCGGGAGGGACCGTTTCCGCACGTAAGGATAGCGCCCGGAAGCAGTCCTGATCGGGGTCGGCCCGGCATCCCGGCGGTCCCATGAGGACGCACCGTGGTGAATCGGGGCTGGCGACACGGGCGTCGCTCCGACTTGACAGGGGTGCCCCTGCTTCCAGAATGGCCGGCTTCCCATACGTTTTGCGAACCCATCCATGCCCCTGGTGACAATGAAAGAAATGGTGCAGGCCGGCCTGCATTTCGGGCACGCCGCCGCGAGCTGGAACCCCAAGATGGGTTCCTACCTCCACGGCATCCGCAAGCGCGTGCATATCTTTGACCTCAAGCAGACGGCCAAAGGGCTCGTGGCGGCCTGCCATTTTACCAACCAACTGGCCTCCCAGGGCCGCAAGTTCCTGTTCGTCGGCACCAAGCCGCAGGCCCAGGAAGCGGTGCGCGAGGTCGCCGAAGGCACGCAGAGCCACTACGTCAACGAGCGCTGGCTCGGCGGCATGCTCACCAACCACGCGGTGGCCATGCGCCGCATGGCGCGCTTCAATGAGCTTGAGGAGATCGTCACCGCCGAGAGTTCCGACTACAGCAAAAAGGTGCTTTCGAGCTTCAACCGCGAGCTCAAGAAGCTGCGCCGCGACCTCAACGGCGTGCGCAACATGCTGCAGCTCCCGGACGCGGTCATCATCATCGATCCCCGGCATGAGCATATCGCCGTGCGCGAGGCCAACATCTGCGGCGTCCCCATCATCGCGCTCACGGACACCAACTGCAATCCCGATAACATCGAGATCGTCATCCCGGGCAACGACGACGCTATTCGGGCGATCCGCCTGGTCCTGGGCAAAATCAGGGAGTCCATCCTCGATGGTCAGCAGGCCTACAGCGCCACGCAGGCGAGCGCCGCGGAGGAGTCTCTCGGCGTTTCCAGCGCCGAGGTCGAGCAGCCGGACGAGGCTTCCGTGTCCACGGTGGAGGTCTGAAATGGCTGAAGTGACCGCGGAACTCATCAAGGAGGTTCGCGAGAAGACGGGACTTGGGCTGCTCAAATGCAAGGAGGCCCTGGTCAAAACCGCTGGCGACATCTCCAAGGCTATCGAGGAACTGCGCAAACAGGGGTTGCAGGCCGCCGAGAAGCGCATGGGCCGCGAGGTGGGCGAGGGCTCTATATTCCAGTACCTGCATGCGGGCGGCAAGGTCGGCGTCATGGTCGAGCTCGCCTGCGAAACCGACTTCGTCGCGCGCACCGATGATTTCAAGGAGCTCGGGCGCAACCTGTGTTTGCAAGTGGCCGCGAGCTCCCCGCGTTTCCTCACCAAGGAGGAGGTTCCCGCCGCAGAGGTCGAGAAAGAAAAAGAAATCTACCGCGCGCAGATCAAGGACAAGCCACCCGCCATCGCCGACAAGATTGCCGAGGGGCGCATGCAGAAGTTCTACGCCGATGTGTGTCTCATGAACCAGGGTTTCGTCAAGGATGAGTCGCAAACCATTGACGCGCTGGTTCGCGGGACCATCGCCAAGCTTGGCGAGAACATCAAGGTCCGGCGCTTCGTGCGCATGGAGCTCGGCAAGTAGCGAGCGGGCCGACCCGCCGCCAGGCCGTGTCCTCTAAACCACCCCGCGTCCTCGTCAAGTTGAGCGGGGAGGCTTTGGGTGGCAAGGCTAAAATTGGCATCGATGACGCCGAGATCGCCCGTTTTGCCTCGGAAATCAGGGATGCGGTGCGCGCCGGAGTGCAGATCGGCGTCGTGGTGGGCGGCGGCAACTTCGTGCGCGGCGCGCGTCGGGAACGCGAGGGCTCCGACCGCGTCGGTGCCGACTTCATGGGCATGCTGGCGACACTTATCAATGGCCTCGCCCTCAAGGACGGGCTGCGCCGGGCAGGCCTGTCCTGCGAGGTGATGAGCGCGTTGGCGGTGGATCGGCGCGTGGCGGAGGGTTTTACCCGCGAGCGGGCTTTGGAGCTGCTGGGGAGCGGCGTGGTGCTCATCTTTGTCGGCGGCACCGGCAATCCTTTTTTCTCCACGGACAGCGCGGCGGCCTTGCGGGCGGCGGAGATCGACGCCAGCTTACTCGCCAAGGCCACGCAGGTGGATGGGGTCTATGACCGCGACCCGGCGCTTCAGCCGAAAGCACAGCGCTTTGAATCTTTGAGCTACGGCGATGTGCTGACCAAGGATCTGGCCGTCATGGACGCGGCCGCGGTAGCGCTGTGCCGCGAAAACGGCATCCCCATCCGCGTTTTTGACTACCATGTGCAGAAAAACCTCGCGCGGTTGCTGGCCGGGGAGCCTGTCGGCACTCTTATTGCAACGGAAGAGCAGATCAAATTGCAGGCGCGTGTACCCAAGCTGAAAAATACGAACAAGGAGTAAATAGCCATGCCGGAAGCCATTCAGAAAAAAACAGAAGAAGCCATGGCCAAGGCCGTGGCGGCCCTGGAACGCGAGTTCAAACGCCTGAGGACCGGACGCGCCACGCCGGGCCTTGTGGACAACGTGCGCGTCAACTACTACGGTTCAGAGACCCCGTTGGCGCAGGTGGCCAGCATCGCGGCCCCGGAGCCGCGGCTGCTCATCATCAAACCCTTCGACGCCGCGGTCCTGGTGGAGATTGAAAAGGCGCTGGTCAAATCCGACCTCGGCATCAACCCCCAGAATGACGGCAAGGTCATCCGCCTGAACATCCCCGCCCTCAATGAGGAGACGCGCAAGAAGCTGGTGCAGGATACCAGGAAGATCCTGGAACACGCCAAGGTCGCGGTGCGCTCAGCGCGGCGCGACGGCATCAAGGAAGTCGAAGACCTGTGCAAGCAGAAAAAGATCTCCGAAGACATCCGCGACCGCTACAAGGACATCCTCCAGGAACTCACCAAGAAATACGAGAGCAAGCTCGACGGCCAGCAGAAATCCAAGGAAGAGGAGCTGCTCAAGGTTTGAAGGATTCAGGCGCTTCGGACTCCAAGGCCCCTTTTCGCAAGGAATTGAAGTCCTTGGAGTTTTTGGAAAATTTGAGGAAGATGCGCTTTCCCAAGGAAAACAATGCGCACGAAAGGCGGAGCGTGATCCTCCCCACCTGCGAATTGGAGTCTGGGCCGTCCGGGCTAGAATAACCCTATGCCTTCCGATACAGCCTTGGACGCCGACCCCGGCGCCGCCCCGCCGCGCACCCTGTTGGTCGTGGACGACGAGGAGGACGTCCTCGCGATCCTGCGCCAACAATTGCGCCAGCAGCCCTTTCGCGTGCTCACGGCGTCCTCGGCCAGCGAAGCTCTTGAAATTTTTGAAGAAAACATGGAAAGCGTGCAGGTCGTGCTCTCGGACCTGCGCATGCCGGGAACCGGCGGCATCGAGTTCCTGCAACAGTTGCGCGCGAAGCAGCCCACCGTCCTGCGCCTGGTGATCTCCAGCAGTACCGATTCCTCCAAAATTCTGGACGCCGTAAACTCAGGGCATATCTACGGCTATATCCTGAAGCCATGGAAGAAGGATGACCTCATCATCACTTTGCTGCAGTGTTTCGAATTCTGCGAGATCAGCCGCCAGCGTGACGAATTGCTGTTGCGCGCCCACCGCCTGAACGGGCAGTTGTTGCGCCTGCACCACTCCATCGAGAAGAAATTCGAGGAGCGCGGCGAAGACCTGCGCAACATCAACCTCCTCATCGAATCCCTGCGCGCCGAACACCGCGCGGAACGCATCCTGGAACGGTTGCGCGAAGTGCTGAACCAGACGGTGGGAGACAGGCCCTTCGCCCTCTACGAGGAGCAGGGCGAGGAGTACACGGCGCTGGCCTATTCAAGGCCTCTTTTTACAGGCGCGGTCCGGGTGGCGACCGCCAAGGTGCGCCCGCTGCTCGAAAAATCATCGGGTTTCAAGACCTGGGCCGCGCTTTTCCCCAAGTGCGCCAGCGCCCAAGGGGCGGCCTTCGCCCTGCGTCGCGAGAGCGAACCCTCGGGGTTCCTGCTGGTCAGCAACGACGACACGGCCTTTCCCGCCGCCCTGCGCGAGAGGATACACAATCTCCTGCCGCTCGTGAGTCTCGTCCTTCAATACCAGGGCGGACTTCACCCAACAACTCGCCGACCTGACTAAAAATTATCTTTTTAATTTAAACTAACGATTTGTAAATTATATAGTTGCGTCGTCTTGACGAATCACGGCTCCAGGCAAAATAAGTTTTACGCCCCTATCGTCTAGTGGCCTAGGACGAAGGATTCTCAGTCCTTAAACCAGGGTTCGATTCCCTGTGGGGGTGCTCAAGTGGACAAAACGCATTTTCGGGGCTTTTCGCCTCCGTTTTGTCTGCCCATTCCTTGGTCATAAGCGGCAGCAAATCAAACGGTTGTCGCCATTTTGGGGTGAGCCTTCCAGCCCCGAAAGAAAAGTTCTGTAAGAGAAATCTCAGCAGGATACGCTTTTGAGACAAATTCGCGTTTCGGTAAGTAATACCAGCGTTTTTAGCGAGTTCTATAACTTTCACGCCCTCGTCCAGGTAATTGTAGCCTGCCTTCGTCAGGTTGAGCATTTTCTGTTCCAGCTCCCCCTGCTCAAACCGTAACTGAGCTTTCGTGTTCTCGTAGAAATCAACGGAAATTCTTCCTTCCAGCCGATCATCGTAGAGCAATCTCAACTTCGCTTTAAGGTTTTGATACTGCCCTTCGCAGTCTAGCCGTTTCTTCACCTGATGGTCGTGAACGTCTTTCTCGCTTTCTTTGAGAGCCTTGATCACGAGAGGCAGAAGATCGTCGGGCAGCGCAATGTCGCTCAAAAGAGCCACTGCCTGTTCTTCAATCCGCTCCTCTCGCACATTAACCACTGAGCAGTTCTTTTTTGAATTAGTGCAGTGGTAGTAGATGTATTTCCCCTTCTTCATTTCCATCGTAAATAAGGAGCCGCAGTTTTCGCAAAGCACCAAGCCCTGAAACAGCCATTCCTTTTTTGTATTCCGCGTTTTCAGGTTGTAGTGATCTGAAAAAGTCCGTTGGACCATATCGTAGAGTTCCTTGGAGATGAGGGCTTGATGCTTGCCCACGTACTTATTGCCTTTGAACTCATAGACGCCATAGTAAACCGTGTTCCCGAGGACGCGGTGCATGGCAGACCGTGCAATCAGTTTGCCCTTGGTGTTTAGAATTGGATAATCTTTTGCCATTTCTTCATACAAAGAATTGAGCGTGTAATTGCCAGTAGCAAACTTTTTGAAAAGGTTTGCGACAAAGGGTGCATTTGAATCTGGCTCAATAAGGGACTTCCCATTCCTTCTCATGTTGCAGTACCCAAGAGGTCCGCGTGTAGGGTAGTGCCCCTGCTCCGCCTTTTCCAGCATGCCTTTGCGAGTCTCCTCAGCAAGGTTGTCCACATAATTTTTAGCCATAAGGACCTTGATGCCGTGGATGAACTTATCAGAGGATTTGGATTCCTTTGAGAGGGTCTGCCCCTCCTTCACGAAATGAATCTCCAAGTCCAACTCGTCCAAAATCACCCAATCCTTTATGTTGCGGTACAGGCGGTCTGTTTTCTCCACGAGGAGCGTCAAGGTGGTGTCAGCGGAGAACTTGGCATGTTCCTGGAAGCGAGCAACCATCTTGCCGAAATTCGTCCTGCCTGACTGCTTGGCAGTTTCAATATCCGTAAACTCCTCGGCGATTTTCAGATTGTTCTCAAGAGCATATTTCTGAACGAGTTTCATCTGGCTGGAAATTGAATAGCCTTCCTTGTGCTGTTCGTCGGAACTCACACGGTAGTAACTCAGTACGAGCCTTCGCGCAAAGGTAGGCTGATTTTTTGGAGGCATAAAACCATTCTTGAAAGGAAGTCTGACCCGCAAGTAATAAACCGCATTCTTGGGGCTGGTGAGAATCGTGGAAACGACACCTTATCGGGACAATTATAGAACCCTTGTTTTGAAGGGCTAACTGGACGAAAACAGAACTTTTCACAGGCTCTAATTTTGAAAGTCGTCAGTGGGAGTAAACTGCAACTCCCAGGATGACTTGAACTCCAATGCCCGCCTCAGAACCCAATTGGAAGTTCCCAGCCTACTTCCGCGCCAACGCCTACGCTTGGCACGGATCCAGCAAAGCCTCCACGCGCATCAGGGGAACCATTGCCGAAATAAAAAAGGTTCACAAGAAGGATCCCGTCCTTGCTTGCGAGGGCATCGTAAAGTTCTTTGAAAAGTTGTCGCCTGCCTTGGCTCGCATAGACAGTTCGTCGGGTCAAATCGGA
>JAHFOS010000154.1 GCA_023261545.1 bacterium
TGACCATCTTCGGCGCCTCCGGCGATCTCGCCAAGCGCAAGCTGTTCTCGGCGATCTACAACCTCTATCGCCAAAAACTCATCGGCGAGGACTTCGGCTTCATCGGTTACGCGCGCACCGAGATCACGCGGGAAGCCTTCGTGGAGTTCTTCCGCAAGTCCCTGGCGGACTACTGCCCCGAGTTCAAGCAGGACGGCGGCGCCTTCGAGAAGCTGCGCGACAAAATAACCTACGTCCAGGGTGCCTACGATGCCCCGGACGGCTTTCAGCGCTTGGCCGCCGCCGTGGGCGAGTTCGAGAAACGCTTCAAATGCTCCGGCAACCGCGTCTTCCACCTCGCCACCCCGCCCTCGGTTTTCGAGCCCATCAGCCAGCAGCTCAGCCTGTGCGGGCTCGGCTCCAGCTCGGATACCGGCCTGCACAGCCGCATCATCATCGAGAAGCCCTTCGGGCACGACCTCAAAAGCGCCCGCGAGCTCAACCGCAAGCTCAACCAGGCCTTCCTCGAAAAGCAGATCTACCGCATCGATCACTACCTCGGCAAGGAGACGGTGCAGAACATCCTCACCCTGCGCTTCTCGAACATCCTGCTGGAATCGGTGTGGAACAACCGCTACATTGACCATGTACAGATCAGCGTGTGCGAAACCCTCGGCATCGAGCAACGCGGCTCCTACTACGACGGGCTCGGCTGCACCCGCGACATGGTGCAGAACCACCTGATGCAATTGCTGTGCATCACCGCCGTGGAGCCGCCCAACAACATTGACTCCGACGAGGTGCGCGACGAAAAGGTGAAGGTGCTGAAAGCCCTGCGCCCCTTCGATCTCGGCAACCTCTCGCGCTGCGCGGTGCGCGGCCAGTACGGACCCTCCAAGGATGGCAAGCTCAAGGGCTACCACCAGGAGGAAGGCGTGGCGCCCGACAGCCCCACCGAAACCGTGGCCGCCTGCAAGCTCTACATTGACAACTGGCGCTGGGTGGGCACGCCCTTCTACATCCGCACCGGCAAGCGCATGTCCAAGCGCTACAGCGAGATCTTCCTGCAGTTCAAGGATATCCCCAAGAAAATCTTCGGCGAAGTCGAGGGCCTGCGCCCGGACGGCATCCTGGTGCGCATCCAGCCCAACGAGGGTGTGAGCCTGTACATGAAAGCCAAGGTGCCGGGCGCCTCCACCAGGCTGCAGTCGGTTTCCCAGGATTTCAACTATGCCACCTCCTTCGAGCAACGCTCGGCGGACGCCTATGAAAGGCTGCTCTACGACGCCATCCTGGAGAAGCCGGCGCTGTTCATCCGCGCCGACGAAACCGAGCTTTCCTGGGCCTTCTATGAGCCGCTCCTGGATTACTGGCGGGACAACAAACCCAAGGACTTCCCCAACTACTTCGCGGCCACCGACGGGCCCACCGCCGCCGAAGACCTGCTGCAGCGCGACGGCCGCGCCTGGCACCAGCCGCGGGTTTGACGGCGAGCGACTCTCCGCTGAAAATTCCCGGAGTTTTCGGGAAGGTAGAACGGGGAATTTTCCACAGAGGACACCGATTAGCACCGATAGTTCCCAACAGAGTTGAACTTTTTAATCAGTGTCTCTCTGTGCAATCTGTGGAACTTATCCGAGTTAGATCGCGGAGAACCAAGAATATACAGGGGGAGCGCCGCCAGAGGTACGCATTGTTCGGATGAGCCTTAAAATCCTGCGTTACAGTTTCAGAAGGAGGATCCCATGGCTGCCCTGAGTCCGCGTCTCGCTGAATCGTGCAAATACGCCATCGTCTCGCTGGGCGAGGTGATGCTGCGGCTGGACCCCGGGGAGCGGCGCATCCGCACGGCGCGGAGTTTCGACGCCTGGGAAGGCGGCGGGGAATACAACGTCGCCCGGGGGCTCAGGAAATGTTTCGGGCTGCCCGCCGCCGTGGTCACGGCCTTTGCCGATAACGAGGTGGGCCGTCTGGTCGAGGATTTCATCCTGCAAGGCGGCGTGGACACCTCCTATATCAGCTGGCTGCCTTACGACGGCGTGGGGCGCGAGGCGCGCGTGGGCCTCAATTTCACCGAGCGCGGCTTTGGCGTGCGCGGAGCCGTGGGCGTCTCGGATCGCGGGCACACCGCGGCCTCCAAGCTCAAGAAGGGCGACATTGACTGGACGCGCATCTTCGGCCAGGACGGAGCGCGCTGGTTCCACACCGGCGGCATCTTCGCCGCGCTTTCCGAGACGACGCCGGGTGTCATCGAAGAGGCCATGGAGGCGGCCCATCATTACGGCACCCTCGTCTCCTACGACCTCAACTTCCGGCCCTCGCTGTGGAAATCCATTGGCGGCACCAAGAAAGCGCAGGAGGTGAACCGCCGGCTGGCCCGCCTGGTGGACGTGATGATCGGCAACGAGGAGGATTTCACCGCCGCGCTGGGCTTCAAGGTCGAGGGCGTGGACGAAAACCTCACGGGCCTCAACATCGCCAGCTTCAAACAGATGATCGAGCGCGTGGTCGGGAAATACCCCAACTTCAAGGCCGTGGCCACCACGCTGCGCGAAGTGCACAGCGCTTCCTGCAACGATTGGGGCGCGGTGCTGTGGAGCAACGGCGCCTTTTACGAGGCCACGCGCCGTGAGCGGCTGGAAATCCTGGATCGCGTGGGCGGCGGCGACAGCTTCGCCTCCGGGCTCATCTACGGGCTGCTCAGCAGCGGCGATCCCCAGGCCGCCGTGGAATACGGCGCGGCCCACGGCGCCCTGGCCATGACCACCCCCGGCGACACCTCCATGGCAACCCTCGCCGAAGTGGAGCGCCTCGTCAAAGGCGGCGGCGCCCGCGTGCAGCGCTAAACGGCGGAATCTTTATTTCACGGACCAGCGCCGTGAAAAGGCCCGGATCACAGCCCCAGGTATTTCTTCCACAAATCGTGGACCTGGCCCAGCTTGATGAGCATGATGTCCCTGAAGCCCTGGGGGCGGCGCGGCTCCTTGAGCAGGCTCATGCCCGCCTCGACGGGGGTGCGATCCCCCTTCAGCTTGTTGCAGGACTTGCAGGCCGTCACCGTGTTCTCCCAGGTGGTCTTGCCGCCGCGCGAGGCTGGCAGGACGTGATCGAGAGTCGGCAGCAACTTCACGAGGCGCGGCTGGCCGCTGAGGTCCTGCGAGGTGAAGCGCCGGCGATCCAGGTCCTGCTCGCAATACTGGCATAAGAAACTGTCGCGCAGGAACACGTTGCGGGAACTGAAGGAGACGCGGAAGATGCGGTCGTAGGACACCTGCACCTGCTGGCGCAGGGCGATGACCGCCGGCACGCGCATCTCGATGCTGGGCGAGCGCACGATGCGGTCGTAGGTCTCCAGCACGGTCGCCGATCCCACCCAAACGTCGCTGATAGCATCCTGCCACGACTTCGTGCCCAGGAACTCCCAGGACTGGTTGAGCACCAGAACACGGGACGTCATCATCCTCTCCTGTAAGAAAGGCGGTATTATAACCGCCCCGCCGCTTGCGCTTAACGGGTCCCGAACCTTGAAGCAACGTCGGCCACCCCAGGGGATGGTCGCGATCCCTTACCCCCGGGAGAAGTTCTCAAAGCGGCATTTTTCGCGCGTGTAGAAGAGCGTGGCGGTGCCGGTGGGCCCGTTGCGGTTCTTGGCCACGATGACGTCCACCTCGCCGGGGCGGTCCGTAGTCTCGTAGCTGTCGGGTCGGTGCAGCAGCAGGATGAGGTCGGCATCCTGCTCCAGGCTGCCGCTCTCGCGCAGGTCCGACATGGCGGGCTTCTTGCCGCCGCGGGCCTCCACCTGGCGGTTGAGCTGCGCCAGGGCCACGACGGGGATCTTGAGATCCCTGGCGACGCCTTTGATGGAACGGCTTATTTCGCGCATCTCCTCCTCGCGGTTCTGGCGTCGCACGTCGGGGTACATCAACTGCAAGTAGTCAATGAAGGCGATGCGCAGGCCGTTCTCGCGCTGATAGCGCCTCAGCTTGGCGTGCATCATGGAGGGCGTGAGGCCCGAGTCGTCGTCAATCCACAGCGGGGTCTTGGAAAGCCGGTCGAAGGCCTGGGTGAGGCGCGTCTTCTGGGCGGCGTCCAGGCTGCGCGTCTTGTTCATCCACACGTGGCTGTCGAGATCGGCATCGCGGCACACCAGGTTGTTGCCGATCTGCTCGCGGCCCATTTCGAGGGAGAAGAGGATGGCCGGCAGGTTCTGCATCAGGCTGAAATCGTAGAGCAGGTTGAGAGCGAAGGTGGTCTTGCCCACCGACGGGCGCGCCGCGATGATGATCATCTCGCCGCTGCGAAAGCCGCCGAGGAAGTTCATGAGGTCGGAATAGTGCACGTGCAATCCGGCGGATTCGCTGGTGCCCAGCATGCGCTTGTCGTACTCGCCGACCACGGACTCGATGATGTCGGAAATCTTGTGGCGGTTGCCGCGCAGGCGGCGGTCGCGCAGCTTCGAAAGTTCCGACTCGGCCAGGTCCAGGGCCTTGTCCACCTCGCCCTCCTGGAGCACCGATTCCTGGGTCTTGAGCGTGATGTGCAGCAGGTGGCGCAGCTCGCTCTTCTCCCTGACGATGCTGGCGTAATGCAAGGCCACCGAGATACCGGGAAGGTTGGCGGTGAGTTCGGCGAGGTAAGCCGATCCGCCGGCCTTCTGGTAAGCCGGCCAGGCGATTTTGAGGTAGTCCGGCAAACCGGGGCGATCCGCGCCGCCCTGCTTGCCGAGCTCGTCGCTCACGGTCACGAGGTCCACCTGGATGCCGCGGACCAGGAGGTCCTTGGCGGTGGCGAAGATCAGGCGGTGGGCGGGCGCGAAGAAATCCTTGTCCTGCAGCGCCTGGATCAGATCGTCACGCGCATCTTCGTCCATCAGCAGGGCGCCGAGGACGGCCTTCTCGGCTTCTATGTTCTGGGGCTGAAGCGCGCCCTGCAAAGACAGAGCCGGCTTGCTGTTCTCGCGAGGCATGGGGCCTCAAGTTAAGCGGGACCCAGCCCGTTGCAAGCTGGCTCGTCAATGAGGCTCGGCCCGCCCGCGCGCGGGTTGACAGCCGCAGGCGCCCCTGAAGGTGGATCCCCCCTCAAAAACGAAATTCGCGACCCGGAAAGGCGGAAATTCCATGAAAATCACCGTGCTCGGCGCCGCGGGCGGCATCGGCCAACCCCTGGCTCTCCTCCTGAAGCTCCAGCTCCCGCCCGGCAGCAGCCTGGCGCTCTACGACATCGCACCGCTCACGCCGGGCGTGGCCGTGGACCTGAGCCATATCCCCACCGACGTCAAGGTGTTGGGCTACGGCGGCGAAGACGCTTCCGAGGCCCTGCACGGCGCGCAGGTGGTCCTCATCCCCGCGGGCGTGCCGCGCAAACCCGGCATGACGCGCGACGACCTGTTCAACGTGAACGCCGGCATCGTGAAGAAGCTCGTGGAAACCAGCGCGCGCGCCTGTCCGGGCGCTTGCATCGCCATCATCACCAACCCGGTGAACTCCACCGTGCCCATCGCCGCCGAGGTGCTGAAGAAGGCTGGTGTCTATGACGAGCGCCGCCTGTTCGGCGTCACCACCCTCGACGTCATCCGCTCCGCGACCTTCGTGGCGGACCTGGCGCGCTTGGAGCCCGCGAAGCTCGACGTGCGCGTCATCGGCGGCCACAGCGGCACCACCATCCTGCCGCTGCTCTCGCAGTTGCCCGTGAAGTTCAGCGAGGACGAGGCGAAAAAGCTCACGCTGCGCATCCAGGACGCGGGTACTGAAGTGGTGAACGCCAAGGCCGGCGGCGGCTCAGCCACGCTGTCCATGGCCCAGGCGGGGGCGCGCTTCGCGATCTCGCTCCTGCGCGGGCTCTCCGGCGGACGAGCCGTGGAATGCACCTTCGTCGCCGATCCTAAAGGCCGCGTGCCCTTCTTCGCACGCCCAGCGCTCCTCGGGCCCCGCGGAGTGGAGGACCTGCTCGACATCGGACCCATGAACGCCTACGAGAAACAGAGCCTGGAGAGCCTCTACGGTGAACTCGAAGGCAACATCAAAAAGGGCGTAGAGTTCGCTCGCTGATGATAAGAGGATAAAAGCCATGTTCAAAATCCGCACTTACGACAACATCTCGCCCGAGGGGCTGGCCGTTTTTCCCCTGGACCGCTATGAGACTGCGAGCGAAACTCCGCACCCCGAGGGCATCATGGTGCGCAGCAGCAAGCTCCACGACCTTGAGTTCCCCGAAACCCTGCTCGCCATCGCGCGCGCGGGCGTGGGGGTGGACAACATCCCGCTGGAGCGCTGCACCAAGAAGGGCATCGCCGTTTTCAACACGCCGGGGGCCAACGCCAACGCCGTGTGCGAGCTCGTCCTGTCCGCGATGCTGCTCTCCAGCCGGCGCCTGGCCCAGGGCATGGCTTTCTGCCAGACCTTGAAGGGCAGCGCCGAGGAGGTTTCCAAGGCATCGGAGAAGGGCAAGAAGAACTTCGGCGGCCAGGAACTCCTGGGCCGCACGCTGGGCGTGGTGGGCTTAGGGGCCATCGGCGGGCGCGTGGCCAATGCCGCCATGGGGCTCGGCATGAAGATCATCGGCTTCGACCCATGGCTCAGCGTCGAAAACGCGCTGCAGCTTCCCCGGGAAATCGTGCGCACCGAATACCTCCAGGAGCTGGTGCAGAAAAGCGACTACATCACCCTGCATGTGCCGCTCTTCGACAACACCAAGAACCTCATCGGCGAGGCGGCCCTCAAGAACGGCCGGCCCGGCGTGCGCATCCTCAACTTCTCGCGCGATGGCATCGTGGACAATGAGGCCGTGCTCAAGGCCATCGCCGCCGGCAAGGTGGCTTGCTACGCTACCGATTTCGCGCGCCCCGAACTGCTCGGCAACGACAAGATCCTCTGTTTCCCGCACCTCGGCGCGAGCACCGAGGAGGCCGAGCGCAATTGCGCGGTGATGGCCGCCGAACACCTGCGCGGCTTCCTGGAGCACGGCAATGTCGCCGTCTCGGTGAACTACCCCCAGGCCGTGGCGCCAAGGACCACCTCGCACCGGCTCACGGTGTTCACCGAGAACGTGCCCGGCATGGTGGGGAAAATTTCCGGCCTGCTCGGCGCCGAGCGCCTCAACATCGCCGAACTCATCAACAAGAGCCGCGGCGAGGTGGCCTACAACCTCATTGACCTCGACGCGCCCTGCCCTGAAGGATTGCTCGCGGGCCTGCGGCGCACTCCCGGCATCATCGCGGCGCGCGTCATCGGCGGAGGCGCCTGAGTCCAGGGCGCGGGGACGGGCCGCGCCCTCCCTGCGAAAGTAGCTTTTGCCCTGAGGGATCGTCTGCGCCGGCCCGCGTTATACAAGGCCCCGGCGGGTTTAATATGGTTGATTGATGCCACGTCCCGCTCTCCGGCTTTGGCCCCGTGTCGCGGTCATGCTGTTCGCCGCGGCGCTCTGCGCTGGCTGCTCGTTTTCAAGCGGGCGCGAGGCCGTGAAAGAACGCTTCAAGGATGACGGGCGCAGCCTCTTGGACATTCCCTATGCCGTTCCCGAGGGCGCGGCGGCCCTCAGCTTGCGCTTCGGCCCGGAAACGCTCGCGAAGCACGAACTCTACCTCGAAGAACCCGGGGGGAAATCCTACGTCTATATTGACAGCCAGGGCATCGTGCGCCGCGACGGGGCCGAGTGGGGCCGTCTTCACGAAGCCGGGGAAATCCTGATCAGCCAAGGCGGACGCACGCTGTTCGTGGACGGGCGGCCGTTGCCCATCCCCGCGGATCGCTTCAAGCTTTTCTGGGCCGCGCGCGAACGCCGGCCTCCGGCCCTGGAGGTCCACATCCATCCCGCTATCCTCGCCGCCGACAGCTTCATGCGCGAGAACCTGGCCGAGGGCGGCTGGAACGCCATCGGGCCGTGTCGCATCAACCGCCACGGGGGTGGCGCGGCTGTGACGATACAACAGCAGGAGGATGACCACTTCGCGCGCGCGGTCAATCCGTTCACCGTTATCGTCGGCGACGGCGCGGATCTGAGCTACGGGCAAGGCGACTGGCTCCACTACCACGGCGAAGCCAGCTTCTATTTCGGCAGGAAGAAAGAGGGCCCCATCACCGATTTGCAGTCGCTGCCCACGGCGGATATGCTGGTGGCCCAGGGAAGCCTCGCGGGCGAAATGATCGCCTTCGGCTGGCGTCACGACGAGCGCGCCTTTTGCCTGCTGATGCGTGAGCCAGGCGGCTTCCGGGTGCTGGCCCGTTACCATGGCCCCCGCCCGGCCATCAGCACCTGGATACGGCTCGGCCTGCGGGTGCTGGAGAGCTACCGCGTCGAGGGCTGGCTCGACGGCGTTCCCGTCATCAGCGCCGACCTGGAGCACAAGGTGATGGGCCCGTTTCATATCCTCGCCGCACAGGGTGATGTTGAGTTCGATGACGTGCGCATCTTCTCGCTGCCGGAAAGCGAGCGCGCGGGCGCGCCGCTGTACGTGAAAAGCCGGGAGTTCGCGCACAAGAAGGAGACCGCCCGCTCCGACCCCGCGGAATTCGCCATGTGGGCCAAGGGGAGCGCCACCTTTGCGCAGCGCACCCGCATGGAAAACGGCGAGAACTACGGCGAACTCGTCTCGCGCTGGCCCATCATGGGCGGCTTTCGCTGGGAAGCGCTGCCCCATCACGCCGAAGCCGGAAAGCTGACCGACGGACGTTATGTTTATACCCTGTGGTCCGGGAACACCACGACGCCTTCCGATCTGGAGCAGTTGCAACCCGTGCTGCGCATCGCGGCGGACCTGAGCGCCGCCGGCTGGCGCATCGCTGATGCGCCAGCCGGTGTTCCGCCCCTCATCGCGCGCCTCAAATTCGAGCTGCGGCCAGGCTCGGGTGTATTCCTGATGACGGAGGGGGACGCCGTGTCCCTGGGATCGGCGCCTTCATCTTCCACCCTGCATTTCGGCGTGGCGCTGCGCTACAATGGCAACACACCGTTCTACCCGCGCCCGGAGCATCACCCGGTGATCTGCCGCAACCTGGTGCATGAACTTTTCGAGGAGGCTCCGACGGAGTGGAGCTGGGTCGAGGGCTCCTTTCGCATGGACACGCGCTGGGCCTGCTCCGATATGTGGAACCTCATGTCCTGCGGGGCCACCGGCGTGCCGCTGCTCGTGAGCAAACGCACCTTCGCCGGGGCCCAGGAGCACGAGTGCTTCATGTCGCTGCGCCCGGTCACGCCTTACGACGGAGGCGAAACGGATTTCTATCACGACGTCGTGCAGGAGCGGGTGCGGCAATGGCGGTTCTTCGTGCGCCACAACGGCTGGTACAACCGCCACGACCTCAACTTCTCCTTTTGCATGAACGGCCGCGATCCGCTTTCGGGCTACGCCGTGCTTTACGGCGCCAACGACAACAGCGAGATGCTGCTCATGAAAAAGGGGAAAGTGCTGGCGCGCAACTCCAAAGAGCACTTCCCCGTGGGCGGCGATCATACACCCCTGCACTGGAAGTGGTGGCATTTCGCGGCGCACCTGCTCCGTGACCGCGTCCAGGTGGACTTGAACGGCGAACGCATCTTCGACGTTGCCGAGCCCGAGCCCCTGCCGGGCGGACACACCGCTTTCTGGACGGTGCGCAACGGCTTCACCCTGGCGAAGGTGACTTCGATGGCGGAAAGCCTCGGGCGCCGTCCCGCCGTGCTCTACGTGGAGGACGGCACCGACAGCGGAACGTGGCGGCCGCTGCTGCAGGACGCCATCCTTGTCAGACCGGGCTCACGGGCGGAGCTCACGCGCTTCACCGCCAACATCGGCGCCGGTCCCTTCGCGGTGCGCTGGACGCCGCTACAACCCGTGGATCTGGCGCGCACACCCATCCTGGAGCTGCCCCTGGAAATCGGCCCGGAGACGCGGGTGCAGCTCCATGTCTTCGCCGCTGAACGCTCTTTTTTGATCCCGATCTACAAGGGCGGAGTCAAGGGAATGAAGGTCCTGCTCACCCCCGAGTATGAGCGCGGGGAGATGTTCCAACTCAAGACCCTGGACCCGGCTATCGTCATCAGGGAAAAGGAACTTTTCGGCGACTACGACGGTCAGCGGCTGCGCATTGATCTCTTGAAAGAGTTGCACCGCCGCGGAGTCGAGAGCCCTTGTTTGCAGTCGCTCACCCTCGGAAACTCCAGCAACGAAAACTACCTCTTGGCTGGAAACGAGGCCAACAAGGCTGGCGCCTGGTATGAGGCTGGCGAGCCGGTCTTTAAATCACCTTGAGTCCACGTCATAGTTCAGCATCAGGACCCTGCTTCCGCATTGCGTGCCTGGCAGGTAGGTCCGTTCGTGCTGAGCTTGTCGAAGCATGGACGGACCGTGATCACGCCGCCCTTCACCCCTGGTGGCCCTTTAGTGGCCATTCGACAAGCTCACCCCCCAAAGCGGGGGGTCAAGGGCTTCCGGCTGGCAATGATTC
>JAHFOS010000263.1 GCA_023261545.1 bacterium
AGAATAAAGGTATTCCTCCAGCGCGGGCGGCAGGCGATGCACCTCGTCGAGGAACAGCACATCGCCGGAAGCGAGCTGGGTGAGCAGGCTCGCCAGATCCGCCGCCTTGGACACCGCCGGGGCATTGGCGGCGTGGAGCTTGGCGCCCATCTCCTCGGCGACGATGCGCGCCAGGGTGGTCTTGCCGAGCCCGGGAGGCCCGCAGAAGAGCACGTGGTCGAGCGGCTCGCCACGGCGGCGCGCCGCCTCAAGATAGACGCGCAGGTTGGCCACCAACTGGGACTGGCCCACGAAACCTTCAAGATTGCGCGGACGCAGTTCCTCCTCGAAGCCCGCCTCGTCAGGCCGGCCGGTGCCCGTGACGATCTCAGGTTCAGGCGTGTCGGCTTCAGGCATGTCTGAGCGCCCGGCGGATCCAATCTTCAGCCCGCTCGGGTTTCGGCGGTGTGGCCGCTATCTCCGCCAGCCGGCGGCGCGCCTCTTCAGGGTTGAGTCCGAGCACCAGCAGGGCCTTGTAGGCATCGTCGGGATAGCCTCCGGCGGTCTTCGTGGCCGTGGATTCCCCGGCGGCCCAACCCTGGAGCCGGTCGCGCAGCTCCACCACGATGCGCTCCGACAGCTTCTTGCCCACGCCTTTCAGGCGCTGCAAAAAGGCATGGTCGCCGCTCACCACCGCTTGCACGATCTGTTGCAGCGGCGCCTGACCGACGATGCCCAGGGCCAGGACCGGCCCTACCCCCGTGACGCGCAACAGGTTCAGGAACAGCGCCCGTTCTTCCTGGGTCGCAAACCCGCACAGCGAGAGGCTGTCCTCGCGCACGACCTGATGCACGTGCAGGAAGGCCTCTTCTCCCAGGGCGGGCAATTCCCCGTAGGTGGTGGCCGTGATGGAGAGGCCGTATCCCACACCGCCGCATTCGACGACGACCTCGCCGGGTTGCTTGGAGCAAAGCCGGCCCCTGATGTGCTGAATCATCCGCCGCTTCCGACTTCAAGAAATAATGCTCATCCGACTCATGCGTACCTCTGGTGGTGTCTCCTCCCAGTTTTTTCCTGGTGCCCCGTGCTCTCAACTCGGATTTATCCACAGGTTACACCGATGGGCGCTGATTAAAGAGGCCAGCCCCGATGGGTAGCTTTCTGTGTTAATCGGTGTTCTCTGTGGAAAAAGCCCCCCGGTATTACAGCGGCGGCACCGCTGCGGCACCGTCACACGTCGTCGTAGGGCTCCTCGGTCTTCTCCCCTCCCTCGGGGAGGACCGTCTCCTCGCCTTCCACCGCGTCGCCGTCCAGCAGCGAGGAACCGCCCTCGTACTCGCGGCTGGTGGAAGTCTCGGGACGGTAACTGAGGCCGCGTTCTTCCAGCAGCGCGTTCACCTCTTGGAGGCAGGCGGGGCTGAAATCGGGGTTGGATTCGAGGTCGCGGCCGGTGCGCATGGTGATATCCCGCAGCGACTCGAAGCCCATCTTGTGCAGGGCGCTCTTGGTGCGGTAGCTCAGGTTCAGGTCTTCCAGCGAGATATCGAGCTGCTGCATGGTGTAGTTGCTGTCCAGGTTCATGAGCTGGGTGTTCATTTTGATGCGATCCGCCAGCGGTTGCTCGTCCACGCGCGTCATGCCCAGGTGCAGGCCCTTTTTGGCCAGCATGGCGCGGATCTCCTTGAGCGAGGTTTCGCCGAAGTTCTTGTAGCCCAGAAGCTCCTGCTCGGTCTTGGTGATGAGGTCGCGCAGGGTGAAGATGCCCATCTTGCTCAGGCAATTGCGGCTGCGCACCGACAGCTCGAAATCGGAAATGGGGATGGAGAGGATCTCCGAGGTGCGGATGTCCTGCTTGAGCTTGCGCTCATCATAGACCATGTTGAGGCAGGCCTCGGCATCCGAGTGGTAGAGGCGCGCGCGCGCGTTGGTCGGCGAAACCTTGAGCGCCTTCTCGTAGCAGCGCATGGCGCCCACGAAATCCTGGCGATCATCGAGCAGGATGCCCTGGTTCACCAGGGCTTCCTCGAAGGTGTAGCCGAGTTGCTCAATTTTGCGATAGACTTCAAGGGCCTCGTCATCGTGGCCCCACATATCGAGCAGCAGCGCCTGATGGAAGAGCGCGAGGCCGGCTACGGCGTGATCGCTCTCGGCCAGGGCCGCGAAGCGCTCCTCGGCCTCCTCGTAGCGGTGTTCAAGCGTGAGGATGAAAGCCTTGATGAAGGCGGCGTAAGGCCCGGCGCTGGGCCCATCCACCTTGGCCGCAAGATCCGCGGCCACTTCTTTTTGCCTGAGTTCGAGAGCGGCCAGCGTGGCCTGGATGATGAGCCCCTGATCCCCGGCGGAAAGCGCGGCCTTCTTGAGATCGGCGAGCAGCTTCACGGCCTGGGTGCGATTTTCGAGGGCGATGAGGCTCAGGACGCGGTAGAGCAGCGCCCCGCCTCCCTTCTCAGACTTCAGGGCCTCCTCCGCGGAGGCGGAATCGCCCTTGATGTGCAGGAGGATGGCCTTCCTGAGACCGGCTTCGCCCGACGGGACATGGGACTTGCTGCGGTCGAAAGTCTCCGAGAAGACCTCGACGCTCTTGCGAACAGCCTCATCCTTGGCGATTTGGATCTTGAGTTCGAAAAGCCGCCGGTAGTTGAGCTGGGGCGCCGTGAACAGGGAGACGATTTCGTCAGGCATGGTCGTTTTCGTCATGGGGACGGGGCAGTATAGGCACCTTCCCCCCCCTGCAAAGCGCCTAGAATGGCCGGAACGTCTCGCACAAATGTTCAGCGGCATCATCAAGGAAATCGGCATTTTAGTCGGATTCGAGCGCACCGGGAATCTGCTGCGCTACGCGGTGAATGGCCCGCTCACCTCCGCGCGCTCGGAGCTCGGTGCCTCGGTGGCCGTGGACGGGGTCTGTCAAACGGTGGTCGCCCGCGCGGGAACCGTCTTGCATTTCGAGGCCGTGGACGAAACCCTCAAGAAGACGACGCTTGCGGGTTTGCACCCAGGCCAGTCGGTGCACCTCGAAGCCTCCCTGCGCCTCGGCGACCCCGTGGACGGCCACCTGGTCACCGGGCATGTTGACGGCGTGGGAATCGTGGAAAGCGCCCAACCGGGAACCGGCCGGCACGACCTCTGCGTGCGCGTCCCCGCCGGCCTGGAGCGCTACCTCATCAAGGCCGGCTCCATCACCCTGGCCGGCGTCGCGCTCACCCTC
>JAHFOS010000018.1 GCA_023261545.1 bacterium
TTCAAGGTTCACCGCCGCCTCCCCGGCAGTCAGCGCTTTGGCGCGGGAACGGGCGTCGGCCTGGCCCTGGTCAAGAAAATCGTGGAGCGCCACGGAGGAAGCATCTGGCATACCTCAGAGCCAGGGCAAGGCACGACATTCTTTTTTACTCTGTGAGGAAGACGCCATGAAAGGCACCAAAATCTATGTCCTCGACGACGAAAAAGATGTATTAGCCATCCACAGCATGCTTTTGGAAGGCCTGGGGTTCACCGTGCGCTGCGGCAACGCTTCAGAGCGCGCCGTGGAGGAAATCCTGGAGTTTCGCCCCGACGTCGTCCTGATGGACGTGATGATGCCGGGCCCGAGCGGGTTCGAGATCCTGCGCCGCTTGCGCGCCCGGCCGGAGCTTGCGGGCCTTGCCGTCGTCATGCTCACCTCCAAGGGCTACGAACACGATCGCCAGAAGGCCTACGATATCGGCGCGGACGCCTACATCTCCAAACCTCTCACGGAGTCCAAGCTCAAAGAAGCCCTGGCCTCCCTGCGGGGGATGAAGATCACCTTCTGGGGCGTGCGCGGCACCCTGCCAGTGCCGGGAGCGCGCAGCCTGCGCTACGGCGGCAACACTTCCTGCGTGACCCTGGCGCTGCCGCGCGAGCGCCTGTTCATCTTCGACGCCGGCACCGGGATCAAGGAGCTTTCCAACCAGCTCATGAAATCCGGCCGTCGCCGCTTGAAAGCCCACCTCTTCATCACCCATCCCCATTGGGACCACATCAATGCCTTTCCCTTTTTCGTGCCCCTCTATCTCCAGGGCAACCACATCATCGTCCATGGTCCGGCGCATGAAGACCTCGGCATCAAGGACATCATGGCCCACCAGATGGACGGGGTTTATTTTCCCGTGACCATCCGCGAGTTCGCGGCCCACGTCGAGTATGCGGACCTCACCGAGGGCGCCCATGAAATAGACGGCATCACCGTGCGCACCAAGTGGCTCACCCACCCCGGCATGGCCCTCGGCTATCGCGTGGAGCACCAGGGGCGCTCCTTCTGCTATATCACCGATGACGAGCTCTACCCCGCCGACAGCGGCCAGGATTCGCGCTCTTTCAGAGCCGCGCTGGCGGATTTCGTGCGCGGCGCGGACGTGCTGATCCACGACACCACCTACCTTGACCACGAGTACAAGACCAAGATCCACTGGGGACACTCCTGCGTGAGCGAAGTGGTCAAACTGGCCCACGATGCCGAGGTCAAGACGCTCTACCTCTCCCACCATGATCCCGACCACGGCGACGACGACATTGACAAGAAACTTGCGGCGGCCCGCGCTCTAAATGACACCCTCGGCTCCAAGGTGCGCGTGGAGGCCGCCGCGGAAGGCCAGGAAATCCTGCTTTAGGTTTGGCGCTACGTGGGACGGAGGTGCACGCTGAGCCAGGCTAGGAATTCGGGATGAGTCCAGATTCAGGGCCGCTGGGCCTTGTTTCAGACAACCTTGAGCTAAAATTGCTATTGTTCCGTTGACAAAATTTTTTATCGGCCATCCGCCGGTCAGCAAAGCCCGCCGTTGTGCACTACGCCGTTGAAATCACCGACGAAGCCAAGGCCACGCTCCGGGCGATGCCGCGGGAAGTCCGGCGCGCCATCGGGCACAAAATCTCTTTGCTGGAGGATAATATGAGCGGGGACGTCCAAAAACTCAGAGCCTCCCGCAACCAGTACCGCTTGCGCGTGGGCCATCACCGCGTGCTTTTTGAACTCGAAGGAGACAGGATCGTCGTCTATGCCGTGGGAGATCGCAAGGAGATTTACCGATGAGCACCGCCGTTTTGAACCGCAAATCGTCCCATAGTGTGGAGGACCAGATCCGCCGTGGCAAGGCCCTACTGCGCGAGTTGCACGATACCTTGGAAGATCTGGAAGACCGCCGCGAGTTGATTGCCGCCAAAAAGCGCAACGCGGGCAAACCCGGAACTCCCTGGAAACAAGCGGCCAAAGAACTGGGCATTGATTGAAAAGCCGTCTGTAGCGGCTTTCTTGTCGGCTCTTATCGGCGGGATGCAGTCATGGATTTTGATCCTTGGGATTCCGAAAATCGACAAGAGCAAGTGCTCGCGCCGGGCGCGGAGTTGATCGTCGATCCCGTGGGTCGGTTGCAGTCCTTACTCGATGCGCGTATCGGAGCCTTTGCCGAGCCGCAAAGGGGCGCATGACTCCGTGTCTTCGCGCAGGAAGGTGTGATCGTCCTTGGGATATTTCACTGAATCGGGGCGCGTCCTAAATCCCCGCCTCCGGAGCTTGGACGGAGGCCCGGGGCGTTATAAAACGCACCCACCCCACGGAGTCCCAGCTTTGATCCGCAACACCAACGACGGCACGCGCAGCGAACCCTACTTGCGGACCGACATCAACTACGGCAACGTGGCCAATCTGCCCGCTTATTCTTCCGGTCCCAAGGGCGATGCCCGGGCGCTGCACGAGGGCGTGAAGGCCGCGGGCTATGTTGGACTCCAGGGCGGCGATGCCGCGCTGTGCCGCGAATTCGGCCTCAAGGTCAGCGGCGGCGGGCGGGTCAACGCTCCCGCCGAAGCCGAGGAGCAGGCCCGCCATGGCCGCGAGCAGGGCTGGGATTGCCTCACCCTGCACGTGGGCTGGGGGCACGAAAGCGATCTCGAAATGGACCAGTTGGTCGGCGCCATCCTGGAGGCTTCGGCCAAGCACGACCTTCCCCTCTATATCGAGACGCATCGCGCCACCATCACCCAGGACACCTGGCGCACGGTGCAAATGGTGGGGCGGCATCCCGAGGTGCGTTTCAACGGCGATTTTTCGCACTGGTACACGGGGTTGGAGATGCGCTACGGCGATATCAACGCCAAGTTCGATTTCCTAAGCCCCGTTTTCGAGCGCACGCGCTTCATGCACGGGCGCATCGGCAATCCCGGCTGCATCCAGGTGGGCATCGGCGCTGGCCACGGGCTTCCCTACGTGGACCACTTCCGCGAAATGTGGACGCGCAGCTTCGCGGGGTTCCTGCGCTCGGCGCGCCCTGGAGATTATTTCTGCTTCGCGCCCGAGCTGCTGCATCCCCAGATCTACTACGCGCGCGTCTTCCCCGGCGCGGACGGCCAGGAGCGCGAGGAGAGCGACCGCTGGGCCCAGGCCCAGGTCCTCACCCGCATCGCCCGCGAATGCTTCGCGCAGGCGCAGCAGCGGCTGCGCGCGGGAAAATGAACCGGCAAAAAGAAATGGCAAGCGTTCAGCCCATCATTCGCGCCTTCACATCACGGCATCAGCTACCAGGCACGTTCGTGCTGAGCTTGTCGAAGCACGAACGTGCCGTGACCTTCCGCCATTCTCCCCCTTCGACAGCGCTCAGGACAGGCTTCGACAAGCTCAGGGCGAACGGCGAGTGGCTCATCGACAGGGTTGGACGATTACAAAAAATGAACGCATGACCGCGCGCGACAAAACCCCGGTGGTTATTTTCGGGGCGGGCGGCTACGGCGGCGTGGGGCTCGTCGAGAACCTGCTGCAGCATCCCTTCATCCGCCTCGCCGCCCTGGTGAGCCGCGAGGGCGCGGGCCGGCCCTACCACGAACTCTACCCGCATCTCAAAGGTCGCACGGACCTGGTGGTGGAGGACGCCGAAGGTTTCGCTCCCGAGGGGCGGGGCCGTTTCGTCTTCTTCTCCACGCCCGACGGGGTAGGGCAGCAGCACGCGCGCCGCTTCCTCGACGCCGGCTACCGCATCATTGACTTCAGCGGCGACTTCCGCTTTCCCGACGGCGCGACCTACGCGCGTTATGCCAAGCGCCAAAAAGTCGCGGAGAAACACCACGCCGAGGATCTGCTGGCCCATGCCGTGTACGCCTGCCCTGAGCTGCACCGCAAGGAACTCAAGAAGGCCGACATCGCTGGCAATCCCGGCTGCATGGCCATGGGCTGCCTGCTCGCCCTCGCCCCGGTGCTCAAGGCGCGCCTCGTGGAGCCGCGCTCCATCATCTGCGACGTCAAGACCGGCATCAGCGGGGCCGGCAAGAAGCCGCAGCCGGCTTACCATTTCCCCGCCGCCCTTGAGAACAGCTACGCCTACAAGATAGGCCGGCACCAGCACGTCATCGAGCTGGAGCGCGAGCTCACGCGCCTGGCGGGAGCGGAGGTGACCCTCGACTTCACCCCCCACGTCATCCCCGCCAGCCGCGGCATCCTCAGCACCTGTTATGCGCGCCTCACGCATAAAGCTGAAAGCAAGGCCATCGAGAATGCCTACACGGGCTTCTGCCACCGCGAGCCCTTCGTGGACGTGGAACTCTCCGGGCGCAATCTCGAACTCCACGAGGTGCGCGGCGGCAACGAATGCCGCATCGCGTTCCACGTCTCCGAGCGCACCGCGACGCTGGTGGTGGTCTCGGTGCTGGACAACCTGCAAAAAGGCCAGTCCGGCAACGCCGTCCAGGCCATGAATATCATGCTCGGTTTTCCCGAGACAGCCGGGCTCGACGCCGTCCCGCGCTTCCCCTGATGGCCTTCGAGGACAGGCTGGCCCAGCGCGTGCTGGGCCTCGACGTTTCGGGCATCCGCAAGGTTTTCGACCTCGGCCTCAAGCTCAAGGACCCCATCAATTTTTCCATCGGCCAGCCCGACTTCCGCGTGCCCGACCCCGTGAAGCAAGCGGCCCTACAGGCCATCCGCGAGGATCGCAACGGCTACACCCCCACCCAGGGCCTGCCCGACCTGCTGGAGGCCGTGCGCGCGGACGCCACGGCGCGCGGGCTGCGCTTCGAGGACCTCATCATCACCAGCGGCGTTTCGGGCGGCCTGCTGCTGGCCTTCGGCGCGCTGCTCGATCCCGGCGACGAGGTCATCCTCCCCGACCCCTACTTCCTGATGTACAAGCAGCTCGCGCGCTTCCTCGGGGCCAAGGCCACCTATGTGAACACCTACCCGGATTTCCGCTGCACGGCGGAACGGCTCGAACCGCTCTTGCGCCGCGAGCCCAAGCTGGTGGTCATCAACGCCCCTGGCAACCCCACGGGCGTGGGGCTCGACGCGCGCCAGTGGAGCGACCTCGCCGACCTGCTGGCGCGCCATCCCCGCACGGCCGTGCTGAGCGACGAGATCTACCGCCTGTTCCATTACGACGGAGCCTACGTGAGCCTGGCCGGCCTCGCCGACAACGTCATCACCCTGGACGGCTTTTCCAAATCCCACGCGGTCACCGGCTGGCGCGTGGGCTGGGCGCTCGGCCCCAAGGCGGTCCTTCAGCAGATGGCCAAGCTCCAGCAGTTCACCTTCGTCTGCGCGCCTTCTTTCGCCCAGCGCGCGAGCCTCGCGGCGCTCAAACATTCGATGGAGGCGGAACGGCAGAGCTACGCGCGCAAGCGCGACCTTATTTACAGCCTTCTGGAAGCGAAATACGAAGTGGAGCGCCCCCAGGGCACTTTCTACATCTTCCCAAAAGTACCTGAGCGCTACGCCAGCGCCCAGGCCTTCGTCGAGAAGGCCCTGGAGCACAACCTGCTCATCATTCCCGGCAGCGTGTTCTCCGAGCGCGACACCCATTACCGCATCTCTTTCGCCACCTCCGAGGAAAAGCTCCAGGCGGGGGCGTGCATCCTGAATGAGCTGGCGGAGTAGTCGGCTTCTCGCCGGCTGCCTGTTGCTCGCGTTTTTTCCCGCCGTTGGGGAAGTGCGCTTCATCGCCCGGCCCGAGGGCTGGGATCCAGCCGCCACCCTGACGCTTCGCCCCGCGGGCGGGAGCGAAAAACTCACGTTCTACTGGCCCGCCTCCAAGGGAGCCGTCCCCATCTACAGCGGCGGGCCTTTCTCCTATCCTCTACTGTTGGAGGGTTCGGGAAACGCCGTGTTGCTGGCGGTGCCCCCTGAAGAAGTCGTGCACCCGGACCCCGGCGTGCTCTTCGAAGGCTGGTTCCGCGCCGCCACGGTTCCCCTTTCCCGCCCGCGCGGCCCCCTGCCCGCGGAAAGCGCCTTCCTGCTGGCCCTGGCCTGCCTGGCCGGATTGGCGGTGGTGCGCCTGCCCGCGCGCTCGGGGATGCTCCTCAGCGCCGCCGGCATCGCGCTGTTGCTCGTGCTGCCGCCGCCGGCGGAAGAATTAGGGATCGAAGCCGGAGGTACTGCCGCCCTGCTCTCGATGCGCACGCACCCGGTCGAACTCGCCTGGATCGAAACTGCCGCGGGCCGGCTTTATTTCCTCCCCATGAAGGCCCTGCCAGAAACAAGCTCAGTCGAACAGCTCGAAGCCCCCGAGTGGATCCGGGCCGCCGCCGGCCTTCCCGACCGGCAAAAAAAAATATCCTGCCAACGCGGCCTCTGGCGGCGGCTGTATTTCGCCGAGGCGACGCCCAGGGCTGCCGTCCCTTAGAGCCCGTTTAAAAAGTATGAACTTACTCACCACAGAGACACAGAGGACACTGAGAATATGCGGAGGCGAAAATAGCGATTTTAAGTATTTCTTCATTTATCTCTGTGCTCTCTGTGTCTCTGTGGTAAGACATTGTTTATAAAATATTAAAAAGCGACATGAAAGACACATTTTAAACAGGCTCTTGGAATTGTTTTTTTAGGCCATCAAAATGTCCAACCCCCTGACCTCCTGGTATATCTGGGCCATCCTGTCGGCGGTGTTCGCCGCACTCACGGCTGTTTTTGCGAAGGCGGGCGTCGAGAACATCCACTCCGACTTCGCGACCTTTCTCAGGACCATCGTCGTCATCGTGGCTCTGGGCGTCCTCCTGATCGCCACCGGAAAATTCCAACCCCTGCAATCTGTGTCGCGCAAAAGCCTGATTTTCCTGACGCTTTCCGGCCTGGCGACGGGGGCCTCATGGCTGTGCTACTTTCGCGCCCTAAAGCTGGGCGATGCTGCGCGCGTCGCGCCGGTGGACAAGCTCAGCGTCGTCCTGGTGGCCGTTTTCAGCGTGCTGTTCCTGGGCGAGAAATTATCCGCCAGCAACTGGGGCGGGGTCGTGCTCATCGCCGCGGGCGTGCTGCTGGTGGCTTTCAAGTGAGGGGATCGTCGAGGTCGGGGATGACTGATCCGATGGCGTAGCTATACTGCGGTCCCCCAAATTTCACAGCGTCATGGTCAAGCAAATCCTCTCCCGTCTCTTGTTCGCCGCGACCCTCGTCGCGTGCGGCGGCTGCTTCGCGAAAAATGCCGAGGGGCGCCGAGAGCTCAACATCATGCCGGAATCCATGCTGAACAAGCAAGCGAGCCTCGCCTACCAGGATCAGAAGAAGCAGGTGCCCATCTCCAAGGATATGAAATCGCGCGCCATCGTGATGCGCGTGGCCGACCGGCTTATCGCCCAGGCGAAGGCGCGCTATGGATCCTATTGCCAGGGCTTCCAGTGGGAGGTCGAACTTTTTGACGAACCCAAGACCGTGAACGCCTACTGCATGCCGGGCGGCAAGATCGGCATCTACACGGGCATCCTCCCCGTCTGCAAGAACGAGGCGGCCCTGGCCGCCGTGATGGGCCATGAAATATCCCATGCGCTTCTCAAACACGGCAACGAGCGCGTGAGCCAGCAGCTCGCCACCACGGGCCTGCTCCTCGGGGCGCAGGTCGGTATGGCCGCCAAGTCTTCGATGGACAAGAACGTCCAGCAGCTCGTTCTGGCCGGTGCGGGTATTGGCACCCAGGTCGGTTTGCTGGCCTTCTCGCGCGGCCATGAGAGCGAGGCCGACCGCATGGGCCTCAAACTCCTGGCCACTTCGGGCTACGACCCCTCGGAAGGACCCAACCTTTGGCGGCGCATGAAGGAGCAGTCCGGAGGCAAGCATCCGCCGGTTCTGCTCTCCACCCACCCCAGCAATGACCAGCGCATCAAAGACCTCGAAGCGCTGCTGCCCGAGGTGCGGCCGCTCTACGAGCAGGCCCCCCAGAAATACGGGCTGGGCGATACGTTTTGAGAAGTTTCCCCGCCGCGCCTGCGTTTGACCGTGGCAGCGGTGTTTGAGAATGCGTGAAATGAGCGCGCAGCAAGGGAAGGGCAACCCGGCCCGCAAGGACAGGGTCAGTGCGGGGACGGCGTACCAGAAACACCAGAGCTTCAGCGCGTTCCAGTCTCCCGCGCGCGATCTCGGCGGCGTCGTGGCGCGCTTGCGGCGTTTCGCCGCCGCGCCGGAGTCCCGCCCCGCCGACGCTTACCGCCGGGCTATTCTGGGGCGGGCGCTCAGAGACCTCCTGGAGCCTCCCACGGGCGAAGGTCCGCGCTTCGAGCTGCATCCCAACGTGCTGGAGGAGCTGGCACGGCTCGAGGACCAGGAATTCGCCCGCTACCTGTTTTACCGCTATCGCTACGAGGTTTTTCCCCAGACTCGCGAACTCGACGCGTATCCGCCCTGCCTGCAAGTCGAGCCCACCTCCAGTTGCAACTACCGCTGCGTCTTCTGCTACCAGACGGACTCCGAGTTCACCGGCCGCCAGCAGGGGCACATGGGCACCATGGCGCTGGACCTGTTCCAAAAGCTGGTGGACGAGGCCCAGGGCCACGTCGAGGCCCTCACCCTGGCCTCGCGCGGGGAGCCCACGGTGGCCAAGGAACTGCCCGCCATGCTGCGCTATCTCACCGGCAAGTTCCTGGCCGCCAAGATCAACACCAACGCCTCGCTGCTCACCGAGAAGCTTTGCCACGCTATCCTGGAAACCGGCCTGCAGACCGTGGTGTTCTCGGCGGACGCCGCCGCCGAGCCGCTCTACAGCGAGCTCAGGGTGAACGGCAGCCTGGAGCGGGTGCTGGAGCGCGTGCGCCTTTTCCATGATATCCGCGCCAAGCATTACCCCAAGAGCCGCACCATCACCCGCGTCTCCGGAGTGCAGGTGAGCAGTTCCCAGAGCATGGAATCCATGACGGAGTTGTGGGGCGACCTCGTGGATCAGGTGGCCTTCGTCAAATACAACCCCTGGGAGAACACCTACGAGCGGCCGCTGAGCGGAGAGGATCGGCCTTGCAGCGACCTGTGGCGGCGCATGTTCGTCTGGTGGGACGGCCGGGCCAATCCCTGCGACGTGGACTACAAGTCGCTGTTATCCGTGGGCCGGGCCGGCACGGGCGGCCTGCCCGCGCTCTGGCGTTCCGAGGCTTACGAGAAACTGAGATCCGCCCACGCCGGGGGTCGTCGCGCAGAGGTGCACCCCTGCCAGCGCTGCACGGTGGTGTAGGGATTCAAGCCGCCGAGCAGCGTTCCGACCCGCGCCGGCAACTGCTCGACTTTTGGCTTGAAGCCGACAGCGGTCGCGGCCCGCTCTTGCCTCCGGACGGCTCGAAAAGCGGTACGCCCCCGTTTCTCGCCACCCGCCACCGTTTGCTCTGGGCCAGTTATTCTGGTCTGCAAGCGCGCGTCAGCGGCCTGCTGGCGCGGGGCTGGGACGCTACGCCGCGCGCCTGGCGTAGGGTGCTGATGCTGGCCGCCAGCGAGCTGGTATGGGAGCGCTTCGAGAAGCCTTACGGCGCGGTGAACGAGTGGGTGGAGATTGCGCGCGAGCACTTGGGTAAACCGGCCAGCTCTCTGGTGAATGGCGCTTTGCGCCGGCTCTGCCGCGAGGCGGAAGCAGCGCCCATTCCCCCGGAAGACCTGCTCCCGACCGCATTAACGGAGGCCTGGAAAGGTTCTGGCCGGCCCGTTGGCGGTTTGGTCATGGCCCTGTCCCACCCTTATCGCGCCTTTTGGCACGAATTCACCCGGGAACCGGCCCAGGGACTTCCGGGCGAGCCCTGGGATTGGGAGGGCGGGCGTTGCTTGCGCCTGGAGCCGGGTTGTTCCCCGCAACGGGTGTTGGCGGAGCGCGCCGCGTCGGGATTCTTTCAAAACATTGCAGCCGCCCGCATCGCCCATGCCGTCTTCCGCCGCTTGGAGGGCCGTCCAATCCTCGACCTCTGCGCCGCTCCCGGGGGGAAAAGCCTGCAAATTGCGCGTCTGGCCGCTCTTGAAGGCCAACCTCTGGAGGTGACGGCTAGCGATGCTAACCCACGGCGTTTCAAGCTATTGGAATCTTCGCCACTGGTTTCGCGGCTTCCTGGCCTGCGCGTGGCGTCCCCGGCAGCCATCAAAGACCAGCGCTTTCCCTGCGTGCTGCTCGACGTGCCCTGCGGCAACTCGGGGGTGCTGGCCAAATCGCCGGAAGCGGTGCGGCACGCCTGGAAAGCGGGCGACACCTTCCGCGAGGTGCAGGAATCCCTCCTGGCGGAAGGCGCCGCAAGATTGACGGGACCGGGAGGGCTGTTGTTCTACGGCACTTGCAGCCTCTTTCCCGTGGAGAATGGGGATCGCGCGCGCGCCTTTGCTTTGGAGCGGCATTTCGAGATCGAGCATGAGGAACAACACTGGCCGGATGCGGAAGGACAGCATGGGGCCTACCTGGCCATCCTGCGCGCCCGGTGAGCCCGAATCCGCGTGCAAGTCTTGATATGTGAACTTTGTCACAACGGCCTTGGCAATCTTGACATGCGACCTCCCAAGGCTAAATTGCACGCTTGTCCTGTGGTTCTTGTTGGGGATTCGCTATGAGCCGTATTTGGTTGCCGGGCTTCCTCCTGTTGATTTTTCTGCCCAGCGTTCAGGGAGCCGATGCCCCTGTCGGCAAGGTGGTCTCCACCAAGGGGGACGCGACCATCGCCCATGGCTTGGATCCCAAAAAGCCAGCGGCGGCCGGCGATCCGGTCTTCGAGAAGGACCGCATCAAGACCGGAACGGACGGAGAAGTCGTGGTGGACATGAACGGTGCATCCAAGATCACCGTGGGCCCCGACAGTTACTTCAAGATCACTGGCACCCAGGACAAGAAGACGGAGTTGAACCTTTTCAGCGGCCAGGTGAAATGCAAGGTCAATAAGCTCGAAGACGGGTCTGCGTTCACGGTCAAGACCCCATCGGCTGTCGCCGGTGTGCGCGGCACCGAGTTCGAGACGCAGCTCGATTCCCAGATGAACACCCTGGTGGCCGTCGAGGAAGGCACGGTGTGGAACGCCGATCCGGAGCAGCCCGACAACGTCATGGTCGTCAACCAGGGCCAGTGCGGGTTGCTGCTTGCCACCGGCGACGCCATCAAGGGCAGCATCGAGCCCGGATCTTCCGTGTTGCAGTTGGCCCAGAAGATGATGGGGGAGATGCAGGACAAGGCCGTACAAAGCGCCCTGGGATCCATGGACGCGAAAATGGACGAAATGCGCGCCCAGAAGCTCCAGGAGCTTGAGGATCGCATCCAGCTCATCGAAAGCCGCTTGCAGTTCCTGCAGGCCGAGGCCGCCAAGAAGGATCTGCCCGAACCGCCCACCACGCCGCTCTGAGCGGCGGAGGTATTTTAAAGTAGGGCGGGGGGGGCGCCCCGGTTCCTTTCCCGAAGGACCGGAGGGGGGGGAAGCCAAGACGTCAAGTGCTGTCGTCGGTTTTCGCCTTTTCCTGAAACCCGCGCGGCCAGCCGCCAGTTTGACGGCCAGTGAGATCCCCGTATACTCGCGGCGCTTTGTTGGCGGTCAAAGGATTGATCTACCTCGGGAAGAAGTGCGCCTCGGCGGCGGTGTTCTGGCTCATGGCTTTCACGCTTTCCTTGAGCGCTCAAACGCCCGAGGATCTCTACGATGGCGCCACGCTGCTCTTCAATAACGAGGAGTACGATCTCGCCGGCGCCGAGTACCGCAAAGTGCTGGCCGCCGCCTCCGGCAATAGCGACCTCGAGGGGCGCTGTGCTTTCCAGGTGGCCGAGTGCGCGTTCCAGCTCAAGCAGTATGAGGCCGCAGAGGAAGCCTTCCGCGCCTACCTGAAGCAGCACGCCGGTCACGGCAAACACGCGGAAGGCCAGTTCCGCCTTTCCGAGAGCTGCTATTTCCTCAAGGATTTCGACGCCGCGGAAAAGAATTACGAGCGCTTCCTCGAGGAAAATCCCAAGCACGAGCTGGTTCCACTCGCCCTGTATGCCGCCGCCAGCGCCGCCCTCGAGGTCGGGCGTTTCGGGCCCGCCCGCGAGCGCTTCGCCAAACTGGTGGCAGAGTATCCGCAACATCCCAAGGCCGAGGAGGCGCTGTTCAACATCGGCTGGGTGAGCCTGCGCGAGCAGAAGTTCGCCGAGGCGCAAAAGGCGTTCCTCGATTTTTCCCAAAGCCACCCGCGCTCAAAGCTGCGGCCCGAGGCCTTGCTCAGAGCCGGGGACGCCGCCTTTCGCGCCGAGGGTTACGCCGCCGCCCTGCAGCACTACAACCAAGTGCTCTCCGATGGGGAAGGCGCCTTCGAGCGCGACGCCCACCAGGGCATCGCCTGGAGCTATTTCAAGCTCAAGGAGTACGAGAAGGCCGCCATTGGTTTCCTGAAACTCGCCCGCGTCCATAAAGAGGCCGAACCGCGCGCCCTGGCCTACTTCCAGGCGGTGCAGTCTTTTTACAACGCCGGGAAGCATGAGGAGGGGCTCCAGGCCGCGGACCGGCTCATCCAGGAGAGTCCCAAGAGCCCGCTGGTCGCGGACGCCTGGTATTGGAAGGGCGTGTTCCTGCGCGCCCTCGACAAGGGGGGCGAGGCCGCCGAGGCCTTCAACAAAGCGCTGGCGGCCGGCACCACCAAGACCACCTCCGCGGAGGTCCGCCAGGAACTCGCCGGGGTGTACTCGGCCAACAAGGAGTACGCCAAGGCCACCGCGGCGCTCGAACAGGCGCGGGCCGAGGCCAAGGAAGGCCGGGGGCTCAACCAGGTGCTCTATGATCTGGCGCGCAACTACCACCTCGCGGGGGAGGGCCAGAAAGCGGTGGCGACCAGCGAGGAGCTTCTGAAAACAGCCGGCGCCGATCCCGCCACGCTGCTGCTCACGCGTTTCAACCTGGGCGAGTACCTTTTTGCCCTCAAGGAATACGCGCGCGCCATGCCTTCCTACCAGACGGTGCTCGACGACAAGGAGACCAGCGCGGACCTTCGGGCTGACGCCGCTTACCGCATGGGCTGGTGCCTGAAACTCCTCGGCAAACCCGAGCCGGCGCTAAAGGTTTTCGGAGCCATGGACCTTTCCGAAAAAAGTCGCTACGGGCGCGAGGTGCGCTTCCTGATGGCCGGTCTCGAGGAAGTGATGAACCACCTGGACAAGGCGGAAGCCGGCTACCGCGAACTGCTTTCGAGCCGCGGCCCTTTCACGGCGGATGCCTACCTCGCCATCGCCCAACTGCTTTTCAAGGCCAAGCGCCACGGGGACCTCATCGCCCTGCTCGACGAGTTCCTGAAGGGGTTCCCGGGCCATGAGCGCGAAGCCAGCGCCCACTACCTGTTGGCCGAGGCGGCCTACGAAAGCGCGCAGCCCGAACTCGCCCTCGACCATTACACCCGGGCCATCGCACTGAAGGATCCCGCCGCGCGCGAGCGCGCCCTCTACGGACGCGCCTGGCTGTACTACAAGCGCGAGCGGCCGGCGGAGGCGATGGCGGACATCGAGGCGCTGTTCCAGGAATTTCCGCAGAGCAGCTTCAAGCTCTCCGCCCTGCAGCTCCAGGGCAGCCTGTTGCGCGCGCGCGGCGAGCCGGCGAAAGCCAAGGTGGTTTATGAAAAGGGCCTGGCCGCGGCCAAGCCTGAAGAGCGCGAGGAGCTGCTGTTGAGCCTGGCCGGCACCGAGGTGGACCTCAAGAATTTTCCGGCGGCGCTGGAATTCTACAGCCGCTTCATCCAGGAGTATCCGGCCAGCCGCCAGCTCGGGAGGGCTATCTACGAGAAGGGCTGGCTGCTGATGCAGATGGAGCGGCCCGAGGAAGCGGGGGCGGCTTTCCGCCTCTACGCCAAGAACTTCGAGAAGGGCGAGCTCATCTCCGACGCCGAGTTCGCGCTGGGGGAACTCGCCTATGGGCGCAAGGAGTACCGCCAGGCGCTGGAGCGTTACGCCGCCTGCCTCGGGGACGAGCGCTACAAGGATAAGGCGCTCTACAAGCTGGGGTGGAGCCATCACAGCCTCAACCAGTACGCCGAAGCGGCCGCGCACTTCGGCAGGCTGGTGGCGGAGTGTCCGGCCTCCGTCCTCAAGCTCGAATCCATGTATCGCCAGGGTCTGGCCGAACTCATGGGCGCGCGCTTCGACAAAGCCGCAGCGGCCCTTGAGGGCTACATGAAAACCGCCACGCGCTCCGACGCCTTCTACGGGGATTCGCTCATCAACCTGGCGCGCATGTACGAGAAGCTGGCCAAACCCGACCTGGCGCGCGCCCGCTACGAGGATTACCTGGGCATGTTCCCGGAAGGGACCGAGCGCACCGAAGCCGAATACAGCGTGGGTCGGTTGCACCTTGAGGCGCGCGAGTACGCCAAGGCCGCTGAACGCTTCGAGCGCGCGAGCGCCGACAAGACGCACCCGCGCGCGCTGGAGGCGCTGTTCTTCCTCGGCGAGTCCTGGTTCCAACTGGGGAAACACGATGAGGCCGTGAAGGCGTACTTGAAGACCCTGCTCTACAAGGACGGGAAAGTCTGGCAGGCGCGCAGCCTGTACCGCATCGCCCAAAGCTACACGGCCCAGGCCAAGTCCGACAAGGCCGCGAAATACCTGCGCAAACTGGTGGACGAATTCCCCGACACCGAGGAAGCCAAAAAGGCCGCCTCCGAGCTGGCCCAAGCAGAAAAATGATAACCCACATCTTTTGTTCCCCCATCCTAAAGTCCTCCGCGCGCGGCGCGCTGGCCTGGGCGGGTCTTGCCGCAGCCGCCAGTGCCGTCGAGGTGAACGGGACTTCGCAATCGCTCATCATCAAGGGGTCGTTCTGGGACATCTTCGCCAGCGGCGGGCCGGTCATGTATCCGCTGCTCTTGTGCTCGCTGGTGGCCATGGCTTACGCCCTGGAGCGCTTCATGGCCTTGCGCCGCGCGAAGATCATCCCCGAAGAACTGCGCGGCGCCCTGGAGGCCGCGCTGGAGAAAGTGCCCGATGGCGCGGGGCGCGTCGCCTTGGCCGGCCGCTTCAAAGGGGGCGCCACCCCAGGGGAAAAGCTCGTGGCGCGCTTCCTCATCCGGCAGGATTACGACAACGCCCGCGATATGGAGCAAATCCTCCAGGAGTACACGGATGCGATGCTCTATGAACTGCACCGCAACATCAAGCCGCTGGCGGTGATCACCCAGGCCAGCCCGCTGCTCGGCCTGCTCGGCTCGGTGCATGGCATGATCCTGGCTTTCAATGCCGTGGGCGTGCATGGCTTCGGCAAGCCCGAGATCCTGGCCAACGGCATGGCCACGGCCCTGTTCACCACTTTTTTCGGCCTCGCCATCGCCATCCCGTCCGCCTTTTTCCACCATCACCTGAAGGAGAAGGCCACGCGCCTCGCTCTGGACCTCTACAACACCGTGCATGAACTCGGGCTGGCGCTGGTGGCGGCCAGCAAAGGGCGCGGGTGAAGCTGCTCAAACAGTCCATCGGCGAAGAGGCGGTGGTTCCCTTGATGACCCCGCTCATTGATATATTCCTGCTCATCATCTTTTTCCTGCTCACCTGCACCTTCGCGAGCGGTGAGAAGGAGAAGGAGCTCACCATCCACCTTCCGGCCACCAAGGGCGGATCGCGCGGGGTGGAGGGGATGCGCTGGTATTTCAACGTGATGGAGACGGGAGCCGTCGTGCTCCAGGGCCGCACGGTCACCCTCAAGGAGGTGGACGGCCTGCTGGAGGCCGAACACGAACGCCGCGACGGCATCTACCTCATCGTGCGCGCCCACGAGAACGTCCCTTACCGCATGGTGGCCAAACTCATGGGCCTTTTCAGCCGCCACGGCTTCGCGCGCGTGGCCTTCCAGACCATTGACGAGAAGGAATGAGCCGGTGTACAAGCGTGGAAAATAGCGTATCATGAGCCCGCCCTCCCGGCTTACCCCCTGAACGAGTCGCTGATGAGCGATCAACAACTGGATCTACGCCTCGCCGCGCAGGTGGCCCACCTGAGTCGCATCGCCGTCGCCGGCGAGCGGCTGGAGGAGGCCGCCCAGCGTTTCACGGGGGTCCTTGAAGCCTTCCGCGTGATCCAGACCCTCGAGCCACCCGAGGCGGGGGAGGCGGCGCAGCCGCTCGGCAGGGCGGATTTGCGGGCCGACGGCCCCGCGTCATCCTTCGGGGCGGACCGGGCGCTCGCCAACGCGCCCCAGTCGCACCGCGGCCATTTTCGCGTGCCGCCGGTCCTCTGATGCCTGAAGGCGCCAAGCTCGTTCGCGAGGAGAACCTGGGGGATTTGCACCTGCGGCTCTATATCAGCGACGATCAGTGCGAAGCCTCTTTCCAATTCAAGCGCATCGATCCCGGCTGCACCGTGGCCCCCGATTTCCTGAAGAAGATGATCGTTGACGCCGGAGTCGTGAACGGCATGGACGAGAACCGGGTCATGGAGCTCGCCGAGGCCTGCTGCGCGGGTTCCTTGAAGGCGTCGGAGGAATTGGTGAGCGTCGCGCGCGGCAAGCGGGCCGTCCAGGGCACGGACGGTCGCGTCGAATTCCTGATCAAGCCCAGCGCCGAGAACGTGCGCTTCAACGTGACCAAGGATGAGGCCATTGATTACAAGAACACCAACCTCATCCAGAACGTGCTCAAGGAGCAGCACCTCGCCACCGTGCATCAGCCGGGAGCCGCCGAAGAAGGCCGCGATCTCTTCGGCAATGCCATTCCGACCCGGGCGGGCCAGCCCGTGGAGGTGCACCTCGGCCCCAATGCGGTGATGGAGGACGGCAAGATCTACTCCCAGGTGAACGGCCGTTTCGTCCTCGAAAACGATATCCTCAGCGTCAACCCCGTCTACCAGGTGCGCGGCGACGTGGACTACACCGTCGGCAACGTCAACTTCATCGGCCTGGTGCAGATCCAGAAGGACGTCCTCGACGATTTCAGCGTTTTCGGCAAGGAGGGGGTGGAGGTGAACGGCGTGATGGGCGCCGCCAACGTGGAAAGCGAGGGCCACGTCACCGTGAACGGCGGCGTGAATGGCAAGGGACGCGGTTACATCCGCGCCCTGGGCGCGGTGCGCGCCAAATACTTCAACGAGGTGAGCGCCGTCTGCCGTGAGGACGTGGAGGTAGCCAAGAGCATCATGAACAGCACGGTGAAAACCAAGGGCAAGCTGATCTGCCCCATGGGCAACGTCATCGGCGGGTCGGTGGTGGCCCTCATGGGCATTGACGTGGGCAGCGTGGGGTCGGACCTCGGGGTGGAGACCTCCATCACGGCCGGGGTGGACTACGAGATAGCCGACAAGATAGCCACCTACGAGGCGCAGATCGATGAAATTACGCGCGAGATCGAGCGCATTGATCGCGTCGTCGGCCCGGTCCTCGCCAACAAGCAGAAGCTGATGGCGCTGAGCCCCGACAAGAAAAAGGCCCTGAAGGGCCTGCTCGAACAATTGAAGAAGCACCAGGCGGAGCAGGGGGAGATGCAGAAGAACCTCGACGAGATCCGCAAGCAGAGCGTGGGGCAGCGCGCCAAGGAGATCCTGGTGCGCAAAATGCTCTACAGCGGCGTCAAGGTGTGCATCGGCCACTGCCGCAGGCTCATCAAGATGGAGGTGCGCGGTCCCATCCGCCTGCGCGAGGACGCCGAGAACGAGACCATCTCCATCGCCAACCTTCAAGGCTAGGCGCGTGGCGGGCATCGGCGACAACCTGGGGTCCATCCTGCTGGAGCTCAAATGGGTCAAGAGGTCCCAGCTCGACGTGGCCCTGAAGCAGATCTCCGAGGGCGCCAGCGAACGGCTGGGACAGATCCTTTTAAAGTCCCAAGCCATCACCGAGCAGCAGCTCGCCCAGGCCTTGGCCATCCAGAATGGCCTGGAGTACGTTGAGGGCGCGGCGCTGAGCTCCACCCCCGAGGCGGTGGAAAAGGTGTCCTTGGAATTCGCCAAGCAACGCCACGCGCTGCCGCTCGACGTCAAGGACGGCGTGCTGACGGTGGCCATCGAGGATCCCCTGGACCTCAGCCTCGTGGACGACCTGCGCTTCATGACGAACCTCCAGGTGCTCTGCAAGGTGGGCGGCCAGAGCGAGCTCATGGCGGCCATTGACCGCAGCTACGAGGGTGCCACGCGCTCCATGGAGAAACTCATCAGCGAGGTGGCCCACGACGTGGAAGTGGTGCTGGATACGGAGGGCGCGGAAGGTGACGGTGATGAGGACGCTCCGGTGATAAAACTGGTGCACCTCATCATCACCCGGGCGGTGCAGCAGCGCGCCAGCGACATCCACGTCGAGGCTCTGGAGAAGAGCCTGCGCGTGCGCTACCGCATTGACGGCGAATGCGTGCTGGCCGACAGCCCGCCGAAGAAATTGCAGGGGTCCTTCTACGGACGCCTCAAGATGATGGCGGGGATGGACATCGCGGAACGACGCAAACCCCAGGACGGGGCCATCAAAATAAAGGTGCTGGGGAGGCTCATTGATTTGCGCGTGAGCTCCCTGCCCTCCTCTTTCGGGGAAAGCATCGTCATGCGTATCCTCGACAAGCAGTCGGTGCTGAAGGGCATGAACCAGTTGGGGTTCCATCCCACCGATTACGCCTCCTTCAAGGACCTCATCGCCCGCCCCAACGGCATCGTCCTGGTGACCGGCCCCACCGGCAGCGGCAAGACCACCACGCTCTACGCCGCGCTGGGCGAGAAGAACAAGCCCAACGTCAAAATCATCACCGCCGAGAACCCCGTGGAGTACAACGTCTCGGGCATCAACCAGATCCAGGTCAACCACGAAATCGGGCTGGACTTCGCGCGCATCCTGCGCGCCATGCTGCGCCAGGCGCCCAACGTCATCCTGGTGGGCGAGATCCGCGACCTGGAAACCGCCACTATCGCCATCGAAGCCTCGCTCACCGGCCACCTGGTCTTTTCCACGCTGCACACCAACGACGCCCCCTCCACCATCACGCGCCTCATTGATATGGGCATCAAGCCCTACCTCGTCAGCAGCTCGGTCATCGCCGTGCTGGCGCAGCGGCTGGTGCGCGTGAATTGCGAGCAGTGCCGGGAAATCTATAACCCGGACCCCGCCAAGATGCTGGCCGCCGGCATCACCCCGGAGATGGCCGAGGGCAAGACCTTCGTGCGCGGGGCCGGTTGCCAGAACTGCAACAACACGGGCTATCGCGGGCGCCTCGGCATCTATGAGCTCATGCGGCTCGGCCACGAGCTGCGTGACGCCATCTTCCACAACAAGCCCACCCACGTCCTGCGCGAGCTGGCCGTCAAGGGTGGCATGCACACCCTGCTCATGGACGGGGTGCGCAAGGTCTTCGCCGGGCTCACCACCGTGGAAGAGGTTTTAGGAGTCGCCAAGAGCTTAGAATAGCCCGCCATGACCAACAACGTCTACGTCTATATCATCATCCTTTTCGGGCTCCTGGGGTCTATGAGCAGCCTGCTCTGCTACAACCTCTCCAAGGAAGCCCAGGAGAAGCTTGAAAGCAACCGCGTGGATATGAAGGGCGTCGAGGCCCGGGCCAACGACTTGACGACGAAGCTCAAGACGCTCGGCGAAAAACAGAGCGAGCGCATCAAGCTGCGCAATGAGAGCCGTGTCCTCGCCTCCTCTATCCTGGCCGCGGATCGCGAGCTCAAACGCGCCAGCCTGCACCGCGGCTGGTATGAGCGCGGGGTGGAGTTCCATGCCGCGCGATCCGATCGATTGAGCGGCCAGGTGGCGAGCGTCCAGGATGCCATGCGCGAGGAGATCTCCAACGTCGAGCGCACCCAGCAGGAAATGGAAACCTACTACAAGAGCGCCGGCGAGGACATGGGGCACCGCATGGACGGGCTCAAGCACCGCGAGGAGGAGAACCTCAAGACCAAGACCTTCGAGACGGCCAAGATCGAGTCCGAGGTCAAGAACTACGAGATCAAGATCAACCGCGAGCACCAGGTGGTTTACAACCGCTTCGCCACGCCGGAAGGCGTGGGACGGATCCTGGAAGTGCTGCACGGCGAGCACAAGATAATCCTCGACGTCGGCTCGGCGGCGGGCGTCAAGCAGAACTTCAAGTTCAAGGTTTTTAACCTGGCTCCCGACGGCGAGGTGGTGGACAAGGGCTTTGCCGTGGTGAAGTCCGTGAGCGACATGTACGCGGTGGCCGCCCTGCTTTACGACGACCCCAAGCGTGAGCCGGTGTTGCCGGGCGACCGGGTGGGGAGTCCCGCCTACACCCAGGGGGGGCGCCGCTTTTTCCTCGCGGGAAAGTTCGACACCAAGTTCAACAAGGCCCAGCTCACGTCCTACCTGCAGTACATGGGCAATCTAGTGGTGGAGGAGTTGAGCCCCTCCGTGGACATGGTGGTGGAGGGCAAGTTCTCGGAAATGCAGGTGGCGCAGGCCGCCACCATGGGTATCCTCATCATACGTGAAGACCAACTGGTGCCTTTCCTCGGAGACTGATGAACGCGAGCTCCATCTTCGAACGCGCCAATTTCTACTACTTTGGCAGGCGCGCTTATCCCGCCATCCTCATCGGGGTGGTGCTGACCGCTATTTTCGCGGTGGGGGGGATCCTGGCGGCCATAGCTTCCTGGTCCTGGAAAACCAACATGGATGAGACGCAGCGCGCCATAGCGGAGCTCAAATTCAATATAGACCGCGAGATATTCGGTACCGATCTGGAGATCGCCAGGCAAGGCGTGAGCGATTACCTGCGCGACCGGCCCGCGGTGGACGCCGAGGACAAGTTCAACGTCAAGCTGGGGAAGGAGGCGCGCTTCAATGCGGACCAGCGCGTGGCGTTGCTGCGCAAACTGCGCCGTCTCCAGGGCGATGCCGCCAAGACGGCGACGGAAGAAATGCTGCGCGAATTCCAAATCGAAGAGGGGGTGGAGGACAAAATAGCCCGCGAGGACGCGCTCATCAATTTCTTGAAGGGGTTCATCGGCGGGGCGCCCGAGCTGGCTCAGTTGTTCGAGGCGAGCAAAAGGGATCGCGACCTCATTCCTCCGGAGGTGCTGGTCCTCATGGAACGGGCGCCCGAGCTGGCCGGCGGCGCCAAGGCGTTGCTGCAATCCCGGGTGGATGCCCTGCGCAACGAGCGCGGCCAGAACACCGAACTCACCACCCGCTTCGATGGCGCCGTCGCCGGGGCCTTCGAAAATTTCGAAAAGCGCAACACCACCTTCAAGGACCTCAAGGGCAACCTCCTGGAGAAGCGCACCGGCTACGAAAGCAGCTTCTGGTCTAAAATGGACGAGCAGCGCAAGCAATGGACCGGATACTTGCAGGCCTCGGTGGACCACATCGCCAACGTCACCGGGCGCCAAAACCACATTGACGAGCTGCTCAGGGAAAAGGAACAGCTCAAGCGCATCCTGGACGCTCGCAGCGGTGAGGGACAAGGCTGGCTGCCCATCCTCGACCTCATTGACGGGCGGGTGCTCTCCGCTAATCCCGAACTAGGGTTCGCCGTCATTGATATCGGCCGCGAAGACGGCCTCCGCATCGGGCAGGGTTTCGACGTCTTCCGCATGAAGGGTGAGGCGCGGCAAGAAACCAAGGGGCGGCTGGAGGTCCAGTTCCTTGAGGATCGCATCAGCATCTGCAAGATAACCGCCCGCGAATCCCTGAACCCCATCGCGGCGGGGGACAGCGTGGCCAATGCCCGCCAGGACACGCCCTTCGACCGCAAGGTGCGGCCCCAGTACGCCCTGCGCGGCCGCTTCCCGGAGTTCCCCTCGCGCGCGCTGGTGACGGCGATGATCGAAAGCTCGGGAGGGAAGGTGGTGAATGACCTGAGCGAACGCACGAATTTCCTGGTCACCGGCGACGACGTGAAACAAGAGGAAATCTCATTGAGCAAACAACTGGGCCTGCGCGTCATCCGCACCGCGGACATGATGCAGCATCTCGGCATGGCCCTGGAAGACGTGCGCAGGATTGAGGAGAGGACATGGAAATTCGATCAATGAACGGGGTCCCGAGTCGAGTCCGCTGTAGGGCGGCGTTGGTGGGAGCGCTCCTCGCTTGGGCCGGAATCCAGGGCGAAGAACCCGCCGTGCGCGTGCAGTATTCCAACAACCGCCACCTGGTGGTCCAATACAAGGTGCGCGACTCCATGACCGAGGATAACGTCCTGCAGTCGCGGCTGTATTACACCCTGAACAGCGGCATCAGTTGGCGCTTCTATGGCCTCGACCCGGACGGGCGCAGTCCCATGGAGTTCCTCGCGGACAACGACGGTCTCTATGGCTTCAAGGTCGGCTCGGTGGACCGGGCCGGACACGAGGAATCCGCGCCGACGGCGGGGACGCCGCCGGACATCCTCGTGCTGGTGGACACCGCCGCCCCTCGCGTGCGGCTCCTGAGCCCCGCGGCCGGAGAACTCTGGGAGGCTGGAACAAGGCGCCTGCTGCGCTGGGAGGCCGAAGACGAGGCCCTGGAAGAGGGGAACTGCGTCACGCTTTACAGTTCCGCGGGAAGCGAGGGGAACTGGCATGAAATCGCCAGCGGCCTGCCGGCGCGCGGCCAGTTCGCCTGGACGGTTCCCGACTCCGAAAGCGGCGAAGTGTTCCTCAAGGTCAGGGTCATGGACCTCGCCCGCAACGCAGCGACGAGCGAGGGTGGCCGCTCCTTTTTCACGCGCAACGTCATGGAGGACCGCCTCTCACGCGAGGTGCGCGACCAGGCCAACCGTTATTACGAGGCCGCCACCATCGCCCGCAAGAACGGCGATACCGGCAAGGCGGTGAAGTACTACCGGCTTTGCCTGGAGCTCAACCCCTACCTGGTGGGCGCGCACAACGATCTCGCCCTCGCGCTCCTGGATGCCGGGGAGCCGGAGGAGGCCTTCGAGCATTTCGAACTGGGCCTCAAATACGCGCCCTCCCGGGAGCCCTTGCTGGCGAACCTCGCCGAGCTTTACCTCTCTTACGGCCAGACCGCGATGGCGCGCAAAGTGCTGCTGCGGCTCCTGCAGGTGAACCCCAAAAGTCCGGAGGGCCTGTGGCTAGCGGCCCGCGAGGCCGAGGCCAGCGGCGATCCCGAGCGCGCGCGCATCTATCTGAAGCGCCTGACGAACCTGGACTTCCCCGAGGGCTCCGCCGGACAGCGTATGGCCGCCGGCGCGTTGGAAGCTCTTGCGCGCGTCGAGGCGCAATCCAGCGGCGTGCATGCGTTGGCCATCCCCCAGGCGAGGCGCTAGGCGCGGGTTCTAGTTCTTGCTTTTGGCGCGAATTTCATGCGCTCGGTCATGGTGCGAATATCTTTTAATGGTTTAGACGGTTCGAAATGCGAAGAAATAATTTGAATCTGGAACTCAGGAACTCAGGAAAATATAATTTCGAAGACAAACGTGGCGGAAATTGTTTTCGCGGAACGGGCGTTCCCCCACGATTTTTTCCTGAGTTCCTGAGTTCCAGATTAATAAATATCTGTTTTTCTGGCTGATTGCCCGTGCGCGGCCGCGTCAAATTCTTTTCCCGCAGCAAGGGTTACGGCTTTATCCTTGAGGAGGAAAGCGGTTTAGAGCGCTATTTCAACGACCACAACGTGAGCGGCGACCTTCCCCGCAAGGGAGAGCTCGTCGAGTTCGAGCCGGCGGAAAGCGAGGGCCACCCCCAGGCGGACAACGTGCGCGTGGTGGCCGAGAAGATGCCCACGCTCATCGAGTGCAAGGCTTGCGGGCAACTGTGCGTGCCGCGCATCTACCGGCGCCACGAGGCGCTCATGAGTCCCGCCACCGAGCACATCTGCCCGCTCTGCGGAGTGACCCTCTATGAAACGGGAGGGGGCTTCCAGCCCGGGGTGCGCTGGGGGTTCTGGATCGTGCTTTGGAGCTTTGCCCTCATGATGGTGGACCATTTTTGCCTCAACCGCATCTTCAACCCGGACTTCTTCAGCCGTGAGAATTTTTTCGTGGTACCCATGTTCAAGTTCATTCCCGGCGAGCTGCTGGCTTTTGCCCTGCCCATGGTCCTGCTGCCCCCGCTGCTCATCCTGGGACTGCGAAGCGCCGTCCTGGAGAGTGCCGCGCGCGCCCTCACGCACTCCTTGGCCTTCCTCGTAGCCCTGGCCTTCGTCCTCTATCTGCAGACGGGAGGGAAAATCGCCAACGCCGCTGACGTCAACACCAATTTCCTGTGGGCGGCCTTCAACGCCTTCTTCCTGTGGATCGTGGTGGACCCCTTCTTTCGCGCGGGCGACTTCATCGCAGACCGCTTGCGGCAACGCCGCATCGGGGTTTCCCAGCGGGCGGCCCCGGCGGCGGTTTCGCCATCCCAGGAGGCGGGAAAGACGGAAAGCGCGGAAAAGCGCTGAGGGGGACAGCCTTCGGAGGCACCCCATGGGGTACCTCCACAAGGGGGGTGCAACCACCGGTTGCCCCAACGAATACGGGTCGGGGAATAGTTGGTAGGGGTGCCCCTTGTGAGGGGCACTCGTATGGGGGCACCCTTGTGGGGGGCACCCGCAGGGGTGCCCTGCCGCGCGGGGGGTGACGTGGTGGCGCCGGCCTGCGTCTTACCGAGCTTTCCCAAGCGTGAGAAATGCCTTGACCCGGACGTGAATTTAATTACAATTCAAGCTGGTTTTTCTTTTCTTTTTTTCTTTCTTAATTTCAACCCTTTTTTTGGGAGACAAACGTGAAAAAGCCAAGTTTCTTCACGCTCATCGAGCTGCTGGTGGTGATCGCCATCATCGCCATCCTCGCTGGGCTGCTCATGCCCGCCTTAGCCAAGGCGCGACTCGCCGCGAACCGCACCTCTTCGGACAACAACATGAAGCAGATCTCGGAGGGAGTGCTCATCGCCAATAACCCGGATCCGAAGTCAACGTTCGGGCAGGGATGGGACTACCCGATTGGAGTCCACACCGTCAATGGGGACGACGCGGCCATGAAGTATCTTTTTGTCATCGGAGACCCCAGCGTTGCAGCGAACAAGATCAACGTGGGCCATACCAGTTGTTCTTCAGGAGCATCTGGCAACGCGGATGCGATCCAAAAGCGCTACCAGGTTTTCATTGACTACGCCGGCAAGCACCCCTTCGACGACCAGAAGGGATATTACTCTTACTACGGGGCCGTTAAAGTTGGCGCTGCGGCGGCCAATGCAACCCGCAAGGAAAAGTTCAGCACCACGGACCGTATCGTCGTCGAGAACTACCGCTTCGGCGCGAACTTCGACAAGGGTGACAGCCGCATCGGCGTCTGCTTCGCGGACTCCCATGTGGCCAAGTTCTTGGTGGATGCGGGCAACGCTGATTCAACGACGGGCGCCGTTACGGAAGGCATGCTGTCAATCCTCAATACGAGAAGGGTCATGTACCTGAAGGGTGAGGACGGAGCGCCCCTCAATGGGTTGTATCCTGCCACGCCGGCGGATTGATCCGCCCGCGGCAAAAGTTCTCGATCATCGGATTTCCAAGCGGCCCCCTCTGCGGGGGCCGCTTTTTTTAGCCCGCCTTCATGGCTCTGGAAAGCGCGACACCAGCCAGAAAGAATAAGGCGAATAGCGCGGCCTCGCGGGACCGGCCAGTGCCAGCCAGGAAAAGACCTTCCAGCAGGGGATAAGAACAGACGAGCAGCCCCACCGCGCGAATGCGGCCTTTGCGTCCGGCGCCGCAGAGCCGTAGGATGGCGAAAAGGTAAACGACCCAGGCCATGGCGGCGATGCCACTGGAAATCTTGGGAACGGAAACCACGCTGAGACAACCCAACAAGGCCACGGCTGTCGCAGCCAGGCTTTCAAATAAATAAAAGCGATAACTCAGGGGCCGGTCATCGTCTTCGCCTTCGGCCAATGCCATCAGGCCCAGGGCATGGAAGATCAGACCGGCGGCGGGGTAAATCAGGCTAGGAGACCCGACGGCCCCGACCCCCATGGCGAAGTTCAGCACGCGGCACAGCGCCACATTGGCGCCGGCTAATGGCCCGTGTTTGCTCCAGAGGTTGTAGGCAAAAATGGCGGCTACGAGCGCCAGCGCCCAGAACTTGTGATACGCGCCGGCTAACGACGCCAGCGCAACACCAGCCAGGAAGATCGCGGCGCAGGCCTTCTTGGCCGCACCGAGGCCAATCGTCCCCGCCGCCAGCGGCCGCTCGGGCCGGAGCCGCCGGTCTTTCTCGATATCCACGATATCGTTCAGGGCCACCGCGCCCATGAAGAAAAGCGCGCCCGCGATGGCGACCAGCGCCGCGGGGGGGCCGCTGGCCCCAGCCAGGAGCGCCCCGAACAGCGCTCCCGAGGCGGCGGAAGGCGCGCCGGAAAGACGCAGCAGGCGCAACCAGGGTAGGATCGAACTTGCAAAAACGGCCATGCGCGGAAAACTATTCCTCCCTTAGAAGGCCTCCCATGATAAACCGCCTCCTCATTGCGCTGCTTTTCCTGACAGGCGGCGCGTCCGCTTTCGCCGCGGATCCTGACGCCACCCTGCGCGTCGCGAGCTACGAGAAGGCGCTCAAGTTCGCCCAGGATCTGACCCAACTGGTGCACTCGCCCGCCATGGCGCAGATGCTGCCCATGTTCCTCGCGCAGTACATCAAGGCTGCGCCGGACAATCCGGACTTCAAAGGCTTGGATATGACCAAGCCCATCTACCTCCGCATGCGTTTTCCGCGCCAGTTGGCACAGCCTGGGACGGGCCCCGGCGACAAAGGCGAGGGAGCCGCGTATTTTCCCGTGAAAGACTTCAAGCTGTTCTTGTCGGGTTTCCTCCCCGAGTCGTTCTTGAAATCGGACGCCACCGCGTTGGAGGCCGGCGGCTACGGTGTTTTCTTCGACAAGGCGGGCTCCGGAAACGCTGAGCAATACACGGCCTGGAGCAAATTGCCGGATCCCCAAGGCGCAGCCGGCGTGGCGAGCTTCCACGTGGCCGGCGCCTACGTTGATGAACTGATTGATATGGCCACGCAAGGACTGGCCGCCTTGAAGCTCTTGGCCGCCATGCAGGCGGGCAAGCTGGGCGGAGCGGGGCAGGTCCAAGCCCAGCTCGCGGCCATGGATGGTTTCTCGAACCTCTTGCAATCCGGTCGTGGCGGAGTTGACCCAGTGGTGGTTTCCCTGGAGGATAGCCCGCAGAGCGTGGCGCTGGTCCTGCGCGCCGCGCCGCGCCAGGGCAGCACTTTTGCCAAACGGTTCAGCGCCACCGGCAAGCCGGTGCTCAACCTCAAGGGGCTCTACGCCGGCACGGCGGATATCGAACTCCTGGGCAACATCGATCTCTCCGCGGAGACGGTGCAATGGCTCTCGGGCATGAATCGCGAGGTTTACAAGGACATCCTGAGCCCTAAAGCCAATGAGGATTTCGCCCAGTGCACGACGCGCATGCTGGCTTCCTTGCAGCCGGCCTCGCTCTACGCCGCGTGGACGCTGAGCCCGCAGGCGCAATGGATGTATATCCTCCATCGTCCCGGCTTCAAGGCCGACGACTTCGTCGCCGAGATGGAGAAGATGGCGGCAATTCTTTCAGCACCCCCGGAAGTCGGGAAGTCGCCCCTGTACAAGAGCTACAAATTCCAGAAGAATTCCGGCAAGATTGACGCGACTCCATTGCACCGCGTCAGCATGGAGATCAACCTCGACAACCCTCTCTACCAGCAGCACGGACAGCAGGACTTCATGAAGCTCATGGCCCTCGACAAAATGGAGGTCCTGTTCGCCGCCAGCGGAGACTACCTGATTTTCTCTAACAACGGCGAAGACCGCATGCGCGAAATCCTGGGCCGCATCGGCCGCGGCGAGCTTGCGGGCTCCCAACGGCTTGAGCGCGGGGATCTGAAGTTCACCATGAACGTTGGCAAAGTGGTCCAGACCTTGACCAAGGCCAGCCCTGTTCCGTTGCCCCCCGAGTACGCCATGGCTTTCAACGCCCTGGCCGCCGGGAAGATTTACCTCACCTGCTACGCCGGCATGATCAAGGAACCGCTCGCCGCCGTGGAATTCAGCAAGCCCGGCCTCGCCAGTCTCGGCGCGGCGGTGCAAAGCATGATGCTCATGGGAATGCAGGGCGGAATGGGGGCCCAGGCTCCGCTTCCGGTCGCTCCCGATGAGCAGGCGCCGGCGCAGTGAAACCGAGCCGAAAGGCGAAGAATTAATTTGAATCTGGAACTCAGGAAAATACAGGGGAATCGCGCCGCGCCGTGATCCTGAGTGAAGCCTGCGCCCAGTCGTTTTTAATCAAAAATTCCTGAGTTCCTGAGTTCCAGATTAAAAATGGCTCATCCGACGAATGCGTACCTCTGGTGGTGTCTCCTCCCAGTTTTTTCCTGGTGCTCCGTGCCCTCAACTCGGATTTATCCACAGATTACACCGATGGGCACTGATTAAAGAGGCCAACTCCGATGGGTTGTTTTCTGTGTTAATCTGTGTTCTCTGTGGAAAAATCCCCCCGGTATTACATTTGACTGCCGTCTTGCCAAATCGTGGCCTCGTGTGAAAACTTTTGAAAAGTACGCATGATTCGGATGAGCCTTAAAAATTTGAAAGACAGGTGAGCTGCCACCGGTAAATGACCCCGGCGTATTCCGTCATCATTCCGGCCTGCAACGAGGAGCGCTGGCTGCCGCGCACGCTGGAGTTTTTGCGCCGGGCCATGGCGGAGGTGCCAGAACCCGGCGAGATCATCGTCTGCGATAATGCTTCCAGTGATCGCACCGCCGCTTTGGCCGCAGCGGCGGGCGCGCGTGTTGTTTCCGAAGCTCACCGCCAAATCTCCCGCGCCCGCAACCGCGGGGCCGAGGCCGCTCGCGGCGAATTCCTGATTTTCCTTGACGCGGACACCCTGGTCGAAGGCGCCCTGCTGCGCCAAGCCCTCGATCACTTGCGAAATAAAGGTTGCGGCGGCGGAGCGCGTGTCGCCATGGACGGTGACTGCCCCCCCCGGCTGCTGCGCGGGCTTCGCGCCTGGAACCGTATTTCCGCCTTCTTGCGGGTGGCGGCGGGCTGTTTCGTCTTCTGTCATCGCCAGGCCTTTGAGGAATCTGGGGGGTTCAGCGAGTCGGTGTACGCTGGAGAAGAAGTATGGTTCTCGGATCGCCTGAAGCGCTGGGGCCGGCGGCGTGGGCTGCGCTTCGCGATCCTCTCGGATCCCCCCGTGCGCACGTCGCCCCGCAGGCTGCACCGCACCTGGAAGATGGCGGGCACCCTGGTCCTCCTGGTGTTGTTCCCCTTCGCCTCGCGCTCGCGGTTCCTGTGCGGCTACTGGTACGCCGAGCAGCGGGACTGAAGAAGGCCAATCCGGCTTGGTTTTCAAGGGCCTTGCCGGAAAAGCGCGCGGGCTAGGCTCGATTCCCATGAGCCGTTCTCCGCTGATGCGCTCCTTCACGCCGCCGCTTTCGGGGCTGGGTTTTTTCATCATCATTTCTTTGATTTTTCATGCCGGCGAGCTGCTGGTGCTGAGTTCTGCGTTTCCCGTGACGGCGCCATCCCTGGGAGGGAAAACGCCCCAGTACGCGCCGCTGGAGTTGAGCTGGTCAGAAGCTGCCCTCGCGCCGAGGCCGCCCGCTGGTCTTCAAGACTCTATACCGGCGGTTGCGGCGGGACTTCCCGCGGCCAAGGCCTCCCCTGCCGCTTTGGCCGTGGCTCTGGAGGCTGGCGCTATACCCGCGCTGCCCGCCCCAGAGCCTTCTGACCGGAAAACCGAGGCGCGCTTCAACCCATTGGCCGATTCCAAGCTCAGGCCGGTCCCCAGTCTCGTGAGGCCCGATGCTGCTCCAACTCATCCCGTTCTTCCAGTTCCCCTGGCGGCAAGTGGCGAGGTCGGCCAACCCGAAGCGACTTTAAGACCAGCGCTTGCCACGGAAGCCGTGCTCCCGCCCGCCCCCTTCAGCTTTTCCAAGCCTCTTCAGAAGCGACGCTTGCGCGCGGCACCGCCACCTCCGGCCTACCCGGCCTGGGCGGAAAAAGCCGGCATCGAGCTCAGCCTGGAACTCGAACTCGTCGTGGACCGGGCCGGCCGCATCAAAGAGGTCCGCGTGACCCGCTCCAGCGGCGATATCAGCACCGACCGCCTCGCCGAGGACTTCGCGCGCCGCATGGTCTTCGAGCCCGCCGCCGGCGAAAGCCGCGGTCGCATGAGTTGGGAGTTCCGGTTGCGGTGATGCGCGAAAAACCCGGGGGTTAGTGCCTTACGTATTTGCTTCTTTGAAAAAACGCGGCCCGTGACTTGTCTTCTCCGCGTCTCCGCGTGCAAGAGAATTTCTGCATTAAGCGATGGTGTGAAAAATGAAAGAGAAGACTGGGATTTATGCACGCGGAGACGCGGAGAACACGGAGGGGGAAGTGGCTGTTGACGACTTTGTTGGTTCCGGTTGCCGGGTTAGCTCTTATCTTCCTGGAACCAACTCGTAGGCACCGATCTCCAGCTCCAGGTCCTCAACGCTGCCGCCCATGAGGTGCACGGGGTCCTGGGGCTCCAGATCCATCCAGCGTCCTTTGAACTCGATGACCCAGCGACGGGTGGCTTTGGAATGGCTGTACTGCGCCAGCATGTCGAGGGGAAAGATCGCACCCTCGTCGAGCAGAGCAAAATTGCAGCGCTGCTCGACCAACTTGGAGCCTTCCCGGCCGTGCGCCATCAGCAGCGAGTCGCCCTTGAGCAGCAGGGATCTCAGACGATAGTGCCAATCAACAGCATGCGCGGCGCGCAGATATACCAGGGATCTGTCCGGCAAATCAAAAACAAACCGGCCCCGGCAATCCCGCATAAAAGCGTGGGTCAGAGAGCGAAAAACGGGATTGGAGCCCTCGCCTTGCCGAAAGAGGAAGAAGTCTTTATCGCGGGCGATACAATCGTAGTGGCGCAGCATATCCAGGTAAAACTCACGGCGGTTGGACATGGGGGGGCGCTCATCCATGATCCGATCTCGGAACAGGATGAATTGCGGCGGCCGCTCCTGAAGGGCCTGGAGGTCGAGACGGCTGCGCAGGGAATTGTTATGGGCATAAAGGTTCTGGGAGCTCGGCAGCAGGTAGGGCGTGCCGAGCTGGCTCAGGGCGATATGCGCGGGAACGACGAGCAGCGATCCGCCCTGGACCTCCTGTTTCACCCAGGCGAACCTTCGCAGATAGTCTTGAAAGGCCGCCCGCGTTTTGGTCAGCGCATCTGCGCGCCGGTCGGCATAGCCAGAGGGACTGAGCAGCCAGAAATGCCGCGGGTGCCGGTAGGGGGTGTTGTAGGGCACCAGATCCGTCCTGCCCAACGCCATGTTGGCGGCGATGAGGACCAGCAACAGCATGCGCAAGGGCTTGGTTCCCCAGAAGCGCAACAGCGCGAAGAAAAGCAGCAGCGGCAGGAACTGGAAGACGCTGCCGATGTTGGTGATGTCGGCGCGTATGTAAGCGTGCTTGTAATCCATGAAAAGCAGGGGGAAGACAAGGAAGGCGATCCAACCGCGACGTCCTTCCACCTTGAAGCCCGCCAACGCCGCCAGGATGGCGAGCAGGATCAGGGGAAAACCATAGGTGAAAAAGTTTGGCCATTCCGAGGGTGAAAGGTGCCATTGGGAATATGTCGCGCCGTCCTCCAAGGCGATCCGGCAGTATATCCCTAGCGCGTGAAGACCTCCCGAAGTGAGCGTGACGTATTCCGCGGCCATCAGTGCGGCCAGCAAGGTCAAGGCGATCAAGCTCCAGCGCGCCCTTTCCCGCAAGCCGCCTAGGTACGGGTGAAAAACCGCCACGGCGAAGATCTGCAGCATGCAACCCAAACCCAAGGCTGGTTTGTAGAGGAAATGCAGAGAGGAAAAAACGCAGCCGCACCACAGATGGGAAGTTCGCTTTGACGTTTTCGGCAGAGCCAGGGCCCAAAGGAACATGGTGAGCGGCGTCATGCCGAGATCGGGAAAGTTGAACAGAGCAAAAAAGGCCGACAGCACCCACGCCCCGGCGGGAACCTGCACGCTGGCCAGGTACTGAAAGATCATGGTCAGGATCAGCGTGAGATACGCCGTTTTCGCTAGATAATAGTCGCCCTGATAAGTGGGGCTAACCTTTGAACTGAGGTAGCGATACAGGGGCCCGTAAGTCTGAAAACTCGCGACGCCATTCTCCGCCGGCCAAGCCTCGCGGTCGGCGGTCATGAAGTAGGCTTGGTGGGAGTCGGAATCCTCCCATGACGTCAGGGTTTGGGGCTGGAATTGCTGAAAAAGGACGTTGGCGGCCAGCAGCGCCAGCAACAGCCTGCCCGTGAGCTTCGTCAAATGCCCCACCTGCGCCCTTCGCGGGTGACACGGAAGATCCCCACCCATGCGCGGCGGGGCGCAAAACCTAAAACTTTGGCGACCAGATTGCGGTTGGCGACCTCCCGGGCGTTCAGCCGCGGCGCGTCGTCTTGACCATGAAGAACCACGGGTTGCGCCTCCACCAGATGACATCGAAGCGCCGGCGCAAAAGGTCGCGGAATTCGTCCTGGCTGACCAGCCACTTGGGATACAGCCCCGTGTCCATCTCCTCCTTCATCACAGCGTAGCGCAGCGCCCAGGGACCGCCCAGCCAGCGCGGCACGGGCGTCTTGAAAGTCACGAAATCCAGGGCCTTGCGGCTCAGGGAATTGCGCGGCTCGATGAGGCAGAGCAGGCCTTGCGGTTTCAGGATCCTGGCGACTTCGGCCAGCGCCGCGTCGTAGTCGGCGATGTGGTGGAAGATGTTTTCCACCAGCACGGCGTCGAAGGAACCGGCTTCCCAGCCCGACGCGGTGATGCTGCCCTCGCGGATCGTCGCGCATTGCTTGCGCGCCTCGGACACCATGTGGGCATCAATGTCAATTCCATGGACGTCCCGGCATCCCATGCCTTGCAGCAGCCGGATGCGATCTCCGAAGCCGCAACCCATGTCGAGGATGCGCCCCTCCAGCGGCAAGTCGAACATCGCGAAGTCGTAGCGCACCTTGCGGTTCAGGAACTCTTTGTACTTCTCGAAGTTTTGGGAGTAATGGGACACGGGAAATCAACCAGGCTTTGGTGTGCGGAACACGGGTCCAGACGATAAATGGCTGACAGCAGCCGACGATTTGCGGAACTGCCAATGATACGACCGCTCAAGGGCGGGTCAATTCCAAGATAAAACTTCCCGAGAGAACCCGGGGGGCGAAATATCGTTGCGCTGGCAAGATAGGCGGCTTCGACTTCTCATGTTTTCTGCCGTATACCGGCGTTGATGGCGACCCAGTCCGGGTGCAGAGCCAGGAGGTCCAGCACCTCGGCGCTGGTAAAGGCGGGCCGGCCGGGGTAAAGCGCCTCGATGATGCGGCGCACGAGGTCGAAGTCCTCGGGGGTGTCCACGGTCCAGCGGTGGCGGCTCGCATCGGTGTCGTTCACGACGTCAACGCGCCGGAAGAATTCGGGATGGCGTTGCAGATAGGGCGTGACATGCTCGCGCTCGTAGGGGTCATGGGCCGCGGCGGCGGCGCGGCGCAGCGCGGCGGCGGAAAAAACCTCGGTGTCGAGTCCGCGCGGATAGGTGCGTTGCAGCACGTTCTGGGCGTAGGCGTCCTCACTGTTGGCCGCCGCATAGGCCGCGAAGACCCGATCCACGACATCAGGGTCCATGAGCGGGCAGTCGGCCGTGAGGCGCGCCACCACGCCGGCACCGCAGGCGGCGGCGGCGCCAGCGTAGCGGCCCAGCACGTCATCCTCGGATCCGCGGAAACAGGCGACCCCATGCGCTTTGCAGAAGTCCGCGATGGCATCGTCGCCCTTGGCCTCCGTCGTCGCCACCACCAGCTTGGAGAATTGCCGACAGCGCGCCAGCCGCTCGATTTGGAATTCCAGCAGCGGTTTCCCGAGCACCCGCATCAATACCTTGCCCGGCAGGCGCGTCGAACCCATGCGCGCCTGGATGATGGCGACGCGCGCCGGATCGCACGCTTCACTTTTCACGGCCATTTAGAAGGTATCTTCCATCGAATGAAACCGGCGCTGTTATCCAATATCCGGAAAATACCAGGCGAGCTGCCCGCGTTCAGAGCCATCTTTGTGAAAGATTCCCCTTGCATTTCACATTTGCATCTATAATCGCCCGCCGCTTTAGCTTACAAGAGCTGCTTTTCAGAGTTGCTTTCCTAGAGGGAAAACCCATGCCCAGTGTCGCAAAGGGAAAAAAACGCTACTTCGGTGAAGATTCCTACTTCTACACCCTGGTCAAGCCCTCGACCCCCAAGAAAAAACGCGTGTGCCTCAAATGCGGTACGGTATTCATGAGTTCTCACTATGGCAACCGCTGCTGCGGTTCCTGCGCCGCCCAGAACGCGCGCGCCGCGGTGCGCGCCGAACATACGTTTTAGCCGGGCCGTTCCGAAATCAGCTTTCCCGCCGGGTGGCATCGGCCATCTCTGCTTTTCTTGAGATCTGAAACGCTGCATGCGGGGGTTTTGCCCCTCATTTGACAGGGGGAAAGTGTCGGCTGAGATCGGGATCTTTCAGTGCCCGGCGCACGGATTCGCCCAGCGGCCGGTCGGAAGGCGCCCTGACGGGGCTGGCGTAAAGGATATCGCCAGACCCGAGGTAAAGGGTGTCAAAGGCGGCGCTCCCGGTCTGCGGTGCTGAAAGATAGAGCGGGCTGCGCGCCCCAAAGCCTCCGCGCAACCAGACCAGTTCCAAATCATTGATGTTGCCGGAGGCGCAGGCTTCAAGGGCCTGGCGCAGAGAAACGCCCGCTGGCACTTTACCGGGTCGGTTGAGCGTGCCGATCACCCAGGCTGCCTCAGCTTCGTTGCTGGCGCGGCGCTCCACCCAGGCCAGGGGTTCTGAAAAATAGGAACGCCAGCGCCCCTCGATACCGGCTTCGAGCTTGGACATGGGCAGCCCGGCGATTTCGAGGTAGCCCGCCAGAGGAAGATCGATGGCGCCCCGGGTATCCACGACGACGTTGAAGGTCATGTCGGGTTGACCCCAGAGGTGGATGCGCAAGGCTTCGCCCGGCGCCAGGGGCGGGCCGGAATCCTGGGGAGGAAGAACCGCGGGCGCAGGCGGAACAGCCGGCAACACCGGAGCGTGCTGGGAGGGTTCTGGGATTGGGTTTCTAGTCTCGGGAACTGGGGGCGCAGCGGCTACGGGCGCGGCGCGCGGAACTGGCGCTGGGGAAGCTGCGCTCAATTGCGCTCCCGGCGCTGCTCGGCGCCGCGAGGGTTCCTTTTCCCGAGACTCCCGGAAGCGCACGGGCATGGTGTAAGCCTCCGCATTCTCGACGCGGCGCGCAGCCTGATCCGCGCCGCCATGCGCAGGTTCGTCCGCTATGAGCCAAGTCCCAACCGCGACGGTGAAGATCGCGAGGCCAACCGTGACCCTCCGACCCCCTCCGTCGGGGGCGCGTCTCATCAAGATTTCTCCTTGAGGCCGATGTGCAGCCCCAGCCAGTCCGCCCAGTTCATCCAGCCTTTATCCTTGTAGGTGTGGGGCGGCCACACGGGAATATCCTCGGGACAGGGGCCTTTTTCCGGCATCTCGCCATTGCGGAAGCGTTCCCACTCTTGGATGCTTCGGAGTTTGAGCGCGTGGGAAAAGGAACGCGCGGAATGGAAGTCGCGCTGTTCCACCACCGTGGGGGTGTAGCGGTCCTGCAGGAAATCGGCCCAGCTCACCCAGCCCTTGCCGGAATAAACGGCCTCGGGGTCGGTGGGGATCTCGGGCGGCAGTTTGGCAAGATGCGGCTTCTCCCCGCGCAGATAGCTCTCCCAATCCTGCTGGTGCAGGAGTTTGAGGCGGCGCACGTGGGAGCGTGCGTATTCATAAGTGCGAAAGCTCTTGCGCAGTTCCTTGCTGCGCTTGGTGCCCAGGAAGTCATCGAACCCGGACCAGCCCTTGCCCTTGTAAATCTTGTCCACGCGCGCGGGAATATCGCCGGGTTTGGCGGGCTTGCCCGGCAGTTCCCCCTTGGAGAACAGCGTCCATTCCTCCTTGCTGCGCAGGCTGAGGGCGCGCGCGAATTCCCGCGCTTCCTCGAATCCACGATATTCAACGCGTCTGCCCATGGTCCTGCGCGGGGTATATACCGGGCTTCGACAGGATGGAAGCCCGACCCCCGGCTCTCAGTCTCGGCGGAGACTCCTCCAGGTCTGGGGTCCGGCCACGCCATCGGCGCTGAGGCGCCGGCTTTTCTGGAAGGCCTGGACTTGGCGGCGCGTTTCCGGCCCGTACTCACTTTCGGGAATGGCCAAGGGGAAGCCCGCCCGGGCCAGGGCGTCCTGGAGTTCTTTGAGGCTGAGGCCCCGGGAGCGCATGTAGGCGGGCAGGAAAATGCCCGTCCCCGTCCCCGTCGTGACCGGACGGTTGGACTTGGCGCCCTTGAAAGCGAAGTCATAAGCGTTTCGCACGTCGCGCCAGAGCAGCGGCGCGCTCTTGGCGCCGAGCACGCTCACGGCCACGCTGCGCCCCTCAAAGCTGGCCCACGAAAGGAAGCAATGGCGCGCGAGGCGGGTGTAGCCCGTCTTGCCGCGCACGGGAATGGATTTGCTCCACAGCAGGCGGTTGTGATTGGCCAGGCGTATCTCGCGCCCCTCAAGGCTGCGCAGCGTGATCTCCTTCTCGGCCATGAAATCCGCGAGCTCGGGATTGCGCCGTAACGCCAGGATGAAAAGCAGGCTGTCCTCATTGGTGGTGGCCATGCCCTCCGGCAGCGGCAAGCCCGAAGCATTGACGACACGCGTGCGCGTGGCGCCGAGTTGGCGCGCGTGGTCCTCCATGGCTTTGGCGAAGGCGGCTTCCGAACCCGCGAGGCCCTCGGCGATGGCCACGGCGGCGTCGTTGGAGGAGGCGACGAGCATGGCGGCGAGGAGATCCTTCAGCCGGTAGCGCTCGCCCGCGCGCAATCCGGCCTGGCTCGGGGGTACACCCGCCGCGCGCGCCGAGATGGGAAGGGGCCGTTCGAGATCCTTCTCCAACTCCACGGCGGTGAGGGCGGTCAGCACCTTGATGGTGCTGGCCGGCGCGCGTTGCAGACCGGATCCCTTGCGGTAGAGGTAGGCGCCCGTGCCCGCATCGAAGATAGCGATGGCGGGCGCGCTGAAGGAGGGGGCCGCAGCGAGCGCGCCAGCGAGCAGTCCCAGAATCAGGGCGGGAAAACCCCGACCGATGCCGCGCTTCACGGTCTTTTTTGGCTCACTCGACCAAAGCGCACCTCTTGCAGTGGCCTCCCCGTGCTTCTTCTGATTATTCACGTCAGCAACCCGGGATTATCCACAGATTGCACAGATCTACACAGATTAAAAAGGATGACCCAGATTGGTTATTATCTGTGTTCATCTGTGTAATCTGTGGATGATCTCTCCGGTTGTGTGATTTGGTCCCTGTATTGCTCGGTCATGTCAGCATAAAAATTATGGCTACTCCTTTTTCCCTGCCGGCGCGCGCTGGCGCAGAAAGGCGGCGGCCTCCTTGAGCCTGCGCCCGACGAGGTCGGGACCTAGGAATTCCAAGACCTCGAAGAGCGGCAGGCTTTCCTGCTCGAACATCACCGCCACGCGCACCAGCATGTACAGGGAGTTCGCGGGAAAAAGGAGTTTTTCCGCCACGCGGTCGAGGATTTCTCGGCAAGTCTGGGCCGGGATCACGGGCGCGCGCTCCAGCTCCTTGGCCACGAGTTTCAGCGCCTTGTCCGCGAGTTCAGCGTCCAACCCCACGGCGCGAAACGCCGGCTCAACATAGCGCGGCTCGCGCTCGAAGAGGAAGCTCGTCCAGCGGTCGAGGTCGGTGCGCATGCGGCTGCGCTCCTGCACCAGGGGCAGCAGGGGACCGAGGTAGTCCAAAAGGGCGTGCAGCGCATCCTCCTGATAGGCGCCAAAAGCCACGCGGTCCATGTGCACCAGGTAATGGGTGTTGAAGCGGTCGAGCTTGGCGAAGTCGAAGATGGGCGCGGTGGTGCTGAGGCGCGCGGCATCGTAGCCGGCGACCAGCTCTCCCAGATCGAAGAGTTCTCGCCCGTCGGCGCGCGAATAGCCCATGAGCGCCAGGAAGTTCACGGTGGCGGGCCGGCAATAGCCGCGCGCCTGGAACCAGGAAAGCGAAGTGGGGTTCTTGCGCTTGGAGATTTTGCTCTTGTCGGAATTCCGCAGCAGCGGCAGGTGCATGAAACGCGGCGGCGTCCAGCCGAAGGCCTGGTACAACCGGATATGCTTGGGCGTGGAACTGATCCACTCTTCTCCCCGCATGACGTGGGTGATGCGCATTTCGTGGTCATCCACCACGTTGGCGAGGTGATAGGTGGGAAAGCCGTCGGCCTTGAGCAGCACCTGATCGTCAACGCCGCGATTCTCGAACGCGACCTTCTCCTTGCGAATGCCGTCGAAGAACCCGCTGATACCCGGCGTGAGCGTCGTGTCCTCATTATCCACATCCTCACCCCAGACCTCTTTATACGCCTCGCCCGCGCGCGGCATTTTCAAGCGCACCACGAATTCCTCGCCCCGGCTGGCACGCCCGTCCGCCTCCGCGGTGGCAAGTTTGCGGCAACGCCCGTCATAGCCCGGCGGCTCGCCGCGTGCGGTCTGGAGCGCGCGCAGTTCGTCGAGCTGCTCGCGCGTGCAAAAGCAGCGGTAGGCGTGCCCGCTTTTCAGGAGCTGCTGGGTGCGCGCACGGTAAAGTTCCGTGCGCTCGGACTGCCGGTAGGGTCCGTGCGGACCGCCCACGTCGGGCCCTTCGTCCCATTGCAACCCCATCCAGCGCAGCGCGCGCAGGATCTGCGCCTCGGATTCCAGGGTCGAGCGCGCGCGGTCGGTGTCCTCGATGCGCAGCAGGAACTTCCCGCCACGGCTTTTGGCGAAGGCGTAGTTGTGCAGCGCGATGTAGGCCGTCCCGATGTGCGGCGCCCCGGTGGGACTCGGGGCGATGCGCGTGCGAACCTCGTCCACTAAACGTCGCGCAGGCGGTTGAGCCCGCTCAGGGCAGCTATCTTGTAGGCCTCGGCCAGGGTGGGGAAATTGAAGACGTTCTCGACGAAGTACTCCACCGATCCCCCGTGTTCCATCACCGCCTGCCCCACGTGCACCAGCTCGGAGGCGCTCTCGCCGATGACGTGGACAGCGAGCAGCTTCAGCGATTCCTGGTGGAACATGATCTTCACCACACCGTCCAAGGCCCCCATGATGTTGCCCTTGGAGGTGTCCTTGTAGTAGGCTTTGCCCACCTGGTAGGGTACCTTGGCCTTGGTGAGTTCCTCTTCGGTGGGCCCGACGTAGGAGATTTCGGGGATGGTGTAGATGCCGATAGGCAGGTCCTTGGACATGGGCTGGCAGGGGGCGCCGAAGGCGCGCGTGCCGGCGATGCGTCCCTGCTCGAAGGAGGTGGAGGCCAGCGACGGATGGCCGATGACGTCACCCGCGGCGAAGATGCCGGGATTGGAGGTGCGGAAATCCTGATCCACCTTGATGACCCCGCGGTCGCTCATCTCGACGCCCACCTTGTCGAGGGCGAGGATATCCGTGCATACCTTGCGGAAGGTACAGAACAGGGCCATCTCCGAGCGCACCAGCTTGCCGGAGGAAAGGCGCACCTCCACGTGGCCCTCGCCGTTCACCGCGCAGCTCTCCACGTCATCGCCGAGGAAGAAATTGACCTTGCGCGAGTCGAGCTGGGTGACCAGGTTGGCGCGCATGTCGCGGTCCACGAGCGAGAGGATCTCGGGGCGCTTCTCGATGACGTTGACCTTGACGCCGAGGATGGAGTAAATAGAGGCGTACTCGCAGCCGATGATGCCGCCGCCCACGATGGTGATGGAGCGCGGCAGCTTTTTCATGGTGAGCGCGTTGTCGGTGTAGAAGATGCGCTCGCCGTCGAAGGCCACATCGGGCCGCAGGAAGGGCTGGGTGCCGCTGGAAATAACCGTGAACTGGGTTTCCACCGTGCTCACCAGCTCGCCCTGATGGTTGGAGACTTCGATGTGATGGTCGTCCACGAACTTGCCGTAGCCCGGGACGATCTCGATGCGGTTGCCCTTGAGCTGGTTCTCGAGCACGGCGATTTCCTTGCCGATGACCCAGGAGACGCGCTGCACCAACTCTTCCATGCTGGGCTTCTTCTTGAAGCCGGCGTCCATGAAGCGCAGGCGGTAGTTGGTGAGGTGCAGCGCCGCTTCGCGGAAGGTCTTGGAGGGGATGGTGCCGGCGTGCGTGCAGATGCCGCCCAGGAAACGCGGTTCGATGATGGCCACCCTTTTCCCGAGCTTGGCGGCGGCCAGGGCCGCCTTCTGCCCCGCCGGGCCGCTGCCCAGGGTGACGAGGTCGTATTTGGCGTTTTGTGGCATATTGGCGGTGGAGTCTAGGGCTGGAGGCTTGGATTCAAACTTGCCGCGTTCCGCTCATACCAGTTTTACGTCAAGCATAGAGTAATCTCAAACGCGATAACCGGCGATAAATTTCAGGTAACGCGTGGATTCTTTTGCGCGATTACCCCATGTTTAACAGCAAATAGGTATCAGACCGATCCATTGCGCCTCGTTGGGCAGTATCTGCTCAGGCATCTTCGTTCCCCCCTCTCACCTTGGGAGAGGGCAGGGTGAGGGGAATTCACCGCCTGAAAAATGATTTTGCAAGTGCGTTCCGCAGGGATAATCGTCTCAGTTGCCTCTCGATTTTGGCGTTGCGAACCCCCTCACCCCAATCCTCTCCCGAAGGGAGAGGGAGAGTGCCAGGCCTGAACAGTTGCTTTGGGCCTTGGAGAAGTGCGGCTTTTTCCTTATTGGCGGTCTTGAAATAGCACATCCCCAGGTAGCCATTGATGTCGTATCCCGGGCCGCAGATAGGCCACCGGCTTTCCAAGGCTCCAGGGGAAGTCAAAAAAAAGGCCCGGCATATCGAGCCGGGCCCTGAAGCTCAAGTTGTCAACGGATCACGTGAGAGGATCTTCCATGGGCTCGCCCACGGGCATGCCGACGGGCATATCCGCCGCATCCATATGCGGCATGGGCTCCATCGGCGGGGGACCTGCCTGGGTCAGCATGTCGTCCGCGGCACCCATGCCGGGTGGCGGCGCATCTGCCCCGTAGTGCGGCCCGCCGGACATGGCGGGATCGCCACCTGGTGCGCCCATCCCGTCGGGTTGGAAGTTGCCGATGCCGGGATCACCCCCGCCGCCGCCCCAGGCGCCTTCAGCCGGCGCCACGGTCGCGCCCGGATCAATAGCGGCCCCCTGGCCCAGTTCAGCCCCGGGCTGGAGGGTGGCGCCTTCGCCACACTGGACATTGGGGCCCAGCGCCACGCCTTCACCGCAAGTGACGTTGGGTCCGATTTCGCAGCCACCGCCCATTTCCACGTTGGGGCCCAGCGTGCAGCCCTCGCCGCATTGGACGTTGGGGCC
>JAHFOS010000264.1 GCA_023261545.1 bacterium
TCCCAGATATCTACGCATTTCACCGCTACACCTGGAATTCCACTTCCCCCTCAGGGACTCCAGCCACGCAGTATCAAATGCACTTCCCCAGGTAAGCTGGGGGATTTCACACTCGACTTACGCGACCGCCTACAGACGCTTCATGCCCAGTAATTCCGAACAACGCTCGCCACATATGTATTACCGCGGCTGCTGGCACATATTTAGCCGTGGCTTCCTCCAGCGCTTATGTCATCTCGCGGACTGTTAACCCGCAATTATTCATAACGCTCGACAGAGGTTTACAACCCGAAGGCCTTCATCCCTCACGCGGCGTCGCTCCGTCAGACTTTCGTCCATTGCGGAAGATTCTCGACTGCAGCCACCCGTAGGTGTCCGGGCAGTGTCCCAGTCCCGGTGGTGGGGGTCACCCGCTAAGGTCCCCGACGCATCTTCGCCTTGGTGGGCCATTACCCCGCCAACTAGCTAATACGCCATAGACCGCTCCTTCCGCGTGAGGCCCGAAGGTCCCCCGCTTTTCCTGGCAGGGACTTTGCCCCTGCCAGCGTATTCCGTATTAGCACCCGTTTCCAGGTGTTATCCGGGTCGGAAGGGTACGTTATCTATGTATTACTACCCCTTTTGCCGCTTTACTCGCCCCTTGCGGGACTTTCTCGCTCGACTTGCATGCCTGATCCACGCCGCCAGCGTTCGTTCTGAGCCAGGATCAAACCCTTCGTAAAGAAAAATTTGATTCCTTTGTTAGATCTAACCGGAAAGGCGAACCTTTCCGGCAGTTGAAACCCTCGATCCCCTACGGGATCGGGGGTCACTCAGCGTCACTACCATCTGTTGTCAAAGAGCGCCCCGATTTTCACGGGGGGACGGATTATATGAGAGGGACCCCATGCTGTCAAGGCTTCTTTTTTTCAGGCCCCGATAGAATGAGACAGGCCGCACGATTGCAACCTCCAACGTGAAAAGTGCGTAGATAGAGTGGAGCGACACCTACATCCTAAACCCTTGCTTTCCAACAAGAAGAAGTCCTCACCGCAACCTTGGCCCGGAGCCCAGGAAAGCCTCGAGGCAGAGATCCGGCTTGTTTTTCCGTATAAAATTCATTTTTGCGACAACCTGTTTTCGGTCTCCAACCCATTATTGAAAGCCGTATTGAACCCCAACTCGCGTCCGGTGGCTGTTTTTTTTGACGCCGGGCTGTGCAGCGTTCAGAGAACTCTCCAACAACGTGTGCAGCGTTATTTTAAAAAACACTTTCCCGACGTACCTCTTTTTCTACACGTTCTTCCCGGCGGAGAAGCGGTGAAAAACGATCCCGCTTATCTTCAAGCCGCTTACAGCGCCATTTTTGCGGATCGCCTGTGCAAACAGTCCTCCATCATAGCCATCGGCGGCGGCGCCTTTCTCGATCTCACGGGATTCGCCGCGACGACGGCGCACCGCGGCATCGCCTATTGGCGGGTGCCAACGACGACTCTCAGCCAGGCCGACTCCGGCATTGGCATCAAATCGGCGGTGAATTTCCAGCACCACAAGAACGGCGTGGGAGCGCACGATGTGCCGCGTGGCATTCTCGTTGACGCCACCTTGCTGCGCACACTTCCTGTGCGCGATTGGATTTCCGGCCTCGGCGAATGCCTCAAGATCGCGCTCATCAATTCTCGCGAGTATTTCGATGAACTTGAACGCGGACTTCCAGCCTATCTCGCGCGCCAATACGCCCCCTCAACGGCCATCCTCAGAACCTGCGCGCGCGCGCATTTCGAGCATATCCGCGGCAGTTCAGATCCCTACGAGAAGTCGCAGAGCCGTCCGCTGGACTTCGGCCATTGGGCCGCCCACCGCATCGAGGCCCTGAGCAAATTCGCGGTGCTGCACGGGGAGGCCGTGTTGTTGGGCATCGCCCTAGATAGCCTGTACGCACATCGTCTGGGGCGGTTGCCCGAAAACAGCCTCGCGCGCGTGCTGAGCTTCGTCTCGGCTTGCGGCATCGGAAAGCTCGCGCGCCAGCAACGCGACGCCCTGAACCCCGAAGCCCTCCTCAAGGGCCTCGACGAGTTCCGTCGCCATATCGGTGGCCCGCTGTGCATCACCCTGCTCGAAGACATCGCGCGGCCCTTTGAAACCAACGTCATTGATATCAACCTGATGGAGCAGTGCATCCGCGAGTTGCCGGCCAGGATTTGAACAAATCTTGGCGCCGGGGCACATTACGCGCCCTCAGTCCCCCCATTCGGTCCTTCTGCCAGGGCGCTTATGAATTTGCTTCGTGTCGGATGAGACTAGAATCAGTACCAGATGTAGCTCTATTTCTGGTTTCAACATGAATACGATCCCATCGCCAGAAATCAAAAGGCGCGGAATCGGAGCCGTGGACGCCCACCTGCGCGCGGGCCCCGTGCACGTCATCCGCAACAATGAGCCCTGCTATGTGGTTTTGAGCGAGGGTGACTACCAGGAAATGCTCCGCGATCTCGCCTCCGCCAGACTCGCCGCCTCCATGGCGGATCTCCGCGCTGGACGCGTCCAGCGCGGAACCGCTCGCGATCTGATGAAAACGCTCGGGCAGCATGCCGGATGAAGGTTATCCCCTCGTTTGGACGGAAAGTTTTACAAGAACCGCCGCCAAATTTCTCAACAAGCATCCCGATCTGCGGGAGTCGTTCCAAGACGTGCTGGAGCAGCTCCAGGCCAACCCTCGCCACCCCCGGCTGCGCTGCCACCGGCTGAAAGGGAAACACCGCGACAAGCACGCCGTCAGCCTGAGCTACAGCCATCGCATCGTCTTTCTCCTGCTCATGACGCCCCGGGAAATCGTGCTGTTGGATGTGGGCAGCCATGACGAGGTGTATAGGTAATCGCCATTTCCTCTCCGTCTCAACCTCGCTTGCGTCTGCTTCTAGGCTTGTGGAACAGCCCCGCCATGATGGGCTGGTACTACGCCAAGGAACTGGCCAAAACCGCGGAGGTTAAGCTCGCCGGACCCGAGTTCGCGGGAGCTAAAAGCGACTTTGCCCTGCGCCCGGGCGCCCCGCTGCAACCGGTGCTGGATCGGCTCGGGTCCTGGCCAGATTTCTATGTGGAGTTCTACAGCAAACCCGGCTACCATCCGGCGGATCTGCCCGCCCTTAAAATTCCCAAGGCCTGGTACATCTACGACACGCACCTGCACCTCGACGAGCTGT
>JAHFOS010000286.1 GCA_023261545.1 bacterium
CGCTCCGGAGAGACGGAAGACGTGACGATCGCGCACCTCGCCGTGGCCACCAACGCCGGACAGATCAAGACCGGATCGCTCTCGCGCAGCGAGCGGATCGCGAAGTATAATGCACTGCTGCGGATCGAGGAGGCGCTGGGCGCGCGGGCGGTCTACGCCGGCACACGCTGGCCGCTCTTTGGGCGCGCAGGACGCGCCGGCGCATCTCCCAACCCCCGGAGCCTCGCCCGGACCGGACGGTGAGATGTCTCGACAGCTGACGACACGGACGCGCTGGATCGCGGGCCTGGGCCTGCTCGCCCTCGTCCTGTTCGGCCCGGGGCTCTCCCACCTCGTGCGCCTTTCGCTCGTCGAGCGGCGGCTGGACCGTCGACTTGCCGCGCTCGCGGCCCGACGCAACGAGCTCACCCAAGAGCAGCAACGGCTGGAGTCCGACCCGGCCTACGTCGAAGGGCTCATCCGCTCCACCTTCAAGCTCGCCCAGCCCGGCGAGCTGGTCATTCCCCTTGACTCCAACCCGTCAAGCGACAAGACGCGTTGACTGGTCGCTGTCCGGCACGTATAATCATGAAGTCACCACATTACTGCGGGGTGGAGCAGTCAGGTAGCTCGTCGGGCTCATAACCCGAAGGTCCTAGGTTCAAATCCTAGCCCCGCTACCATTCTCCGTCGAGAGGGTTACGGCACTTCGCTGTAACCCTCTTTTTGCCTCCGTGCTAACGGCGTGCTAACGCAACCTGCCTTACCAGCATCAATCAGCAGCGACCATCCGCAAGATCATCTTGATCCCCCAGCACCAACCTCCCGCTAGTCCACTCACCTTCGGGAACCACCAGCAATCAAGAGCAACCACGATCCATCTCGCCCGTCCGTAGCGTATTGCCGCGACTGGCTCTTTTGGCCTACAATAGGGGCACCATGATCCGGACGAAACGCATCTATGAACCCGCCACGCACGAGGATGGGTGCAGGGTGCTGGTGGATCGAATCTGGCCTCGCGGCGTTTCAAAACAGCGAGCCCAGATCAGCGACTGGTTGAAGGCGTTAGCACCCAGCACTGAACTGCGGCGATGGTTTGGACACGATCCGGAGAAGTGGACGGAATTTATACGGCGGTGTAGGCGCGAGCTGCGCCACAAGCCATCAGAGCTGAGCCGCCTGCGAGCACTCGTGCAAACACATCGAGTGGTCACACTGGTGTACGCCGCTCGGGATGAGCACCACAACAACGCTGTCGTGTTGCGACAACTCCTGAGACCGACGAGATCATACGCGAGCCTCAGGGCTGAGCTCAACACACCACGCCCTGGACTCCGCGAGAAACTGGCTCCATTCAGCCTCAAAAGTTCTATCATCGCCCGTCGCCCCCGCCATTTATCAGTAGAGGTTATCCGTTAAAGGATAGCGGTTTTTTTTACCTTTCTCGCCAGACCCCTCAAACGTAACCAGATCGTAACCACGTGAACCGATTTTCTCGTACGAATTGTGTTTCTCGCCACGGTAGGGCCCCGACATCCCTCGGACAGACCGGTTCAGAAGTGCGGGGTGTGTGTCTTGAGGGGGGTGATAAGTAGATCGATGAACTTCTGTGCCGGCAGCGACACCTCGGCTCGCTTCCGGATAAGTATTCCAATAGGACGCTCGAACGGTCCTCCTGTTAGATTCAAGGCTTTCAACCTCCCTCGCTGAATCTCATCTACCACGGTAACATAAGGCACCAAGGCCAGTCCTAAGCCCACTTCCACGGCCCGTTTCGTGATCTCGATATTGTCGAATGCGTGCGCGACCTTAACCCGGATGTTGGTCTTCCGGAGAATCTCGTCCACAGGAAATTCTGCTTGCGGGATGATGAAGGGCTGTCCGTGCAGCTGTGCTAGCCGCACCCGCTTCTTAGCGGCCCATGGATGCTTGGGAGGAACGATCAGAACAACCCGTTCTTTCCTGAATGGGAGGATCGTTAACTGAGGGTGTGGTTTGGGATAGTCGACGATTCCGACCTCTATCCGGTCTGCGAGAACCGCTTCATAAATCTCCACACTCTTGAGATAAGTAAGAAAGAGATCGACCTTCGGATAGCGCTTCAGGAAAATAGGCGTGTAGCGGGGCAGTTCGTAGAGTCCGACCGTGTAAATGCTACCGACCCGCAACTGGCCGGTCACCTCGGTCATCGGCTGCTTGAGGGTGTTCTCGAACTGTTTGTAGCGCTCGAGGATGTCCTGGCCGGCCTCAAGGAGCAAGGCCCCAGCTCGAGTAAGCCTGACCTGACGACGTCCGCGCTCGATGAGTCGATGCCCGAGCTGCACTTCCAGTGCTTTCAAGTGCTGGCTCACGGCCGAGGGGGTGAGGTAATTACGGCGGGCTGCTTCAGCGAAGCTTTGGGTCTGTACCACGTCGCAGAAGATGCGCAAGGAGCGAAGCATGATTAAAAAAGCTTAAGTAACATAGTAGTATTATTAAGTTGTATTATACATGGCTGGATGGGATACTTCAAGTGGACGCAGAAGAGCGTGAAGGAGAGTCGAATGAACGCGGCGTTAAGGCCCCTGGTTGAGGTTTGGAGGTAAACGGGGAGTACTCAATACAGCGCCGAATAACGGCGTGCCCGCGATAGCGGAATTGGGCGCCAGGGGAAGACTCTCCCTCTTCACAGGGTTAGCGGATCTAAAGGGTTTGTTTCGTACAATATACAATACAAGTAGAGAAGAAGATGCTTATTAAACAATGGGACATACAAGAGCGGCAGGCTAGTCGACCTGTTGATCGTCAAGAGGCATCGCGTATCGCCGACAGGCTGTACGAACAGCGCGGCTGGATACGCGGGCATGAGCTGGCCGATTGGCTAAAGGCAGAGTCGAGCCTGACGCACAGCCCGCGGGTGAGGAGGGGTTTCCGCCTTGGACAACTTCTTCGCATCGGGTGGGGGATTCTTGGCTTGGGGTTTGTCTTGTTCCTCGGAGTCGCGGGAGAGGGTGTGACGCACAACCGTAATGGGTCCCTAAAAGCCCCGAAGGCATCACTGTCGGAACAGATTGCACTGACTGCCGGCTATCGGGCAATTTTGTTTTAGATCGAGCGTAAATGTCCATTAACCGAAGCGGGGAAGGGAGCTAAGGGCCACAATGTCAACCATTGCTGGAACGAACCCCCTAAAGAAGAAGGCGCA
>JAHFOS010000155.1 GCA_023261545.1 bacterium
GCGCTCCGGCAAGATCATGCGCCGCATCCTGCGCAAAGTGGCCGAAGGCGATATCTCCAATCTCGGCGACATCACCACGCTGGCCGACCCGGCCGTGGTGCAGGCGCTGGTGGAGGGGAGAAAGTGAGGGATGTCGGCGCTGGCTCCAAGTTGACGCCATCGTTTTTTCGAGAACCGACTCCATCCTGGGGCTAAGGAGCCGCTGGGAGTGGGTGGGAAAAGCCCGCTTTTTTTCCTTTACCCGCATGTGATTCCTGGTAAAATAGTGCAGGGTTTTGGGGGAAGGCCATGTCGTGGCTGGGAAAAGGGGTCGGGTTCCCTATTTTGGCGCGAGTCCTTTTTGGGGTTTTGCTGGTCTTGGCATGGACCGGCTGCATTGTTGGCGCCGAAGATATCGGAAAGGTCACCAAGGTCATCGACGGCGATACCCTGAGAGTGGCCTTGGCGGGTGGTGAGGTGTCAGTCCGCCTGATCGGTATTGATGCCCCGGAGGTTTCGCACCCCGAAGTTCCGGTACAGCGCTTCGGTCAGGAGGCCACCGAGTTTGCCCTACGATTTGCCGAGGGCTTTGAATGCCGCCTGGAATACGAAGAGGGACAAGAACGTCTCGATAAGTACGGCAGAACGCTGGCCTACGTTTGGATAAATGGCGAATGCTTGAACGAGGCCATCGTGAGACGAGGGTACGCATACGCAGTGACGAGATTTCCCTTCTCTCGGATGCAGCAGTACGTGGACCTCGAAAGGCAGGCCCGGAAGAATCAATACGGGCTATGGAACGATTCACTCCGAGATGGCAGACTGGCGAACTTGGCGCAACGATTCGAAGCCCTACCTCCGGAAGGGAAAAAGGATCTGGACGGTTATCTGGACTACCTGGCGACGAAGTACAACGGTGAGGCACTAAGGCCGGCCAGCGGGGAAAAGGTGCCCGAAACGCCTGTTGTCAAAAAGCTCGTTTTGTTGGAGGCTACAAAGGGAGCCACAATGCCAGAGCAGGCCAGCGTTATTTCCTGGAAGGATGCAGCCAAGCACTATGGCGAAAATACCACCGTCGAAGGCACCATCGTCAAGTCTTTCAATTCCGGCAAGGCATGTTTCCTGAACTTCCATCCACAATGGAAAAAATATTTCACCGCGGTCATCTTCAAATCAGCGTTTTCCAAATTCCCGGAAAACCCAGAACAGCACTACCTTGGAAAAAAGGTCAGGGTTGTGGGGACAATCAAAGAATACGAAGGGAAGCCCGAGATCATCTTGGATGCTCCTGAGCAAATCGAGATCGTTCAGTGATCTCGACTACTGATTGGCAAGCAGTTCCGAGGGTTTTACCTTGAGCGCCCGCGCCAGCTTCACAACAATGATGATCGTGGGGTTCCTAGCCCCGCTTTCAATCCCCGCAAGATAAGTCTGGTGAATTTTGGCACGGTGAGACAGGACAGCCTGCGTTACCCCCACATGGTGACGGAGTTCACGTATTCTGGCCCCGAATTTCAGGCACTCGGTGAATTTTCCAGTCTTTTTCTCCGCGTTCATTTGTCTGCGGAGAAGGCTCTTGAATTGCCTCCAAATGAAATAGACTATGAGTAATAATAAATTTCTCTGTTGCTTGCCAGTCCCATCATCGGGAACGTTTAATGATTGATGATGCAAAGTTGCTCCGGGCTGAGCTAATTAAAGTCGCCGTAAAGCGGGCGCGAATGGAGGGCGCGCGCGCGGCATGGATTTATACAGCCGATCAAGCTGCTGTGGTGAATTACATTATGACAAGGGTGGGGGAGGGAGCTGCACCCATCTCGTCGGTACCCAAGAAGGATGGCGCCAAGGATAGCGGCGGTAATAACAGAGGTGGAATAGAAAAGAACGACAGTCTTTTGTTTTCTCGATTTTTCGCTCAAATTATGGATCGTCCCGCAATACAAACCATTTGGAATTTCTTGACGCATCCAGGAACAGTAGTCGGCGCGCTAATTGTTCTTGGAGGCTGCGCGTTACACATTCTTAATGAGCTTTTTCTGAAACATTGGCCCACTTTCTTGTTCTTGTGGTTTTTTATGCCGGTCGTGGCATTGTGGTTGAAGACAAAACGCATCAACACGGGGTGTTCGATTTCGACGCTGAAAACTATTCGTGGGTTTCTAATAATTTGCGTTGCGCTAATCTCATGCCTTTTTTTATCACGTTCTCAATGGTTTCAAGATTCTAACCCCATGCACTACACAGGACCGTGGTATATAGAAGTCGTCTTGGGACTTGGGGTTTGTCTATTTTGGGTGACTTTTATGGCAGCGTTGGGTGGGCTTCCTTACCTTACATGGCGTGCGGCGAGTGAGGCCATTGAGTATGCCGCCCTGGAAGATACGCACCGCAAACTTAACAACAAAACGGTCTCATCTCGACTTGTTTACACTTCACATCTCAGCATCGCTCAAATGAGTATCGCCCGAGACGGAGATGGATCATACTCGGTATTGACGAAATTTTTAGTAAAGCCGGAACTCAATGGGTTCGGGTTCCTGGAAGCTAAGGGTCTTCCCGATATGCATGCGGCTGCCAATAATTTTTGGGATATCGAAGACCGCCTGTTGGATTTGGCCAAGTCCTGGTCTCTGGAGGCAGAAGTACGGGAAAATGCAGGCAAACTTCCCGCCGAATTGCAACTTGAAGGCGAACATGCCACAGAAAAGGCTCAGCAAGACATCACAATGCTAGCCCAAGAGATCAAGATCGAGGGCGTCGGCGAGTTCCAGATCCTCCGCCGCGAGGCGACGCCATTCGAGAAGGTGCAGGGTGTCTATGGGATCTACGAGATCACCGGCCCAGCCCTCCAGGAGCACGCCGAGCGCATCAAGAGCTTCCAGAACGCGCCTCCGCTTGTCGGCATCCCGGACTTGGAGGCGGCGGAGAACATCGCCAGCGAGTACGGCAAGTTCATCAAGGCCGACATCAAGGCGCGGCCGGAGGTGCCAGGGCCAGTCGCAGGGGCTTTGCCTACATGATGCTATAATTAAGAACGAAGGGTGTTCGATAAAATACTTGAAAATTCTGATTACATCGGCAAGATAACTTTTACAGTAATACTTGCATGTGGCATTATTGGGTTCGTCAGTTGTATAATGTATGGAATATCTTATGGAATATCTTTAGGTATTCTTCATTTGTTTGCGTTTTTAGGAATTTGGATGAATAGAATTTCGAGGTCACTCCATGGAATTATGCGAAGTGAATTAAAAACGATCTTCGTCTCGATTCTCATTGGATGTGGCATCGCCTTTATATTGAATATGTTCTCTGTCTATGATTATGTTGAAACAAGTGGTTCGGGGCGATACGTATCTGTGTATCACTACAAGCATGATGATAAAATATTTCAAACAATCATTTCGCCATATGTAATACTCTCAATTTATAGATTGATTTTGGTTTTAAAAAGAAAACATTTCGACGTGACGAAGATAGAGGCGCAGAAGATGGCCTCCGAGGCCGAAGCGGACGTTGCCCGCGCGGCTGAGATCGTAGCCGGGGCGAAGGATCTGAGGGAGGGGCAGACGGCGGCGGCGGCCGAGGGGGCAGCAGCAGCGCCGCCTCATCTGCCGCCGGTAGCCGCGTCTGACGAGAATGTGATCGCTCCGATAGCATCTGCTGACGCCTGGACCGCTGAGGCGTTGGCCCCGTTGCCGAGGCCTGCGCTGAACTCTCTGGCTGCGCGGCGTGCGCGTGCCGAGGGCGCGCGGGCATCGTGGATCTACTCGGGTCCGCGTGACTCGGTGACGGCCTACGTGCTGGGCGGTGCGGCGCCGACTGCGAAATCGCCATTTCCAGCCCAGGAGGCCGTCCGGGCCGCTGAGGCTGCGCCCAAGGCAGAACCTCTGCCCACAGTCGGCGAGCAGTTACGCACGGCCCCGAAAGCTGCGGAGAGCACTCCGGGTGCCATGAAGAGCCTCTATGAGATTATAAATCCGGGAGAGCCAAAGGAGTTAAATTTCTTCGACGCATTGCGAGTGCCCATCGCATCCCAAAAATCGGCTCCAGCCCACACAGAGCCCGAACATCAAGATGACTCAACGACCCTGGACGACGATGATGAAAGTGAGGACGACTTTATTGATGAGTCGAGGTTTAAAGTTAATTCCTCAGAAATTAAAGAAGTCTCCTCCCTGGCAAGTTTTATTGAGATTAATGGTTTTACTGAGGCGATGACTGAAAAAAAAGTGGAAAGCGTAAGACGGCTCATTGATGCTCTAAAGAGATTTCCATTAACGACGCCAGGACTCAGTATTGTACTCACTTTTTCAACCAGATACGATGGTGAATTAAAATATTGCGAAATTTATTTCAGTAAAAATGAGTTGGTCCTTGAATATGGCGGTTCAGTTTACGATCCCAGTGTTGGCGGTGACTCATATTCAGGCACTTCATTTCGTCTGCATCTCGATGGATACAAGGGTGGCGAGGGATTGGATGAATGGATGGGGAAGGCGTCCTTTTATGAAAAAGTGACTGTGGACGATCAGAGTGATGGCGTCCAGGATGACGACGACGAAGAAGGCCAGCCTGACTAGACGAGTGGTTTGCCGAAATCGCGAGATTTTTTCTTTTTCTGATTTAAAAAATGGTCTTCTCGATAATCCATTTTTTCTAAAAACAAACGATCCCACGGCAGTAGATATGGAACCCAATAGCGATCCGTTTTCGCGGGGTGGCCCTGCTTCTGCGGCGCCTACCTCCCGCTCAGCGTAACCTCTGTCGCCACATCACGATCCGGCAACTGGGAAGCTGGGCTCTGGCCGATCATAATTGTGACGGATGGAACCGCCGGCCGTCCCTGTTGACCGTTAAAGTTGTTGAGGGCAGGGGTGGAATCTCCAAGGGCGAGCTCCTTGATACGCACCAGGGCGTTCGCGAGCATGAGGAGGTCACGCGGCTTGTACCGGGCGGGGTGCAGCCTGATGTCGCGGGTCATCCTCTCCATGGTCGGCGCGACGGCATGGAGTCCCCTTTCGGCAATGGCCAAAGCCCGTCTCTGGACGCGATCTTTCACCTGCTGGATGGGAGCGTCATCTAGATCCGTTAAGGTGTCTAGATCCGTTTCCGCGGGGTCAACCGTCACGAGGTTGGTCACTTTGCGCAAATCCCACCCATCGGCGCGGCGGCGCTTCAGAATACCGGCCCTGGAGACCCCGTATTTCGTAGCGAGCTTGCTCAGGGAGATCTCGCCTGTTTCGTAATCCGCCTGGATCTTATCCCAGGGGATGGTAGGGTCTTTTTGAAAGGGCATGGCAACGGGTCTCTCGGGAATTATAGATGCGACTCAAGCAAGGGCACGTTTGGCTCCCAATTCACACCACGGCACGCCGGCCGCTCTTGCTGCTATAATTATAGCTTGGCCGCTCCATTGCCTTGCGCTGCCGTCCCGATGTTTTGGCGCGGCATCCACGTTTCAGCTTGCCGCCGGTGGCAACTGGGCTTGTCGTCCAGCTCGGGATGCGTCCTGAAGTATTCCAGCAGAGACAGGCAGCCCCAGGCGGCATGGGTGAGGTGTGGAAGCCCACTCTCGGGGTCCAGGTTCCGACCGCCCCAGAAGACCCACAGATGGCGCTGGAGGGCAGCGAAGACCCAGCCCCACGCAATGCTTCTCCCAGTTTCTGGAGCCGTATTGGGCCGCCCCGTGAGTGTAAACTTCGGCAAGCTGGCGCATGGGTTTGGCCGGGATGAGGTTGAAACTTGGTTTGCCGCGATCATGCTTGGTGCCGGCTGTCATCTTGGGCTGTTTAGAAGGGACAGTCATCAGGACTTTCCACATGGTTAGATACTACCACACGGGCAGGCTGGGGTTCAACGGCGGCAAAAACATGATCATCCTCGGCACTTTGGCCGCTAGAGTCCTGACTACTTGACAGCAGCTCCAGGTCGAACACCCGAAGATCCACTGAGGTGCGGGTTTCCCCCGTCCGGGCCTTGAACTGCCGGAGAGTGAGCTCCCCACAGACGCTAACTCGAACGCCTTTCCTGAGGTGGGGCTGTAGCTGGTCAAAGCTGCTTCGCCAAAGGGCGCACTGGAACCAGGAGGTTACCTTTCGTTCGCCATAACCGGTGGAGCAGGCCACGGAAAATGTGAGGAATGGGCGGCCATTGGTATCCCGGGCCTCAGCGTCGCGGCCGAGGTGGCCGATGATGTTGATGACGTTGGACATGATTACGCTTCTTTCAGGTTTTGAATGGATTGGGCTGATTTCGACAGATCTGAGTGGGGAACGGTTTCATTTACTTCACCGTTCCCGTTCCCCAACTCGGCGCCCCTATAAGGGGCGCGCCGAAGTGGGGAACACGATACTGGTTATTGGCGTTCCCCTGTTCCCCAACTCGCATTTCAGTGGGGAACACCCAAATTGGAGGTGGGGAACGATTCATGGTTTGCCTTCCTGCATGTTGTCGCGGGCATCCCGAAGGGCCGCCGCTGCGACTTCACGGCGACACCCAGCCGCCTCGCGGAGCTGCCGAATTTTCATTGCTGGAGACTCCCTGGCTATGCGGTAGGCTCGATCCTCCGGCGACTCAAAATTGCTGCCGGGAAGTCCAATAAGTTTCGCTCCACGGGGGGCTGTTCCAACGACAAAGGCATCTCCAGAATTGGCGGCTAAATCCTCAATACAAATGGTGACATCATTTTTTTTCAGGTCCTTATGCCCCTTTAACTGACGCATTTTGCGCCATACCCTGTCAACCACAGCCGTGATTTTTAATGGCTCCTTACCCAGAATGCCAACGAGCACCTTCTGCACCTCGCCTCGGTCAATAGTAGCCCTGCCGGCCATCCGGTCAGCCTCCAGTGCCGAGTAGGCTTCCCCAGCCTCAGTCCACGCGATCCGGGGCATCTCGCTGGCTTCCCCGATAAGCGGATCCGGATAGGCAAAGCGCCAAGTCCAGCCCCGCTCGTTGATTTTTCCGAGGTTCGATTTCACCACACGAAACCAGCGCTCATCATCATGGCGGCCCTTATCGAGGATTGCGGCCACGCGGACACCGGCGGTCATCTGGACCGACCCCGCGATGGCATCCATGGCATCGCCGTCACCCTGGCCTGCCTTGCGCAGGTGTGCGATTACCACGACCGCTGCGCCGGTGTTCCTGGCCAAGCGGGCCAGAGCGTCCAGCAACAGGCGAACTTCCTGACCCGCATTGGTGTCGGTGCCGGCTGTGGCAAAGGCAGCGTAGGTATCAACCACTATGAGATCGAAAGCGTGCGGCTTCGTCTCTTCGGTCAGCAGGTTGACATTGGATGCCAGGTCGAGCAGGTCTCCCGTCTGGTTGTTGGAGCAACGTGACAACGCCACCCGCATTTGATCTGCGCCCGCAGCCATGAGGCGTGGTTTGATGACACTACTTGGGTCATCCTCCCGAGCCAGAAGTAGCACCTTGCCGGGCGGATTGATGGTTCCATCTGGCATCGGCCTGCCGGTTGAAATGCGCGCCGCCAGATCGCAAATCTGGAATGACTTTCCCAGACCCTGTTTGCCGCCGATTATCGACAGCATCCCACGGGGAATTACCCCTGGCCAGAGCCAGGTAATCTCCCGTTCGGAAATGTCCGAGAACCACTGGATATCAATTGCCAGCGCAGGCCTGGGCGAGGATGAAGTCAATCCCGGGTCGCCTTCTCCTTCCGCTCTCAGAGCCGTGGCCGCGACGGTGAAATCGCCACTGTGATCGATAGCTGGATAGCTCATGGCTTACGACTATTTCTCGATGGAGGCCATGGGCGAAACATCCGATTTTCTGGCGAAATGTCGAATGAGTTTTTGGAGGTCTTTTTCGTCAAAGATGCGGTTTGTGCCGACTCTTGGCAAGCTTCCGCAAAGGTGGAAGCAGCGGATCGCATAATCGATGCGGTGTCGAGGGACTCCTAGGATGGACTCGATTTGCTGAATTGAGTAGCGATTCATCGTGCGAACTCCAATAATATTTCTTATAGAATAAGCGATTCATGTGCATAGGACTATAGAAAAATTTAAAATGTCATCTTTTGATACGGAATGTCTATTAATGTCTATGCGTGTCTTGCCCAGAGAAATGAGAAACGCATGGAAATGCGGGGTGGTCGAACTGGAAAGGTCGCGCCCTGAAATCGTACCAGGTCGCTAACGGCTGTAAAATTGTTCATCAAATCACAATTTCCTGAACTGTTCCGCCCTCCCAGCCTCCTTCAGGCCGCCTTTCTCGAAGAAATAGCGAACTGTTTTTCGATCAATCTCGGAGTGGGGGTTTTGTTCATGAAAAGATAGTTGACGAGTTAGAGATTTACCTTAAAATATTCACATGCCCGATAAGCACGATGACCGCGTGAAGATTTCCGTTTACCTCAAGCCCGAGGTCTACCGAGACTTGCAATCCTTCGTGGCCGAGCGGAAGATTGGAAAACGGGCCGCGAAAGGGAAAACCCTGCCGAGCAGCATGACCGACATCATGGAGGAGGCGTTCGCCTTCTTCCACAAGGCCCAGCAGAAAGGCACGAGATGAGGTAGCCGATCAAAGTAAAGGCCAGCCGGGACAATCCGACTAAGAACAGCCCGGCTGACCTGTCCATCACTGGACGCAGCAATTTTATCTGCGTCCTCCTTCCCTCACCTGTTTTTTAAGGAGTTACGCAGATGCAAGACCGATTCCTCACCCCCCATAAGTACCTCTCGCCGGAAGAGGTGGCTCAGTTCCGGCGCACCCTGGCGGTCGAGGCTCGGAACGCCTTGGCCCGAGGCATCTTGGCGCCCCCCAGGGACGAGGCGATCTTGGAAACCATCCTGGGAGCGGGGCTCCGGGTTTCGGAGGCCTGCAATCTCTGCCTGGGGGATCTCTTCCTGGGCTACGGCGAGCAGGAGATCATCATCAGGGACAGCAAGCGCGGCAAGTCCCGTTCCGTGCGCATTGGGGCCGAGCTCAAGGCGCTCCTCAAGCGGTTCCTCGCCTGGAAGCGCCAGCACGGGGAGCCCATGACGCCAGACGCCCCGATTTTCCTGAGCGAGCGCAAGGGGCCTTACACCACCCGGGGCATCCAGAAGCGCTTCAAGGTCTACCTCAAGAAGGCCGGGATCTCCAAAACCTGCGGCATCCATGCCCTGCGACACAGCTTTGCCCTCCTGCTCTACCGTTCCTCGGGCCATAATCTTCGGGCCGTCCAACAGCAACTCGGCCATTCCAGTCCCAGCACGACGGCCATCTACGCCCACGTTTGCGACGACGAGTTGCGGCAGGCCGTGGACCACCTCTTCGATGCCACCAAGTCGGAAAAGAAGCCCCGTAAGGTCTGGCACCTGGACACCGCAGAAGGGGAGGTGGCCTGATGAGCCTCAAGCAATCCAAGCGACGCGGCCGCGGCGTCACACAAGAAGAGGCGGTGACCATCTGGAAGTGCCTTGAAACCCTGCATGAGCTGCTGACTTCTGACAAGATGGTGATCATTGAGAAGAACGACGAGACCGCCCGCCCCGTAGAGGCAGTCTGATGGGCGACATCCTCAAGACCGTGGCCGAGTTCTATCAGCGGGCGCTGCACGGCTCCGATGTTCGAGGCATGGATTTTCTCCGGGGCGAGGGCATCACATCAGCTGAGGCTTTGAAGGCCTTCGGTGTGGGTTACGCCAGCGGCGGCCTGACCAAGGCCCTGCCGAAGCAGGAGCTACCGACGCTCCAGGCGGCTGGCTTGGCTGACAAGTTCGGGCGCAACAGGCATAAGCAGTGCATCACCTTTGCCCTGACTGACCTGGAGGGTGAAGTGCGGGATCTTCTCGGCATGGCGATGGGGCAGAATCGGAACTGCAAGGCTATACGCGACGAGGCTCATGGTATCGGCCATGCCAAGGCTCTACGGGCCACCGACGAGGTGCTGGTCAGCAACTACCCCATGGTCTGCCTCAAGCTCTTCCAGGCCGGCCACAGGAACGTGCTTTTGGTGCCTGACGTGCATGCCGCCAAACTGTTTCAGGCGCGCATGGTGACGGTGGTGAGCCCTGTTCACCCAGAGGCCTTGGCCGAGCACATCCAAGCTGAGGAAATCTGGACAGCCCACGTCAACGTGAAGCACAAATGCCCGAGCCAAGCCCTACGCCTTGCCAAGGTGTTCAAAGAATCGCACGCCAAGGTGGTCGTGCCGGTATCGTTGTCTCAGGCTGAGACTGGCAGCATCCTTGATCGCGTTGTGGCCGACTTGGACCGCCTGGGCCACGTTGGCGAGGCCTGCAACAAGCGGTTGGCGTACCTGGTGGCCATCAGCAGGAAGCTGCCCCGGCCTCTCAGCGCCATCA
>JAHFOS010000156.1 GCA_023261545.1 bacterium
ACATCCTGCGGGCCATCTTTCCCGGCGTTCCCCTGCACACCACGCCGCCCCACCAGGACTATATCCACATCCTTGGGACGCAAGACACCTGGACCGCCTGGATACCCTGTGGCGACTGCCCGGAAGAACTGGGCGGCCTATCCCTGGTTCCCGGGTCCTACCGCTGGGGTGTATTGCCGACGCAGCAAACCTACGGCGCGGGGGGGGCCGCCGTGGAAACCCCGGAGGATTGCCCCTGGGCCGTGGCGGACTACGCCTGCGGCGATGTCGTTATTTTCCATAGCCTCACCGTGCACCAGGGCCGCGACAACGCGACCCGCGACCGCCTGCGCCTTTCCGTGGATTTCCGCTATCAGCCGCTGGATCAGCCCGTGCAGCCCTCCTCGCTGGAGCCGCACATGGCCACGACCTACAAGTACAGTTGGGAAGACGTCTATGCGGCGTGGAACACCCAAGGGGACTCGCTGCCCTACTATTGGAAATCCCAACCGTTGCATTTCGAGCCTGTCCATAAAACCTGACCTGGCGGAGTCGAACGAAGCCGAAGCGCAGCCAGCCCGAAGCCAGGGCCTCATCTCTTCCCCGTGCTGCGCCCAGCATCCCGCTCAACCTTGAGCTTCCAACACAGCGCGAAACCACGGCGGAATCCGCCGGGCCAAGAACCTCCGCCGTCCCTGCGCGAACTCGGCGATGCGGCGGAATGGCCGGTGAAGGTCGGAATTGTCGTAAACCTCTGCATGGGGGAGATCACGAATTGCCTTGCCGAGATTGGCCATCGTGCGCGGATAGCGGGCGACAATTTTTTCTTCCGGAACATCATGGCCGCCCTGGGAAACACGCATGGCCACGCGCTCCTCGCTCAGGGCGGGCCCGTCGAGGCCGATAAAGCAGAGTACGACCGTGGTGCCTTGGGTCACGGCCTCCTGCATGAAAGCGAGCTTGTCCCCCAGCGGATCGGAAAAGACCGTTTCGAAGATGAAACTTTCCCGCTGACGAAGTAGTTCACGGCGAATCGCATCGGCCATGCGGGCGGCAGCGTAGGCCTCCAGATCGAGTTCACGGGAAAGCAGATCGGGACTGATGTAATGCAGGCCGGAGCTTGCCAGGTGAGCGTGGTAAAAAGTGGTCTTCCCCGCTCCATTCGGCCCAGCCAGTGCCATGATGATGGGGCGCTGATCCAGGGAGGATCTTTTCATGCACCGTTGGCCTGCGAATTAACGGCAAGAAACCGACGATTGACGAAGCGGCCCACGGTGCGCGCGCCATTGGCCTCGATGCGCACCAACAGGCCAGGCTGGCCAAGGGCCGTTTCGTAATGCGGAAAAGGCTGGTCTTGAAGATAGGCCGCAACTCGGCGCCGTCCCTGCTGGGAGTCCACCGCTTCGAGGAGGCGGGAAAGCGGTGCTGCGTCCTGAGCCCGGCACAGGGCGAGTGCATGCGCCCCCATCAGGAGGGATTCAACGGCCCGACCCAGTTTGGCCCAATACTCGATTTGCCTGGCGATGGAGCGTTCAGCGACCTTGCCCATCAGTCGGGCGTCCAGCATGAGGGTGTCCGAGAGTTTGACAGGCTGGCTCATGGAAGAATGGTAGCATTATGCTACCTCGCGTCAAGGGCTATTGTGCACGCGCGGCAGGGTCGAGGTGGCGCTCCGGGATTGCAGGGCGCGCGCCGGCACGCATGCGCTGGGTGAGGATCACAGCGAGCGCGTCGGCGAGAGTTGTGGCGACGATGTCCTCACCCGGCTCTGTAAAGTGCCAGATGTCGGTGAAGGTTGATGCTCGCTCGTCGCCCAACACGTCCGCAAGATCCACTAAATAAGCATTTTCGTTGGCGAGCTCGCCGAGACCCTTCTGTAGTCGCAGGTACTGCTGGAGGATGGCAGCATGGTCGGGGTATCGTTCGAGCGCTACACGCTCGACTGGAGTTTTGTACCGCTTCCTGAGCGACAGCGGCTGTAGTGCATAGACGACTTTGGCGCTCGGTCGCTGTTTGGCAAGCGTGCGCTTGGCGAGTGCCATTGTCTCCAGATAGTATCTGCCGCGTTCCTCGTGTGGCAGCCAGTTCAGCTGGGTGAGATCGTTCAGGCCATCGAAAAACACCACGACGTCTGGAGCCAGGGACATGCCTTTAAGGGTAAGCGCGATGAACTCCTGCGAGCTCACCCAGCCGCCGCAGGCGAGGACGGAGACGCGACTAACGATGTCGTAAGTAACCAACCGCCTCTGAAGCTGCGTGAAGTAGCTTCGATCCTCGCTGGACGCGGCCGCGCCCCAGGCGACCGATCCCCCGAGGATGAGGATCTGCACCCGGGCCGACTCGGGTCCAACCTGCTGTAGGCCGAGCTCGCTCATCGTGAACATTCCGGGGACCGTTTTCTGAGGTTCGTGCCAAGTGAGCAAGGGGTGCTTCGTCTTATCTCCGATGAGCCGCCCCCAAAAACCACTGCGCGACACCTTCTTGGGCAGTGGGAGCCCACGCTCAAGGTAGGTCGCGCGCCAAGCTGCCATGTATAACTCGTCACCGGTCAGCCCTCGCAGCAGTTGCAAGGTCGCGATCATAGCCGGATCGCGCTCATCATCTTGCGCATCTTCGTGCCGCGCTGGCCCAGGATGGGCGCGCATCGCCCATGCTACACGCACACTATGCAACAATTCGCCCAAGGCCACAGGATGCGAGCCAAGGCGCTGATACTTGACGCAGCGAAGCACGACCTCGGCGAACACAAGCCCGACGAATAGGCCAACCGCAGCCAAAAACGCCTTGCCAAGCCATTTCTTCCGCATGCCGATAGGAAATTGGATTCACGGAACAATTATGATTCTAGCGCAAGACGACCTGGAACAAGGCTGCTCGGTCCTCCGCCCCTTCACGCCGGGATTTTACGCTTTGAGCCAAAGTCATCACCCTATTGGGAAGCAAGGGCGCCCCTCCCTACACTCGCCAGTGTAAAAGGCAAGTGTAAAAAGTGTAAGAGAAGTGTAAAAGGGACACACCTTTTTACTTGACTTTATAGGGTCAAAATATGCGAATAAGGCTAAAAAATAGCCCATTTTAGGGCTTATCTTCTTGCCTATCAATCGGCTAGCTTGGTCCGACCCCGGAGGCCAACCGAGGCCAAACTGCTTCCGACGGGTCCCCTCTGGCCTGTCTGGGGCTGGCGTACCGTTGCGCCGAAAAACCTCTGGACAGCTCGGATCGCTGGTCGGATCGACAGGTTCTTTCTCGACTGGGGCGGGCGATATGTATAATAAGTCCGAAACAGCCATATTCGAGGTATCGCCTTGAAGAAGACCATGGATATTGACGTGGAGAAGCTGAAGAAGGCTCGCAGGATCCTCTCCGCTGAAACTGACACCCGGGTGGTGGACCAAGCCCTGGAACTCGTGATCGCCAATCATGAAATAGCCTCAGCTCTGGAGCAGAGCTTTGGGTCTCTGCCGGGATTCAGGGTGCGGTGAAACCCGTCGTTGTTGATACCTCAATGTGGGTGGAGTGGCTGCGCGGCCGGGAGCGGGATGCCGCCGAGGCAAGCCGTGGCCGGTTCCTTTTCATGCCAGCCATTGTCGCCATGGAACTGCTCTCAGGGGTGGTGGACCGAGCGAGCGAACGGATCGTCGAGGGACTCATCGAGCCGTTTGCACTGCGGAAGCGCCTGGTCGTTCCCGATGAGTCGGACTACAGAAGAGCGGGGCGGGCGCTCTCCGATCTCAGGCTGCCCGCCTCAAGCAAATCCAATGACGCGCTCATCGCCGTGGCCGCCCGGCGTATCGGGGCCGAGATATGGACGAAAAATATGAAGGACTTCCAACCCTTGTGCGGGCACTTCAAGATTCCCCTGATCGCGGCGGAAGAAATCACCAGGGGATCAGGCTGAAACCCATGCTGCCCCTCCGGGATCGGATCAATCTAAATTATTTATAAGGCACATCTATTGACCTCGCTGTTGATACTAAAGAAGCGAAAGGCCCCTTTGTTTTCCGCGCAGCATCCCTGGATGCTGGAGTTGATGGATGTGCCCTATAATCAGTCAGATAGTCACTGAAATAGACTGATTTTTGGGACTGGTCGCGGGTGTAGCGTCTGTCGGCCCGCGCTTCGAAAACATGGACTCCTGCCAGCTCCTCGAACACTGCCACGGCATGGAACTGCGCTATCTGCGCGACACCACCGGCCGGGAAGCGGACTGCGGATGACTCCCGAGCCGACCGCCCAGCGGTTGCCGCAATCGGTGTGGGGCTGGTGGCAGCTCTGGTTCGTGATGCGTGACGACGTGGGGCGCACGGTCTTCACCATCAGCGGGTTGGGTTTGATGGCGTTCAAGTACGCGGTTGAAGCGGCCACCGTATGGGTGTCCTGCGGTCGCTTCTATTCTCCGCTCCATTTCTTGGCACCGCTGTACTCGATGAGGACTGCTCCGATGCAGGGCGGACCGGAATGGTTGCCGGCGGCGTTTGGGGTTTGGACCCTGCCGTTCATGTGGGTCGCGCTGGGGATGAGCATCCGTCGCGCGGCGAATGCCGGTCATTCGCCGTGGGCCGGGTTGCTGGTACTGGTGCCGCTGCTCAACTACGTCGTGATGGCGACGCTCTGCCTGGCTTCGACCTCGCCGGATGCGTTGTGGGGCAAGATCACTCGACCGGTCAAATCTCATGGCGGGCCGACAGCCTATGGGGCCGGAATTCGAGCGGTGCTGGTGAGCTTGCTGACGACGTTTCTGACGACGTTTGCGATGGTGCTGCTGTCCGTGTACGTCTGCCAAGACTATGGTGTGGCGCTGTTTCTGGGGGCTCCGGTGATCGTGTCGGCGACGGCGGCCTTCATCTACAACCGGCCGGTGAGTCGCAGTCTGGCCTCGACAATGGCGGTGACCTTTCTGGCATTGGCGTTGGTCGCCGCGGGGATGATGCTGTTTGCTCTGGAGGGCTTGATCTGCTTGGCGATGGCGGCCCCCATCGTGGCCGTGGCGGGTTGGATCGGGACGTTGATTGGCAAAGGCATCGCGGACTACGCCCCGCGCGCGGAGCGGCAGCAGTATCCTGCGGTGTTCGCCTTGCCGCTGCTCGCGATGCTGGAACCGCATGTGACGGTGTATCCCGAGCGGGAGATCGTCACGACCGTCGAGATCAGCGCTCCGCCGGAGGTCGTCTGGCGCAACGTCATCAGCTTTCCAGACCTGCCGGAAGCCACGGAGTGGTACTTTCGTCTCGGCATCTCGTGTCCGGAACGCGCACGCATTGACGGTTCGGGAGTCGGTGCCGTCCGGTCCTGTATTTTCTCGACGGGGACGTTCGTCGAACCGATCACGGTCTGGGATGAGCCGCATCGCTTGGCCTTTGATGTCACCCGCCAACCGCACACGATGAAGGAGCTCAGCCCGTATCGGCACGTCCACGCGCCGCATCTCGGTGGCACGCTGCGCAGTCGCCGTGGCGAGTTCCTGCTGATCGCGCTGCCCAACGGTCGGACCCGACTGGAAGGCCGTACCTGGTATGATTTCAAGATGGCTCCGCAACCGTATTGGACGCTTTGGTCCGACGCCATCATCCACGCCATCCATCGCCGCGTGTTGGCCCACATTCAACGATTATCCGAGTCGGAGACGCCCAGTGATTGATACAATGGAAGAGAACGTCTATCCCCATGCGGCGGTGGTTTTCGCCAACGACTACCAGTTTTCTCCGCGCCAGGAAGTGACGTATCCGGCGGTTAAAAGCCGCATGCTGCTCTGGTGCCGGTCAGGGCTGGGTGAAGTGGCGGTGAACGGCCAGCGCCTGCCGCTGGCGGCGGAGGATTTCCTGGTGCTGCCGTGGAACCACGCCATCCATTACCGGGCCGACGGCCGCGATCCGTTCTTCGTGGGCGCCGTGCACACCATTCCCCATCACGAGACCTCCCAGGAGGTCGCCTGGGGCGTTTCCCACAACCCCACGGACAAGCTGGCGCCCTGGACCTGGCGTCGCGACGAGGCGACACGGGCTTTCGCCGAGGTGCGGCGCGGCAACATGGCGCGCAACGAAAAACTGATCTATCTCGTGGAATACATCATCCGTTGGTTCCAGTCCGAAAAAAGGGAGACGTGGCGGGCGCGCATGCTGGGGGGCCTGTTGCTCAGCGAAGTCGAAGGCTTCTGGTCGGGTCGGCGGGACGGCCAGGACCCGTTTCCCCCGGAATTGCGGCGTGTCCTGCAGTACATCAGCGACCATCTGGAGGGGGAAATTTCCCTGGAGAAGCTGACGCGCATCGCCGGGTGCAGCCGTTCCTCCCTGGAACGCCTCTTCTCCAGCCATCTAGGCCGCTCCCCCCTCAACCAACTGCGACACTCCCGCATGGAGCGCGCCAAACTGCTGCTCACCACCAGCCACCAGCCCATCGGCGCGGTGGCGCGGCGCAGCGGCATCGCGGACCCCTATCATTTTTCCAAGCTGTTCCGCAGCATCGTCGGCTGCACGCCTAGTGAGTACCGGGACAGGAACCTTATCTTCTGACCCGCGCCGCAAGCCTGGGTGCCATCTGTTATTTAACGCTGGACCATTATAAATCGCCCGGTTTTTTGCAGGAAATTCGCCATGCCGCAGAGGTTGTTCGCGCGCGGGGACATTGATGGCTTTTTCGGGTTGTTCATAGACAACCTGTTGCAGTTGCTGCTGATCCACAGCCTGTGCCGTTTCGTCCTCAAGTTTCCCGACGAGCTGGTGACCGGGCGCATCCTCCCCGGGGCCGCCGTGTCCATCCTGGCCGGCAACATCTTCTACGCCTGGCAGGCGCGCCGGCTCATGGCCGCGACGGGCCGCGCGGACGTCACCGCCCTGCCCTACGGCATCAACACCCCGAGCCTCTTCGCCTATATCTTCTTCGTGATGAAGCCCGTTTACGATGCCAGCGGGGGCGACGCCGAGGCGGCGTGGCGCGCGGGCCTGTTCGCCTGCATCGGCAGCGGCGTCATCGAGTGTCTCGGCGCCTTTTGCGGCGACTGGCTGCGGCGCAACACGCCGCGCGCCGCGCTGCTCTCGGCGCTGGCCGGCATCGCCATCACCTTCATCTCCATGGGCTTCATCTTCCAGATCTTTGCCAACCCCGCCTTCGCGCTGCTGCCCATGTTCCTGATCTTCACGAGCTACGCCGCGCGGGTGCGCCTGCCCTTCGGCCTGCCGGGCGGGCTGGTGGCCGTGGTGCTGGGCACGGCGCTGGCGTGGATTGGCAAGGCCCTGGGCCAACCGGGCTTCGCGCCTCCGCCGCTGGAGTTCAGCGCCACGCTGCACTGGCCCGGGCTGCACCTCCATGATCTGGCGGCCTCCCTGCGCGACCCCGCGGCCATGGGCTTCCTTTCCGTCATCGTGCCCATGGGCTTGTTCAACGCCATCGGCTCGCTGCAGAACCTGGAAAGCGCGGAAGCCGCTGGCGACCGCTTCCCCACGCGACCTTCGCTGCTGGCCAACGGCCTGGGCACGCTGACCGCCGGCCTGTGCGGCAGCCCCTTCCCCACGACCATCTACATCGGCCACCCGGCCTGGAAAGCCATGGGCGCGCGGGCGGGCTACTCGGTGGCCAACGGCGCCGCCATCACCCTCATCTGCCTCACGGGAGCGGTGAGCCTGGTGCTGAGCTTCATTCCGCTGGAGGCGACGCTGGGCATCCTGCTGTGGATCGGCGTGATCATGACCGCTCAGGCGTTCTCGGAAACCCCGCGCGCGCACGCCCTGGCCGTCGTCCTCGGGCTTATTCCCGCCATCGCCGCCTGGCTCAAGGAGGCCATCCTGGGCCCGGTGCTGGTTGTCGCCGGCACCAACATCGCCAAAGTGATGGGCGGAGTCACGGAGATGGGACTGCACCTGCGCGGCGTCATTGCCCTGAGCCAGGGCTTCCTGCTCACAGGGATGATCCTGGCCGCCGCCGCCGTGTACATCATCGAGCGCCGCTTCCTCGCGGCCGCGGCCTGGCTGCTCACGGCCTCGGCCTGTTCATTCGTGGGGCTCATCCACGCCTACTACCTCGACGAGACGACCGGCGTCGTCTTCAACCGCTTCGGCTTCAATGCCGCCGGCGATTTCGCCCTGATGTACCTGCTCTCGGCCCTGGCGCTCGCCGCCTTCCACTTCGCGGAGGGCTCCAAAGATCCCGGCGCTCCGCACGCGTGAAAGCGACGGGTTACTGGCTCATGAAGAGCGAGCCTGATGTGTACTCCATCGAGGCGCTGGAGCGTGACGGCACAACGAGCTGGGAGGGCGTGCGCAACTACCAGGCGCGCAATTTCCTGCGCGACGATTTCAAGGTCGGAGACGGCGTTTTGTTCTATCATTCGAGCTGCGAGCCGCCCGGGGTAGCGGGGCTCGCCCGCGTGTCACGGGCGGGGCATCCGGATCCATCGGCCCTTGATGCCCAAAGCCCGTACTTTGACGCTAAAAGCCGGCCCGAGGCACCTGTTTGGATCACGGTGGAGGTGGCGTTCGTCGCCAGGTTCGCGCGTCTGGTGTCACTGGACGAGCTTCGCGGCACGGAAGGTTTGACCGGCCTGCTGGTCCTGAAACGCGGGATGCGGCTCTCGGTGCAGCCCGTGACGCAGCGCGAATATGAGATCGTCAAAAAGATGGGGCTCGGAACACGCCTGAAGGGCGGCCCTCCCCCGTTTTCCAGCGGGAAGTAAAACCTCGCCATGCGCTGGGCTGTCACCTCTCTGGGCTTTGGTGTCATCTTCATGCTTTCAGCGGCCTTTGAATACTGGGACCAGCTCCAGGACTACGATGAAGTGGCGACCCTTTTTGAGTTCGCCCCGGCCACAGGCCGCCGCGTCTATCCCCCGGGCAGGATCTCGGGGCTGCGCGACCGCGTCAACGAACATGGGCTCTACGGCCGGCCACCGCGTCCGGGGGAGCGCCTGGCCTTGTCCGCGGGTTCCTGCACGGCGCTCGATTATCATTTCGCGCTTCAGGAGCTCCTGGACGCGCGCGGGGCGAACTGCGTCGTCTGGAGCGCCGCGCGCGGCCACCTCACCGAGCGCGAGGTGCTGCTGCAACTAGATGAGCTGCTGTCCGAAATCAAACCCGATTTCCTCATCGCCAACCTGGCCACGGTGATGGTGCGCGACATCCATTTCCACGGCAAGGATTTCTACGCGGTCCCGGAGCGGGTCGTGGCGGAGCGCGCCTTTGGCTGGTGGGGTGGCGGTATCGGCGACTTCGCGCAATACTGGCTGCGCCGGCGCAGGAATCAGTTCGACTACGCCGCCGACAACCGCGCCGTGGAGGCGGCGCGGACCGGAAAGCGCGAATTCGACGCCTTGGCCGTGGTAGAACGCACCCTGCCGCGCTACGCCGCGGATCTAGACCGCATGTGCCGGCTGGGCCATGAAAAAGGTGCGCGCCTGGTGTTGCTGACGCCGCCCTATGATTTGGGCGGCACTCCGCCGCTCCAGCAGGATATTTTGGCGCGCTTCAACGCGGCTATCCGTGTGGCCGCCCGGAAACACGGCGCAGCCCTCGGAGACCTCACGGAAACTTTCGCCGCTGGTAATGCCGGCGACTTCTTCTGGGACAACGTGCACTTGACGCGCCAAGGCGCGCACCGCGCCGCGCTGGTCGTCGCGGACGCGCTAAAAAATTCCGGGGCTTCTGACTAACCCTGCGGACGGAATCAAAAAGTCACCAACAGCCGCGTCCCCCCTCCGCGTTCTCCGCGTCTCCGCGTGAACAAATCCCAGCCTTCTTTTTCATTTTTCACACCATCGCTTAAGGCGGAAATTTTCTTGCACGCGGAGACGCGGAGAGCGCGGAGAAGACAAGTCACATGCTTCAAGAAGTGCTCGTCGTCCAGGAGGCTTCACCCCGCCCAGGAGGGCGGCAGGTTCTTGCGGATTTCGATATTCTCGAAGTCACGGCTTTTGCGGCTTCCGGCCCTGGTCGCCCACTCGGCCATGCGTTCCAGGCCCTGGTGAAGCGGCAGGGGCGGAGGCGCCGGGAAGAAGCGGCGCAGCTTGTCGTGGCTGGCGTAGGCGTGCTGGACTTCTTGGCGGGAGGGCAGGTGTTCGACCTCCATTTCGCGGCCCATGGCGCGCATCACCGCGCGGGCGAGATCGCCGACGCTCACCGCCTCGTCGGCGCCCACGTTGAAGACCTCGCCATGGCAAGCGGGGTTCTCGATGGATTGCGCGATGATGGGAGCGACGTCGGCGATGTGCGAGAAGGCGCGCGTCTGGTGGCCGTCCCCGAAAATGCTCAGCTTGCGTCCCTCCAGGATCTGGTTCATGAAGATGCCGATGACGTTGCGGTACTTGTCACCGAGGTT